>JBHHVD010000034.1:0-30871 GCA_046754105.1 Candidatus Krumholzibacteriia bacterium
GAGTACACGGCCGACTTCATCAGCGGCGGCGTCTTCAGCCTGGACGGCGTGCACCCGTCGAGCCTCGGGTATTTCATCGTCGCGCGGGAGTTTATCAAGACGATCAATGCCAGCTTCGGGGCCTCGCTCCCCGAACCGCCGCTGCCGATCGCGCCGGGGACCGCGGCTGCGATCGGCGCCAACGTTTCGCCGCTGGACTACGCGGCGGCGCTGCCGCCGGGTGCCCTGCGGGACGTGGTGCGGATGATGGGCGGCGTTTTGCCGCAGCAATAGGGGGATGCGCGGGCGGAGGTCTTTGGACTTGACCGCCCGCGTAACTCTATGATATAATGACCCGTTATTGATGGGTAGTTAGGCATTCGCCCGAACTTGCAGCGCCGGGTGCACGTTAGTCGTGCCTGTACGCCGACCCACCACTAGAGGGCACACCGTCTGCTGAGATCTTATCCCCGCCGGGCGTCCGTCTGGCAACCTTACCCAAACATGCTCCGAGCGAGTCGCCGTGCGATCGCGTGCGCGTCCGCCAGGCTTGCGAACACGTTATGTCTGAAGGGGGGACGTCCCGATGCGGAAGACCGCTATGGTGTCATTGCTCGCGCTCGCAGCGATGACCTGGGGACACACGGATGCCGGCTCGACGAAGGCTGCCGCTCTGGACTTCAATACGGGGTTTGTCCCACCGGGAGAACCCTGGGGGAGATGTCATGACTCGACCGGTCGTGCTGCTATGGCTTGCTTGTTCGGTTATTGTTGCTACCGCGATTCCCGGCCTTTCGCGCGCCAAGAAGATCGCGCCGGTGGAGAGACCCCGGTTCGTCTCGCCGCCCGCACCGGCGGTGCTTCCGCCGGATTTGCGTGACTCGGGATCGCCCATGCTGTCTACGGCCGCGCCGGATACCTTTCACCTGGCGTGGTTCGACTTCGACACCGGCGGCTTGCCGGACACGCAGGGGTGGACATCAGCCGATCTCACCGCGCAACTGGACGAGTTCTTTCACGTCGCCGACGCCACCGACCTCGACGGCGGGGATTTCGGCCGGCTGATCGTGCTCGAGGGCGCGCAGTCCCTGTGGTGCGGAACGCCGGCCTCCACCGCCGAGCCCTTCTGCGGGTGGGCGACGCTCCCCGGCTACGGCAACCGCTGGGATCAGCGCTTTACCTCGAAAATCTTCACCGGCTGCGACAGCGTCCGCATCTCGTACAAGGTGATGTGGGACTCCGAACCGGGGTACGACCAGACCACGGTCGAGTACTTCGACGACGCCACCGGCAACTGGGTCGACTTCCCTGTCCGGGGTGGAGTGGGATACTACGACGGCTGGCCCTCGACGGGGGCGACGGTGGACAGTCTCGTCGCACAGGTCGGCATCTCCACAACGCAGATCCGGTTTCACTTCACGTCCGACGGCGCGTGGTCGGACCAGGACGGCATGTGGCCGACGGACGGCGCGGTGATCTTCGACAGCGTCTCGGTCGACTGCTACAGCGGCGGAGCGGTGACGGAGTCGTACTTCGAGGACTTCGAGGGTGAGGCGCCGGGCTCGAGGGTCACAGACGACGGCGTGTGGACGGCGACGCCGTCGCCCAGCTACGGGAGGTTCGCCGACCTCTACCCCGGCGTCGGCGTGCTGCAGGAAGACCCGTGCGTTACCGCCACCACCGCCGTCTGGGGCTGGTTCGACGACCCGGTGAACACCAACTACGCCTGCCACACGCCGGACCCAAGGCCGGACGTGGGCGCCGTTCCGTACGGCAACGCCGAGGGTCTTTACCTGGACAATGCCATCTGGTCACCACGGATTCCGTTTGCGGGCAGCGGCAGCAAGGTCTTCTTTGTCGAAAAGGTCTACCGCGACCAGGCCCTCGACAATCTCATTTTCTACAGCCTCGACATGCGCTCGTACGTCACCGGCTGCGCGGAACGATGGGAACGGATCGAGCACACGATCTACGGCAACCAGAAAACCTGGCTGACCCGCGCCTGGAGCGTGGGCCACGCCGTCGATCCAGGCGCCTTGGAACTTCAGTTTCAGATTCGTGTCTGGGACGGGTGCGCATTCTGGTGCAACATCTTCGGCACCGGCCAATGCCACGGGCACGCGCCGCTGTGGGACAGCATACACGTCATCCGCGTCGACGATAATGGGCCGCAGTTCATCGTGCGCCACTTCGATCTCTTTCAGGACAATTTCGCCGACGACGGAACGCCGACCGGCACGGCACGCGCCGACGCCGCCAACGACATCATGCCGTCGAACAATCCGGCGATTCTACCCGGAGATTCCATCACCATCACGCTGAACGATCCGGAAGCCGGGCTGGGCACCGACGCCTTTACCGGTGTCGGACCCGCCGCGTACGTGTATGCCACCGTCCTGCCCCCCAACCAGCCGGGCAAGTCGGGGGCCAACCTCGAGGCGCCCGAAAGCCGCACCGCCGGCAAGCGCTATCCCCTGGTGGACAGCCTGCTGCAGGGCGGCGTGCAGTGGTATTGCTTCCGTATGGATACTGCGTTCACGAGTTCAGGGTTTCCGATGTCGGATCGCTTCTGTTTCGATCTCAACGACGGCGTGTTCACGCCGGGAGACACGATCCTCTACGTGCTGGCTGCGGAGAACACGGCCTTGCAGACGAACTATTTTTCGCGGCGGATGAACGGCCAGGGAGACGATTTTCTGACCGGCGACCAGGCGGAGGCTCTGAACAGCCCGATGGAGTTTACCATCCTGCCGGCTGGCGGCTGGCTGCGGGGCGGAAGCATTCTCTACGTGGATGACACGGACGACCGCGGGGGTCCGGCACAGATGTTCTTCGATACGGCCTTCAGTCAGTTCGGTTCGGTCGGCAACCTGTCGCTCGTCGATCGATACGACGTTCTGGCACCGGCGTCGGCCGTGGGCAACAGCCTCGCCTCGCGCGTTGCAAATGTCGCCGGCCAGATCATGGCGCCCTACCGGACGATCATCTGGAACTCGGGCGACCTCTCCACCGGCCTGCTCGGCGACGGTGGCGCCCCCAACGGTGGCGGCAGCCCGGAGAAAGCGGACGACTACGCCCTTCTCTTCCAGTTCCTGGACACGCATTCCAACAACCCGGGTCTCTACGTCAGCGGGGACGACGTCGCGTCCGACTGGGCGGCGCTGACGGGCCTCGCCGCCGTTAATACGCGCTCGACCTATATGAACTTCAACCTGGACCCCGCCGCACCGGATGGCAGCCACGTCACCGCCGGCGAGCCCATCTCGCCGACGCTGGATGCCGTGGGCCCGATCGGCAGCGCTACCAGCGATCAGCTCGTCGCATACGGCGGGTGCCCGGTGATCAATGATTTCGACCTGCTGGTGCCGGCCGGATCTTCGGTGGCCGAGTTCAGCGACCTGGCAACGGGCAAGACCTACGTCTTGAGCAATAGCACGCCCAATTCCGGCGGCTCGACCGCGCGGGTGGTCCTGTCGGGGTTCAGCTATCATTACATCCGCGACACCGGCGTTCCCGGAACGGTACTCGCCCGCATCACGCACTTGCAGCACGTGCTGGAATGGCTTCAAAACCTTGTGGTGATCGGGTCGGGAATCGACGATATCCCGTCGCTGGTCAACCGGCTCGAACCCAACTACCCCAACCCGTTCAACCCGGTGACCACGATCCGCTATGCGATAAAGGAACGCGGCCACGTATCGCTTCGCATCTATAACGCGGCGGGGCAGTTGGTACGAACCCTGGTAAACGAAGTGCAAACACCCCTAGCGGGCGGGTTCGAAACGACCTGGGACGGCCGCAACAACGCCGGCCAATTCGTATCGAGTGGGGTCTACTTCTACAAGATGGTGGCCGGAGGATTCTCGCAAACAAGGAAGATGGTGCTCTTGAAGTGAGGGCTGAGGGCTCGTAGGAGTCCACGGTGCGTTCGTAACAGTTACCCGGTACGTCCGGGAATGTGTCCGACCCGCTCTGGCAAGGGAGTGTGTTATGAAACGGTTCTTCTCGTATTCCCTGTGCTGTTGCCTTCTCGTTGCGCTACTTGCCATGGGCTCGTACGCAAAGAACATTGAACCCCGGGAGACCCCACGGTTTTATTCTCCACCGGTCCAGGAGAATCTCCCGCCGGATATCCAACGGCGGTTGCCGGCGCCGAGGCTTTCCACCGTGGCGAGCGACACATTCAACCTCGGCTGGTACAGTTTTGACTCCATGGGCGCCGCCGACCCGCAGGGCTGGACCAGTCACGACCGGACCTCGCAGTTGGGGATCATGTTCCATGTAGCCAACGGCACCGAGCTGACCGGCGGTACCAGTGGCAAGCTGGTGCCGCTCGAGGGCAGCCAGTCGATGTGGTGTGGCGCACCGGCCAGCAGCAGCGCGCCATTCTGCAGTTGGGCGACGCTGCCCGGCTACGGTAACAACTGGGACCAGCAGCTGGCAACGGCTACGCTGTCCGGCGACAGCGTTCGCATCGGCTACAAGGTCTTCTGGGAAGCCGAGCCGGGGTACGACGGCACCGTGCTGGAATATTCCGGTGACGGCGGTGCGAGTTGGCAAGACTTGCCCGTGGGGCAGGGTCTCACGTACCGCGCGAGTGTCTACGACGGCGGCCCGTTGTCGCTCGTGGAGATGTTCGTCATCGGCGGTTTGAGCTCTGTAGACCTCCGATTTGTATTCACGTCCGATGGCGCGTGGTCGGATGAAGACGGTATGTGGCCCACCGACGGGGCGATACTGCTCGATAGTATCTCGATCGAGACGTTCTCCGGCGGTGTCAGCAACGGCCTGCTTTTCTCGGACTTCGAAGCGGCTGCTACAGGGGATCATACCGACGGCGTCTGGACCGGGACCGTGCCGGCGCCGTTCGGGGACTTCGCTGCGCTCTACCCGGGCGTGGCGGTTCTGCAGGACCGGGATGCCTGCTTTGCGAATTTGAGCTATTTCTGGGGATTTTTCGACGACCCGGCCAGCACCAACTATGCCTGTGCAGTCCCCGACCCTCACCCCGAGCAGGGTGCGATTCCTTTCGAGAAGGACGGGGTCTACATCAGCAATGAAATCTGGTCACCGCTCATCCCGTACGCCGGCGCCGGAAACGAGGTTCGCCTGGAGTACCTGCGGTACCTGGACTTCGACCAGAACATGTTGTTGCGGGACTCGTGGTTCGTGCGCTCCTGGATCGGGGGTTGTCCGGGTCCCTGGCAGTGGGACAATTTTGTATTCTTCGGTCCTTTTGCCAATGGATGGCGCCGGGTCTCTCGCCGCGTTGGTGTTCACATCGACCCCGCCGCCGAGCAGATCCAGATTGCGCTGGGTGTGGTGGATATGTGCCCCGTCTGGTGTAACGTCTTCGGTACCGGTAGCTGCCACAGCCACGCACCACTCTACGACGAAGTCCACGTCAAACGCATCAACGTGCTGGGACCCGAGTTCTATGTGCGGCATATCGATCTCTTCCAGGATAACTTCGCCGAAGACGGCACGCTGACCGGTACGGCGCGCGCGGATGCCGCGAACGATATAGCCCCGACGAATAGTCCGACCATTCAACCCGGCGACTCGGTGACGATGGACATCACGAACGTCGGTACGGATCCGTTCACGGGAGAAGGCCCGGCGGGCTACTGCTATGTGGCCGTGTGGCCCCAGGGACAGGCCGGCAAGGCCGGTGCCGATATCCAGGCGCCGGAGACCCGCGCGGGCCTGGCCGCGGCGGGCGGCAGGCGCTGGCCGCTGGTCGCCAGCCCCGTGCTCGCCGGTGCGCAGTGGTACCAGTTCCGGATGGATACCGCCTTTACAAGCGCCGGCGTCCCGGTGGCCGACCGGTTCTCGATCGATCTCAATGACAACCTCTTCACGCCGGGTGACACCGTCTGCTACTTTTTCGGCGGCGATGACGGCGCGGGGAATGCCGCGTACTTTCACCGGACGCTCGACGGCCAGGGCTCGAACAACATCACGCCGGACATCAACGAGGCCGCGGGCAGCCCCATGGAGTTCACGATCCTTCCCGCCGGCGGCAACGCCCGGGGCGGTGACCTCCTCTACGTGGACGATACGGACGACCGGGGTGGCCCGGCCCAGCTCTTTTTCGACACGGCGTTCGACTGGTTGCAGATCCGCGATCGCGTAGACCGCTACGACGTCCTCGGGCCCTCCTCCGGTGTCTCCAACAGCCTCGGTGCTCGCGTTCAGAACGTGGCGACCCAGATCATGGGTCCATACAGAACGATCATCTGGAACAGCGGTGACCTGTCCTCCAACCTCATTAACGACGGCGGCTGGCAAGCGGGGGGCGGCAGCTCGGACAAGTCGCCCGACTTCTCGCTGCTCTTCCAGTTCATCGATTCGCACACGAACAATCCGGGCGTCTATTATAGTGCCGACGACGGCGCCTACGACTGGGCGACCGTTCTCACCGGCACCGCCGCCGTCAACATGAGGTCGATCTACATGGAGTTCAACCTCGACCCGGCGGCGCCGGCCGGGGACCACCGGGCCGCGGGCGAGCCCATTTCTCCAACGCTGGATGCCGTGGGAGCGATTGGCAGCGCGGATTCGGAACAGCTGGTGGTCTACGGCGGTTGCGCGTTGATCAATGACTTTGATCTCTTGAGCGCCACGGGGCTGTCCGTCGCCGAGTACAACAACCTCTTGACCGGCAAGACCTACGTCCTGAGCCAGACGACGCCGAACTCGGCGGGCAGTAACGCGCGTTTCGTTCTGTCCGGTTATAGTTATCACTACATCCGTGACGTCGGTCCACCGGGGGCGGTCCCGGCGCGTGTGACGCACCTGGAGAACATTCTCATATTCATGCAAGCCGGGCCCCTTACCATCCCAACCGGGTTTGACGAATCACCGCAACTGGTCAACCGGCTCGAACCCAATTACCCCAACCCGTTCAACCCGGTGACAACGATCCGCTATGCGATAAAGGACCGCGGCCACGTATCGCTCCGCGTCTACAACGCGGCGGGGCAGTTGGTGCGAACGCTGGTCAACGACGTGCGGGCACCCCGGGCGGGTGGGTTCGAGGCAACCTGGGACGGCCGCAACAACGCCGGCCAGGTGGTTTCCAGCGGGGTCTATTTCTACCGTCTGGTAACGGAGGGCTTTACAGGGACGCGGAAAATGGTTTTATTGAAATGAGCGCTGCTGCTTAGCCGCGCAAGAGAGCCATTGGTCCATGTAAAAGGGCTTCCTGCATCGTGGGAAGCCCTTTATTTTCAAACCTTTTCGACGATCTGGCTCAGGGTGACCGGCCGCCGCATCGACGGGCCCGGCCGGAGCGGGCGATCGCGTTCCGGGTCGGCTAGACCTCGTATTTCTCCCGGGCGATGAAATGATCCGCGATCTCGAGCCGTAGCGCCAGCGAGTCGATCGGGGTATAACGGGTCAGCCGCCGTAGCGCCGCCAGCAGGGTCCTCAGCTCGTCGCCCTCGGAGCAGGCGGCCAGCACCTCGCGTGCCCACAGATCGACCTTGCCCATGGTTTCGTTGACATAGAGCCTCGTCATCTGGACCATGATCGCCGCCTCTTCTTCACCCTTCTGAGCCGCGACCTTGAGCGTCCTCAGCATCGCCGATTCCATGCTGTACGCTTCGATGATGATGTCGGCGAGCCCACCGAGGACTCCTTGCTGGTCCTGGAGTTTCTTCATGTACTTCTGGGCGGCGAGACCGACCGTCATCAGCACGACCTTCTTGACGTTCTGGATGAGCCTGGCCTCCCCGGCCAGCAGCCCGCCGTCCTCGTCCATATCCATCGAGGGCATTTCCAAAAGCTCGCCCTGGAGCTTCTTGGCCGCTTCGAGGAGCGGCAGCTCGCCCTTCATCGCCTTCTTGAGGAGCATGCCCGGAATGAGCATGCGGTTGATCTCGTTGGTGCCCTCGTAGATGCGCGCGATGCGCGCGTCCCGGTAGTAGCGCTCGGCCGGATACTCCTCGATGTAACCGTAGCCGCCGTATATCTGCACCGTCTCGTCGACCACGTAGTCGAGCATCTCGCTGCCCTTGACCTTCATGATCGAGCACTCGGTGGCGTACTCCTCGATCCCTTTCATGGTCAACTCCGCGGCGTTCGCGGCGTTCTTGTCGATCGGCAGCAGGATCTCGTCGAGCAGCCCCGCCGTGCGGTACGACATGCTGTCCACCACGTAGATGTAGGTCGCCATGTTGGCGATCTTGTTCTGGATCATGCCGAACGAGGCGATCGGCTGCCCGAACTGGCGGCGCTCCCTGGCATACTTGATCGAATCGTCCAGCGCCAGCTTGGCGCCTCCGACGCAGCCCACTCCCAGCTTGAAGCGCCCCACGTTGAGGATATTGAATGCGATCCGGTGCCCCTTTCCGCGCTCGCCGAGCAGGTTCTCGACCGGGACCTTCACATTGTCCAGGAAGAGCCCGACCGTGGAGGAGCCGCGGATACCGAGCTTCTTTTCCTCGGGACCGACCGTGAGACCCTTGTAATCCTTCTCGACGATAAAACAGGAGAACTCCTCGCCGCCGATCTTGGCAAAAACGATAAAGACGTCCGCAAAGGTGCCGTTGGAGATAAACGTCTTGTCGCCGTTTAACACCCAGTGCTTGCCGTCCTCCGAGAGGTCGGCGCGCGACTTCGCGGCCAGGGCGTCGGAACCGCTACCGGCCTCGGTCAGCGCGTAGGCGCTGATGATCTCGGCGTTGGCGAGGCGCGGCAGGTATTTCTGCTTCTGCTCGTCGGTTCCAAAATAAACGATCGGCAGCGTGCCGATACCGGTGTGGCCGCCGAACGTGGTCGCAAACGCCCCACCCTTGGAGATGATCTCGGTAACTAACATCGACGTGGCCTTGTCCAGCTCGAGGCCGCCGTACTTCTCCGGGATGTCGATCATCAACAGGCCCAGCTCACCGGCCTTCTTCAGAAGGCTCGCCATGGCGCCTTCCTCTTTGGCCTCGGTTTTCTCCAGGTTGGTGATGATCTCATTTTGCAGAAAATCTTCGGCGGTCTTCGCGAACATCTTCTGCTCCTCGGTGAAATCCTCCGGGCTGAAGATGCTCTCGGGGTCCGTCTCGGTGATTAAAAAGGTTCCGCCCTTCTTGCCTACGTCGATCGCCATATCATGACTCCTTGCTCGAAATGCTCGCGGTGCCGCTCGAAGCGGCGTCACCCGCGCGCCGATCGCCGACTATTCGACGCGTTCGACGATACCGGCCGCACCCATTCCCCCGCCTACGCACATGGTTACGAGACCGTATCTTTCCTTGCGACGCCTCATCTCGTAGAGGATCGTCGCCGTCAGCTTGGCGCCCGAGCACCCCAGGGGATGCCCCAGTGCGATGGCGCCGCCGTTTACGTTCACCCGGTCCGCCGGGATACCCAGCGTATCTACAACATAAACACTTTGCGATGCGAACGCCTCATTAAGTTCGACGAGGCCGATATCCTCCAGCGCCAGGCGCGCCTTTTTCAAGACCTTGGGCACGGCGATTGTGGGCCCGATGCCCATGACCTCGGGGTCGACCCCCGCCGTCGCGTAGGCGACAAATTTGCCCAGCGGTGTAACTCCCAGTTTCTTCATCATTTTCGCACTGGCCAGAACCAGGGCGCTGGCCCCGTCGTTCATGGGCGACGAATTGCCCGCCGTCACCGTGCCGTCCATCATGAATGCAGGTTTCAGGCCAGAGAGGGCCTCGAGCGTCGTGTCCGCCCGCGGGCATTCGTCGATTTCGAAGGCGCTTTCTTGCACCTCGACTTTGCCCCGCGCTCCCAGGACGGGCGTGCGAACGGTGACCGGAACCAGCTCTTCCCCGAACCGGCCCGCTTCGATGGCCGCTACCGCCTTCTCGTGGCTGTGGAGCGCGAACCGGTCCTGGGATTCCCGCGTCACCTCGTAGCGGGCAGCCACTCGCTCGGCGGTCAGCCCCATGCTGATATAGAATTCGGGATGGGAATCGACGATGCGGATGTTGGGCGCGACTTTGTTGCCGCCCATCGGGATCATGCTCATGGACTCGACGCCCCCGGCGACCACCAGGTCCGCCTCGCCCAGTTTGACCCGCGAAGCAGCGTAGTTGATCGCCTCGAGCCCGGAGGCACAAAAGCGGTTGAGGGTCAGCGCCGAAACCTCTACCGGCAGGCCCGCCTGCAGGGACGCCATGCGCGCGATGTTCAGCCCCTGCTCGGCCTCGGGCATCGCACAACCCAGCACGACGTCGTCGACGGCGGAGGCGTCTACCCCCTTTACACGGGAGAGCGCTTCGGTAATGACCGTAGCCGCCATGTCGTCGGGGCGCACCTGGCGCAGCGTACCCTTGAACGCGCGGCCCACCGGCGTCCGCACGGCGGAGAGAATAAATGCATCGGCCATGGGTTCCTTCCTTCTGTTGTGCCCCGCCGGGCACTTGACGGGACCGTTCGCGAGAACGAGTCGGCCTCGGCCCGATGCGGGTCCTGTCCGCGAACCGCCCGTCCGTGCTCGAAGCCAGCGCGCGGCCGGGCGCCCGTTCGCTGCCACCCGCATCGGACCGCGCGACGCTTGCCTAGTTCCGGAGCGGCTTGCCCTTTTTTAGCATGTGCTGTATGCGTTCCAGCGATTTACGCTGACCGCACAGCCTCAGGAACACCTCGCGTTCGAGATCGAGGATGTGTTGCTCCGGCACGATCGTCCCCGTGGCCACCCGTCCGCCGCAGAGGATGGTCGCGAGCTCGCCGCCGAGGTAGGCGTCGTAGTCGCTGATAAACTTTCCTTCCTTGAGCATGTAGAGATGCGTCTTGATGGAGGCGATTCCGCTCTCCCCCACTACGGGAACCGGCACCGTCGGGTCGGGCGGACGATAACCTTGCGCGGCGAGCCCCAGCGCCATGGCCTTGGCATACTGCAGCAGGCGATGAGGGTTGACGGCGATACCGTCCGAGCGGCGCAGGAAACCCAACTGCTTCGCCTCGCCGGCGCTGGTCGCGACCCGCGCCATGCCCACGGTCTCGAACGCCGCGCGCACGAACGGAAACAGGTCGGCGCCCTCGACGTTCGGCCGTCCTTCGAGCTGCCGCATCAGCATTTCCTTACAGCCGCCCCCCGCCGGCACCAGCCCGACGCCGAGCTCCACGAGGCCGATGTAGGTTTCCGCGGACGCATAGATATGCCCCGCTCCCAGGCACACTTCGCAGCCGCCGCCGAGCGTCATGCCGAAGGGTGCGGCCACCACCGGGCGCTTGCAGTACTTCAACGCCATGTTCGCCTTTTGAAACGCCCTCACCATCAGGTCGATGTCTTCCCAGTTGCCCTCCTGCGCCTCGAGCAGCAGCAGCATGATGTTGGCGCCGACGGAGAAGTTCGTCCCCTGGTTGCCGATGACGAGCGCCTCGTGATTCGCCTCCACCTCTTTGACCGCCGCCTGGATCATCGACACGATATCCCCGCCGATGGCGTTCATCTTCGAATGAAACTCCAGACAAACCGCGCCGTCGCCGATATCGACGAGACTCGCGCCCGAGTTCTTCTTGATGACGTTGTTCGCCGTCTTGATGTGCGCCAGGTCGACCACCGCTTCCCTCGCTGGAAAATCCCGGTGACCTGCGCCGGGCGCGAAGAACGTGCGTTTGGAATCGTCACCCCGGCCGTAAAAACTCTTAACCTCGCCCGCCAGGACTTCGGTCACGACCGCCGGCACGGCCCGGCCTTCCTTCTCCAGTCGCGCGGCCACCTTGTCGACACCCAGCGCGTCCCAAAGCTCGAACGGTCCCTGCACCCAGTTGAACCCCCACTTCATGGCGTTGTCGATCTGCACGATGTCGCCGGCGATTTCACCGAGACGGTTGGCCGAGTAGACCAGGGTCTCCGAGAGCACCCGCCACACGAACTCGGCGCCTCGGTCCTTGCCCGCGATGACGGCCTTGATGCGCCCGGTCGTATCGTCCATCGCTTTGGCCATTTGCACGGATGGAAACGAGGCCCGCTCGCGCGGCCGGTAATCGAACTTCTCCAGGTCCAGGGACAGGATTTCCGTCTTGCCGTCCTTCTTGACCTTCTTGTAGAAACCCTTCCCCGTTTTTTCGCCGAGGTAGCCCTCCTCGACCATCCGCTGGATGACGTCCGGGAGTTGAAAAAGGTCCCTCTGCTCGTCGTCCGGCGCGCCGTCGTACACGGTACGGCTGGCGTGCACGAAGGTGTCGAGCCCGACGAGGTCCGCGGTGCGTAGCGAGGCGCTCTTCGGGCGCCCGATCACCGGCCCGGTCAGCGCGTCCACTTCTTCGACGGTGTATCCCTCGTCGACCATCATGCGCAGGGTCACCGCCATCGAGTAGGCGCCGATGCGGTTGGCGATGAAGTTCGGCGTGTCCTTGGCCAGCACGACACCCTTACCCAGTATTTGTTCGCCGGCCCGGGTCATGAATTCGAGCACGGCGGGATCTGTGGCGTCGTTGGGAACGATTTCCAAGAGATACATGTAGCGGGGAGGATTGAAGAAATGGGTGACGAGAAAACGCTTCCTCAGCGGAGCGTCGAGCACGGCCGCCATGTCGTTTACCGACAGGCCCGACGTGTTCGAGGCCAGGATTGCCTGGTCGCCGAGGTAGGGCCCGATGCGGGTAAACAGCGATTCCTTGATATCGAGCTTCTCTGTGACCGCCTCCAGGACCCAGTCGACGTCTTTGAGCTTGTCGAGGTCATCCTCGATGTTGCCCGGCGTTACGAGGCGCGCCTTGTCATCGGTGTAGAACGCGGCGGGTTTGGACTTGAGTGTTTTCGCCAGCCCGTTCCTCGCGAAAGCGTCCCGGTATTCGCGTGACGACTTGTCGCCACCAACACCGCTTCCCTCCGGCGGTACGATATCGAGCAGCAACGTGGGGATACCCACGTTGGCGAGGTGGGCGGCCAGCGTGGCGCCCATGACACCGGCCCCCAGCACGGCGGCGCGGTCGATCTTGTATGACATGGAGAATCTCCCTCGGTACGTCTTCCCTGCCCGGCTCTACTACAGCTATAGTGATTGTAACGGCTTCTGTCAACCGTCTGGCCCTTGACTTTCATCAAAGGCATGCTACTTGCGATAGGGCTGGGACAGAAACCCAACCGCCCCTTGCAAAGGTGAGGCCATGCGCCGGATACAGAACTGGAAAATCCCCCGCAACTTCAAACCCCGCAGCCGGAAAGGGTGGATCGTCCCGTCGGCGGCTCTCCTCTTGCTTGCCTCGTGCAGCAGCGCACCGAGGTACCGTCCGGGCCCGCCCGAGGCGGCCCCACCGGAGCCAAAGCGCAACGAAATCGTCCAATTCGCGAGGACGTTTGTCGGTTCACCCTATCGAATGGGCGGCGAGAGCCGGGCAGGGTTCGATTGTTCCGGCCTCGTCATGACCGTCTTCCGGCGGTTCGACATCCGCCTGCCGCGGACATCCCTCGACCAAAGCCGGGTCGGAACGCCCATCGATCGCTCCCACATGAAACCCGCCGATCTGGTTTTCTTCAAGACCTCTGGCCGCAGGCCCGTAACCCACGTCGGGATCTACATCGGTGGCGGCAGGTTCATTCACGCATCCACCGGCGCCAGGCAAGTGCGCATCGACGAGCTCGACAACGTCTATTTCAAGCACCGGTTCGTCACCGCCAAACGCCTTCTCGACAGCTAGAGCCCCCCTGCCGGGTGGCTCACTACGCACTGTGGCCACGTCCGCGCCGGCCGAGCGCAAAACCGCTTGACACCCCCGCGAGCCCTGTGTTCTACTCATTCAGCACGTTCAGAAATCACTGTAATCACCTTTATCTAAAGTAGATACGAATGATTCGAGCGCGGGATAATTCTCCAGACCCCCTCGGCATACTGATCGAGGGATGGGGGCGGATGGGCACCTGCTGGGGCGTGGGCAAGGTCATGGCCGAGATCCAGGCGCTGCTCTACCTCAGCCCGCGGCCGCTGTCCCTGGAGGACATGTCGCACCGCCTCAAGATCAGCCGCAGCAATATAAGCGTCAACGTGCGTGGGCTTCAGGACCTGGGCGTGGTCAAGAAAGTCATCGTCCCGGGCGACCGCAAGGACTACTACACCGCAGAGGAAGACGTGGCGCGGGTCGCGCGCCGCCTGGCCGGTGAAAAAAAGCGCCGCGAGCTGGACCCCGCGCTCAGCATCGTACGAGACGCCATTCGGGCAGCCGACCAGGCCGGCGGCGCGGCCGCGGTCGACGCCGGCCCGGATCGGCTCGCCGCCGTCGACACCCAGCGCCTGCACAAGCTCAGACAATTGATGGAAATCATCGAGGACATCTTCGATTCGTTCATCGGAGAGGCTCCCTCGGACTCGCGGCCGGACCAGCCGCTCAAAACGTCTCGATCGTAGAGGTCGGTCGCTGCCATGTTGCAAGTGCTCAGAAAGTACGAGTCGATGAAGTCGGTCATCGATCGCTGTGATGACATGGTGCTCGACGTGCTGGGGGCGAGCAGCATACGTGAGGCGAGAATCGCCGCCGAGAGTTTCCGCAACGGGGGCAAGCGTTTGCGCCCCGCGCTGCTGATTCTATCGTCGATGGTCCCCACCGGCGCGCGAAGGGGCGAGGTGGCGACGTCGCTCATCGAACTCGCCGCCGCCGTGGAACTCATACACCTGGCGACCCTGTTCCACGACGACGTCATCGACGAAGTCGAATCCCGCCGGCTCAAGCTCAGCGCCCGCGCCAAGTACGGTAACTACGTCTCGGTACTCGCCGGCGACTACGCGCTGGCCGAGGCGCTGCTGCTGGTCCAGCGCAGCGGCCTTCATCACACGATGCCGGAATTCCTGCGTACGATCCAGGTGCTGGTGAGCGGCGAGAGCCGCGAGACCCGGCACAAGTTTGACTTCGAGATGAACGAGGCCGCCTACTACGAGATTATCTCCGAGAAGAGTGCATCGCTCTTCGCGCTGAGCTGCAAGGTAGGGGGTATGGAGGGGCATACGGAGTTGGCTGACCTGATGGGGCACTTCGGTTGGAACATGGGGATGGCCTTCCAGATGATCGACGACCTCGACGACATGCTAAACGTTCCGCATGACTCCATGGACTGCGACCTCAAGAACGGGTACTTCGCGTTGCCCGTGATCCGGGCCCTGGCCGGTCTCGAGGACGGGTACAGGGAACGCCTGATCGAGCTGATTCGCGGGGGGGATTTTACACGGGACGACGAAAAGCAGATCATCATGCTGTGCGAAGAGCACGGCGGTTTCCGGCAGGCCAAGATCGAGATCGACAAGCACCTCGACCGCGCCGGCGGATCGCTCGCGCGTTTTGAGAGCAGCGAGGCGAAACGCATGCTCGAGATGATCCTTCACGACCTCGAGGCGTATTCCGGGGCCCAGATCCACCGCTACCTGGAATTCTGCCGCGCGAGCGCGTAGCTTCCTTTTTTCCAGAGACTAATCGAAATCGGCACCGGGCCCGTCGCCCGTCGCGTCCGTGTCATCCTTCACCGGATGAATGCCGCCCCTCGCCCGCAGGAAAACCAGGACACCGGCGGCCACTAGCGCGAGCGGCCACACGCGGACGAACGGTTCGGACAACCTCGAACCGATGGCCCCGCTGGCGCTGAAATAGCTGACGATGGAAAAGATGACGAAGAAGAGACCGATCACCAGGGGCGAGGAGGCCGGCTCGACCACACCCGAGACGGCCAGCAGCGAGATGCCGGTCATGAGGGTGATCGTCGGCCAGAGGGTCTCCATGGATTCCCACTGGGCAATCCCGGAGGAAAACACGAAGAAGAACAGCCCGAACTGGACGAGAAAAGAGCCGAGAAAGAGCTGTCTCGGTTTGCGGCGCGCGGCGAAGATTCTAAGCAGGAACAGGCCGATCAAGAACGGGATCGTCGGCCACAACGCCTCCCAGCCGAACCAGAGCAGCTTGTTGTTCACAAGTAGAAAAAGCAGCCCCAGAACGGCGAGGAAGATACCGAAAACTTCCTGGTTTCTGTTTCTGGCCATAATTTTCAACTCCAAAGGCTCCACGATTTTGGCCGTTGTGCCCGAAATTTGCAAGTGTATACTGGCATCATGATCGGCGACCGCGTCATCCCCAAACCGTTCCAGACCACCGCTGCCGAGGATCTTTTCGCGATTTTCGACGGACGCGTCGGCCCGCGCGCCGTCATCGCCATCGCCGGCGAGTCGGGGAGCGGCAAGACCGAGATCGCCTTCGAACTCGTGCGTTTTTTCGAGTCGAGGGGCACGCCTGCAATCATGTTTCAGCAGGATGACTATTTCTTCTACCCGCCGAGGACGAACGAGGAGACGCGCAAGCGAAGCCTCAAACGGGTGGGCCTGGGCGAAGTGAACCTCAGACTTCTCGACGAACACCTCGGCCATTTCAAACGCGTGCCGCAAAAGCGCCTCGAGAAACCACTCGTCGTTTTCTACGAAAACCGCATCACCCGCGAGACCATCGATCCGGCGGCCTTCGAGGTCGCCGTCGTCGATGGCACTTACACGAGCCTGTTGAAGAACGTCGACTGGCGCGTGTTCATCGACCGCAGCTACAAGGAAACGATCGACGATCGCAAGCAGCGAAGCCGGGAAGCGATCGACGAATTCTCAGAACAAGTTCTCGAGCTAGAGCACAAGATCATCGCAAAACACAAGACGATGGCGCACATCGTGGTGAAAAGCGACTTCTCCGTGATGCCGGTCGACCTGGACAGGGACCAAAGCTAGAGGGAGGGAGCGCGAATGGCACGGATACGGCGAATCGCCATGCTCAGCGTGCACGGCTACTTCGACCCGGAGCCCATCCTCGGCGCGACGGATACGGGCGGCCAGGTTACCTACGTGCTTGAGCTATCGAAGCACCTCGCCGAACTGGATATAAAGGTCGATATCTACACGAGGCGTTTCGGCGGCCGCGCGGAAGTGGCAGAGGTAAACAACGACGTGCGCGTCATACGGATTCCGTGCGACGGCGACGACTTCGTCCGCAAGGAGGACCTGTTTCCCCACCTCGACGAGATGACGGCCAACGTGCAGGCCTACATGGCGCACGAGAACCTCGAATACGACCTGCTGCACTCGCACTACTGGGACGCCGGTTATGTCGCCATGAACCTGTCCCGGCGCCTGGGCATTCCGTTCGTGCATACGGCTCACTCGCTGGGCGCGTGGAAGCGAGAACAGATGGGCGGCGACCCCGCCGAGATGGAACGGCTCTTCAAGTTCGAGGAAAGGATCCATTGGGAAAACAAGATTTTCAGGAGCGCGACCGCCCAGACGGTCACCACGATCGACGGCAGGGAAACCTACAAGCGGCTCTACGACTTCGAGAGCCGGGACCTCGTGATCATCCCGCCGGGTGTCGACACGCGGCGGTTCCGGCCCCTCCGGGACGATGAGCGCGAACGCAGCCTCGATGTGCCGGAGCAATACGTGTTTGCGTTGAGCCGAATCGATTCCAACAAGGGCCTGGATTACCTGATCCGCGCCTTCGCCGTCGTCGCCCGGGAAAGCGGCGCCCGCCTCGTGATCGGCGGGGGCTCGAAGAAACCCAAGCCGTACGAGGCGCAAGTCAAGCAAGGGCTCACGACGCTAGTTGGGGAGCTCGGGATCGCAGACCGCGTGACCTTTACCGGCTACGTGCCGGATGAGCTTCTGGATGCGTATTACCGGACGACCCGCGTGTTCGTCCTCCCTTCGAAGTACGAGCCGTTCGGAATGACCGTCCTGGAAGCCATGGCGTGCGGCACCGCCGTGGTGGCAACGGCGCTCGGAGGTATCCGCCACGTACTGACCCACGAACGGGACAGCCTGCTCGTCGATCCCTCGCAGGCCGATCAACTGGGCGGCGCCATCCTTCGCGTTCTCAGCGACGCCCGCCTCGCGCAGAAGTTGTCCCGAAACGGCCTTGCTCTCATCCGGCGGCAGTTCTCGTGGGAGAGCATCGCGCGTCAAACCCTCTTGTTTTATGAGGGTTACGTATAGCCCTTCGGCAAAACCCGTTGACGAATCCCGCTTATTTCACTACATTGGCGGGGAGCGCAGCCGATGCGGCGCTCGCCTGCTTCAGGGGTAATCCCACTTTTTTGTAGTCAAGACAAACGCCCCGTCACCGGACGACGGCACATTTTCGCCAACGGGAGGAATACATGTCCAAGCGCATATCCGGCACGGCCCCTCGCCCATGGATAGTGGGCGTCGCCTTGCTCGCATTCGTCACGATTGGAGTCTCCGCGATGATGCTGGAACCAGCGGACGCGAAAGAAGAGAAGAATCCGATCGTCGTTCTCGAGACGACGTTGGGCGATATCACGCTCGAGCTGAACGCGGAAAAAGCTCCCATCACCGTCGATAATTTCATGTGGTACGTAGACCACAAGTTCTACGACGGGTTGATCTTTCACCGGGTCATATCGAATTTCATGATCCAGGGGGGCGGCTTCACCAAGGACCTGGTCAAGAAGAAGGGCAATCCGGCAATCAAGAATGAGGCCGATAACGGGCTCAAGAACGTCCGCGGATCCATCGCCATGGCGCGAACTGGTGTCATCAACAGCGCCACTTCGCAGTTTTTTATCAACGTCAAGGACAATGGCTCGCTCAATTTCAGGAACAAGACTCCGCAGGGGTACGGCTACGCCGTCTTCGGGATGGTGACCGACGGACTGGACGTCGTCGACGCGATCAAAGGTGTCCAGACCGTGAGCAAGGGCGGATACAACGACGTGCCGGCAACGGCCGTCGTGATAAAGCGCGCCTATCGGAAAGACGCGAAGGCGGCATCCAGGAAGGCCAGGAAGGAATAGCATTACACGGGTGAATGGCTGCGGCCCATAGCGCTATTCCTCGATCATCTTCAGGAATGTGCCTTCGTCGATCACCGCAACGCCGAGCTTCTCCGCCCGGGCCAGCTTCGAGCCCGCCTTGTCGCCGGCTACGACGTACGTGGTCTTGCTCGATACCGACTTTACCGTTTTTCCGCCGCGGCGTTTCACCTCGGCCTCCGCCCGTTTGCGGCTCAACCTCACCAGCGTCCCCGTAAACACGAAGGTCTGCCCGGCCAGCTCTTCGCTGCGCGTGGCCGGCGCCCGTTCGTAGCGGATACCCGCCGCCAGCAGACGCTCGACGACGGAGCGGTTTTTTGCATTCTCGAAAAACCCCACGACCTCCCTCGCGATCGCCGGCCCCACGCCGTAGATGTCGGCGGTCTCCTCTTCTCCCGCGCCCATCAGCGATTCGACGCTCGGATAGTGTGCCGCAAGTGTCTCCGCCACCGTGAGTCCGACGTTCCGGATCCCCAGCGCAAAGATGAACCGGGCCAACGTCGTCTCCGTGGACTTTTCGATCGTTGCGATCAGGTTCTCCGCGGATTTTTCCGCCATGCGCTCGAGCGGCACCAGCGCTTCCGCCGACAGGTCGTAGATATCGGCCGCGTTTCGCAGCAACCCCGCGTCGACCAGCTGCGCGACGAGCTTGTCTCCCAGCCCTTCGATATCCATCGCTTCGCGCGAGGCGAAATGACGGAGCCGCTCCTTGACCTGGGCGTCGCATTCGATGTTCGGGCAACGTGTCGCGGCTTCGCCCTCCGCCCGCACCACGGGGGTCTTGCACACCGGACACTTCTTCGGCATGCGGAACGGTTTCTCCTCCCCTGTCCGCAAGTCGGGAATGGGAGCAGTCACTTTCGGGATGACGTCGCCGGCCCGGCGGATGAACACCCAGTCACCGATGAGTATCCCCTTTTTCTCTATCTCGTCCTCGTTATGGAGCGTTGCGTTCGACACGGTGACCCCGCCGACCGCTACCGGCTCGAGACGTGCCACGGGTGTCAGCGTTCCCGTTCGTCCCACCTGGACATCGATGGCCACGACCCGCGTCCGCTCTTCCTGGGACGGGAATTTCCACGCGATCGCCCACTTCGGTGAGCGCGCGCGGAAACCGGCACGCTTCTGCAACGCAAATTCGTTCACCTTGACGACGACTCCGTCGATCTCGAGCGGAAGGTCATCGCGCCCGTCAAGGATCCGTTCGTAAAACCGGAACACGGCCTCGATACCCTCACAACGCTCCGCGAGGGGGCTCGTGGGCACTCCCCACGCCCGCACCGCTTCCAGAAACTGCCACTGGCTCGATAGCCGGCCACCGTCCGCACCACCGTAGCCGTAGGCGGCGAAACGAAGACGCCGGGTGGCCGTTATGCGAGGGTCGAGCTGCTTGAGCGAGCCGGCGGTGAGGTTGCGCGGGTTCGCGTACATTTTCTCTCCCGCTTCTTGCCGGCGCCGGTTCAGCTCGGCGAAGTCCTTTTTGTGCATGTAGACCTCGCCCCGCACGTTCAGGTACGCAGGCGGCGAGGGTCCGGCGTGGGTTCCCAGGCTCAGCGGGATGCCGCCTACGGTCTTGACGTTCTCGGTGACAATCTCACCGGTCGTACCGTCTCCCCGCGTAGCGGCTTGCACGAGGATGCGGTCTCGATATACCAGTTCGACGGCGACGCCGTCGATCTTGGGCTCACACACGAAGTCTCCACCCGCCGCCCCGCCGACTTCCCGCGCGAGCCGTTCGCTCCATTCAACGAACTCCGCCCGGTCCATGGCATTTTCGAGGGACAGCATCGGCGTGTCCCGCTCGACGATTTCGAACCCTTCCTGCGGCTCGGCGCCGACTTTTTGCGAAGGCGAATCGGCGGTGACGAGTTGAGGATGTTCCGTTTCGAGCTGAATCAGCCGGCGCAGGAGACGATCGTACTCCGCGTCCGACACCAGCGGCTCGTTGAGTACGTAGTACCGGTAATTGTGGCCGCGAAGTGTCTCGCGCAGCTCTTCTATTTCCTCTGCTGGTGTCTGCGAAGCGGTCATTCATCTCCCCTGACGGCGCGGTGCGTACTACCCGAATGGTATCAGAACCGGGTGTCGTTGTGTAGCAGTGATTGCAAGCTAATTCGCTGCCAGTACATGAGTTAGTGCCAAGCCCCCGAGCGCGCAGCGACGGCCTTCACGGCTGCTCCCCGGCGGTCCCGCCGCGGTCGCGGATTGTCGCTTGAAAAATGGCAGGGAATCTGATACTGACAACACATACCAAGAGCCCGCGTCCAAATCTTGGCTGACAAGTTTCCACCTCACTGAAGCGGACACACCATGTGCGACGACAGGATGTCCCGCGTGCTGAGACCGTCGCACGATCCACTGCGCGGCGAGTTGGAGAGACTGGGGCCCAAGGGGCGCGACGTACTGGTTCTGGGCCTCGACTCTCCGGGCTTCGGCGATCTCAGCACGAACCACAAGATATTCGCCTACTACATGTACCGGGCGGCCATCGCCGGCGACGCCATCATGTACATGCAAAGCCACCGGCACGCGCTCGAGATCAAACACCTGCTGGAGTCGATCTACACGCACTCCGACGGGATGAAGCCCGGCCTGAAGACGGCGGTTCACGACTACCTGAAACTCATCTGGGTCCATCACGGCAACTATTACCACTCCACACGCACCAAGTTCGTTCCCCACGGTCTGACCGCCAGGGGCCTCGAGCAGGCGTGCGACGCCGCCCTGCGCAACGGCGCGGCCCTGACCGGGAGCGGCGAGTCCCCGCCAGCAAAGCTCGAGCGCCTGCGCCGGACTATTTTTGACCGCGAATACGAGCCTATACAGTCGAACACCGCTCCGGGCGTCGATGCCGTCGCCGCCAGCGCCGTGAACTTCTGGGACAGGGGCGTTACGCAGGCGGAGATAGAGGCGCTGCCGCCCGAGTGGCGCAACAAGATCAACGTTCGCTTCGCCAGACGGGACGGTCACGTAGTGCCCGAGCCGTACAAGATCGGCGGCCTCTACAGCCGCGAGTTGGAGACGATCAGTCATTTTCTTAGACTGGCGCTCCCCTTCGCGGAAACGCCGGAGCAGAAAGCCTCAATCGAGCTGTTGCTGGAGTTTTACCAAACGGGCGACGAGGACACCTTTCGCGAACACTGCGTTCAGTGGCTCAAGTCCGACACGATCGTCGACTATCTCAACGGTTTTATCGAGCACTACATCGACCCTCGTGGCATCATCGGCAGCTTCGAAGGGAACGTCAGCTACACGGCGGAGGAGACGGTCGCCGACGGCATCGCCGACAACGCGCTTTACTTCGAGCAGAGAATGCCGTGGCCCGACCAGTACAAACGAAGCCGTATCGACAAACCCGTCG
The DNA here is from genome assembly GCA_046754105.1 of Candidatus Krumholzibacteriia bacterium. GTDB lineage: Bacteria > Krumholzibacteriota > Krumholzibacteriia > WVZY01 > WVZY01 > JAZGDW01. The sequence goes on from JBHHVD010000034.1 coordinate 22,098, forward strand.
CCAAGGTCGTCAACGTGCTCGTGGAAACCGGGGATGCGGGACCGGTGTCACCCGCCGCGTACAACCTCCCCAACTACAATGACATTCGCCGCGATCACGGCAGCAAGAACGTCATGTTTCTCAACGTGGAGAACACGAGTTCGCCCGAGCTACTCGAGAAACTCGTCGACGAGTTCTATCTGCCCGAGTATCGGGAAAACGTTCTTAAATATGCTCAGAGCAAGGTCCGCCCGCTCGAAGTGTATATGCATGAAATCATCGGCCACGGGTCGGGACAGCCCGACCCCGACCTGGAGGTCGATCCACGCGCGGCGCTGGGGCGAATCTACTCGCCGCTCGAGGAATGCCGGGCCGACCTGGCAGCGCTGTATCACATGTCCGATCCGAAGCTGATCGAAATCGGTGCCCTCACGGAGGACGAGCAGGCGGAGATCGTGGAGACGGCCTACATCACCTATACGCAGGGATGGCTGACGCGAGTGGACCGGGTAGACGGGCTGGAGGTACGGGAGGCACACAACAAGGGGCACCACTTGATCCTCATGTACCTGCTCGAGAACGGGGGCGATCCGAACAAGGATTTCGGGCTCGAGATCATAAAGAGGGGCAAGGACTTTTTTGTGAGGCTGCGGGACGCGGCAAAGGTGCGCGAGGGACTGCGAGAGCTACTCTACAAGCTCCAGGTGATGAAATCCACCGGTGACGCCCGGGCAGCCTCGGCGCTCTTCGACGGGTTCGCGCGCCGCGTCCATCCCGAGTGGAAAGAAAACATGGTGGAACGTCTCAAGCGGCTCAACATTCCACGTCTGAAAGCGTTCGTCTTTTCCCACCTGACTCCCCGGATCGAAGCCGGCAAGGTCGTCGACGTTCGCATCGCGCACGACGAGGACCTGACGGCCCAACAGCTCCGCTTCAGCCGTCTGCACAACGTGACCGATATCGCCGCCGATTGAGGCCGCGGTCGAAGCTCTACTTTTCGGCGCCGCCGAGGTATTCACGGAGTCTCTTCAGATGCTCCCACGCGTCTTTCTTGCGGCGGGGGTCCCGCAGCAGGAAAGCCGGGTTGAACATCGCCATGAACTGTACCCGCGGGAAGCGCGGCAGGGTGAAAAACCGCCCCGCCTCATCCTCCATCTTGATATCGGTCCTCGCGGGGTCGACCCACTTGACGGCGACCGCTCCGAGCAGCAGGACGACTTTCGGCTTCATGAGCGTGATCTGCTTTTCCATAAATGGAAAACACGCGTCCACCTCGTCGCGGGCCGGCGAACGATCCACCTCGGGCATGCAGCGCACGACGTTCGTGATCAGAGCGTCGCGGTTCGAGTCGAGGCCGATGGCCTCGAGCATCTTGTCGAGCAGTTCGCCCGCCCTGCCCACGAACGGCCTGCCAACCCGGTCCTCGTTGATGCCGGGGCGTTCGCTGATAATCATGATACTGGATTCAGGATTGCCGCGATCGATAACGATGTTCGTGCGGCTGTGACATAACGTGCAGCGTTCGCAATTGTAATCTTGCAGCCGTTCCCTGAACTCTCCGTAGGTGGAAGCGCCCAGGATACGGTTCAGTTCCGCGTCGAACAGGTCGATCTGCATGACGGATCCCGCGGTTCGAGGACACTTGCATTCTAGCCGGTTTGCCGCTAAGATCAAGGCATGATCTTCTATCAAATCGACGCGGGAGGTGACCGGAACTTCGCCTACCTGGTGGCTGACAAGGAAGGCGGGGATGCGGCGCTCTTCGACCCGCCGCCGGATGCCGAGCGGTACATCCACCTGATCCCGAGGCACGGTTTACAAGTCCTCTACGTCATCATTACGCACGGTCACGCGGACCACACGTGGGGGGTCGACCAGGCCAGGGAGCGCGCCGGCGGCCAGGTCGTTGCCCACGCCGATAACCCCGTGGCGGCCGATCTTCGCGTCGGGGACGGCGACACGCTGGCGTTGGGTTCCGTGACCCTCAAGATTCTCTACACACCGGGCCACTCGGATGATTCCATCTGTATCCTGGCCGAGAACAAGCTCATCACCGGTGACATCCTCTTTGTCGGCAAGGTAGGCGGCACCGACCTGGGGGAGAATGCACGCAAGGAGTACGACAGCCTGCATGAGAAGATCATGACGCTCGAGGACGACGTCGAGGTCTACCCCGGCCACGACTTCGGAGTCAAACCATCCTCTACCATCCGCACCGAGCGCGAGACGAACCCGTTCCTGCTACGGGATACGTTCGAGGGATTCGTCGACCTCAAGAAGAACTGGCTCCAGTACAAGAAAGAGCACGGGATCGCCTGACTGGCGGTCGGTCCCCGGACTCGGCGCAGGACATTTTCATGCGACGACCTCTGATCCACACTCCCCCGCGCCGGGGCGGCATGCAAATTGCATTTTCAGCTCTTTGTAATTTGCATCTCTAATTTCCCCAACTCTTTAGCCCACACGGGGTCTGCGATGAGCGACCATATTTCCACCGGTTCGGCAAGAATCCGGGCACTCAAGACATCGATCGTCTCGTTTCTCACGAATACGGATGAGCAGCGCATTTCCGTCGGCCAGGTAGAGCAGGGGGCGGACCTTCTCGTCGAGGCGTTTCAGGACGTCCTCAACCGGGGATCCAAGCAGCTGGTGCGCGGCCCGGGAAGCCATACCACGGAGACGATGGAAGCGATCGAGACGGCGTACGGAGACTGGCGCGAGGTGGACGAGGCTTTCACCGACACCCTGGGCCAGGCGTACGGCGGCTACATTCCGCGCGAAAACCTCATGGTCGACGCCGTGTACTCCGACCTCCGGCAGCGGATCGGCGAGCCGGTAGCCGCGCTCTACGCCCGCCTGCGGGCGTCGTGGGAAGAGCACCTCGAGGAGGCGCCGTGGGACGCGTTTCTCGTCGACCAGGCCGAGGACACCAACGCTCTCGACCTGAAGGGTAATCTGCAATCCCTCGTCCACGGCGACCATCTCGACATCGAGGACGCCGTCGAGGGCTTGACCGGTCCATTGCGGTACACGTTCGCGAGCTATCTCGAGAGAAGCACCGATTCCATCGCCTCGCTGGAAGAGAGCCTGTGGCTCCGCCCCGAAATCGTGGTGATCAACGATTATTGGCGGCGTAACTCGCAGTTGCGGATTCTCGATATCCTGAGCAGGAAGTGCTCGCGTTTCTCCGGCGCCTTTGCGCGGGTCCAGGACTTCTTCTCGCCGGAGGCAATCAACGGCGACGCCCACGTCTCCGACCGCATTGTCGACGAGGTAGGCCGCATCCGTCCCGAGCAAAAAGACTCGTACTACCGCTGCCTCATCCTGCACCCGGACCAAGAAATCAGGCGTTTCGCGGTCAACAACGTAGATGTCGAAAGCTTTTGGAAGGTGGTGACACCCCAGGCCGTCCCCTGCTCGACCATTCTCAGCATGCTCGAGAAAGTCGCGGGCTCACAAAACTACGACGAAAACTTTCAGAAGGTGTTCTTCCAGACCGTACACCGCAGACTGCTGTCGCTGACTTCCCGATCCGAAGTCATATACGCGAGGGGCATTATCCGCATCTTCTCGCGCTTGCCCTTCTTCATGGAGGACGAGTATTTCGAGAAGATGCGGACCCTCATCGACTACGTCGTGGCCAAGGAGAGGATTTACAAACTCGAGGACGGGCTGCTCGACAGGTACGTCGAGCACATGGAAGGCGAGAAGGACAAGATCGGCACGCTCAGAGCGCAAACGCCCAGTCTGACCTCGATACCGCCCGTCGTCTTGAGAAAGCTCGCCCGCGACGGCCACTACTGGTACGAGTTGTCCATGCATCCGATGTTCAAGATTGCCCGCGAGACGATACGCCACATCAACTCACAGGCGCGCGCCTTACGGATCGCCAATAATCATTCGGTCAACCAGGACGTCCTGCGTACGATCGGCAGGAACCGGTCACTCTACAACACGCTCCCCGCGAAGATGGCGCTACTCGGCAACCCGCGTACGCCGCCTCCCGTGTCGCTAGCCTACCTCATGGACCTGGGCCGGGGCGACGTCGAGCATCTCCTGCGCAAAAGCACGGTGCATCCGGAAACTCGAACGCACCTGCAGCGACGCCTGAACCCGAGGTAGCCCGCCGCCACTCTAAAAAGCTTCTTGCCCCGGCACGGTGCCTTGGACTAGGCTCTACGTCCAAACCGGTCGAGGTAAAGGAGTCGTTGTTGCCATCAAAGAGACCACCGCCGCGTAGCGTAGCCGCTTTTCTCCCCCTTTGCTTTCTCGTGGCGTTATTGCTTGAGTGGAGTCCTGCGCACGCCTCCGAAGCCACCGGCGCGGGCGAACATCTGGGCTCGGTCCTGCCGGTGTGGTCGGTGGTGCCGTTTATCGGCATCCTGCTTTCGATAGCGCTGTTCCCGCTCTTCGCTCCCCACTGGTGGCATCGGAATTTTGCGAAGGTGTCGGCGTTTTGGGCGATTCTTTTTGCCGCGCCGTTTGTCGTAATCCACCGAGGCGCTGCGACCAACGAGATCCTGCACACGTACATGCTCGAGTACGTACCGTTTATCATTCTTCTGTGGGCGCTCTTTACAATATCCGGAGGAATCCTCGTCCGCGGCACGCTTCGCGGCACACCGGGGTTGAACGTGACGTTACTTCTCGTGGGCACCATTATCGCCTCGTGGGTGGGCACAACCGGGGCGTCCATGATTCTCATTCGTCCGCTGCTGCGGGCGAACGAGTGGCGCCGTCACAAGGTGCACACGCTGGTCTTCTTCATCTTTCTCGTGAGCAACATTGGAGGATCGTTGACACCTCTGGGCGACCCTCCCCTGTTTCTGGGTTTTTTGCATGGGGTGCCATTTTTCTGGACCATGCATCTCCTGCCCGCCCTGACGTTCTTATCGATACCGCTACTGGCCCTGTACTACTTCATCGACCGGCGTTACTACGGCAAGGAAGAGGAGCCGGAGCACGGCGAAAAAGTGCCGCTCCGTGTCGATGGTCTGCACAATGTCGCTTTGTTGCTCGGTGTCGTCGTTGCGGTGCTGCTGAGTGGGGTGTGGCACCCCGGGAACGCCGATATACTAGGCGTTCATGTCGGCATAGGTGGGATGGTCCGTGATGGACTCCTGCTCGTGCTGGGTATCGTCTCATGGACGGTAACGAAAAGCGATATCCACGAGGCCAACGGGTTCTCGTGGTTTCCGATAAAGGAAGTGGCCTTTTTGTTCGCGGGCATCTTCATGACTATCATTCCGGCGATCGCCATTTTGAAAGCGGGCGAAGACGGCGGATTTGCGTTCATCATCAGGGCGCTGGAGACGCCACGGCATTACTTCTGGGTGACGGGGACACTTTCAAGCTTTCTCGACAACGCGCCGTCTTACCTGACGCTGTTCAATTCATCGCTCGGCAAGTTCTTCACGGGCGTCCCCGTGCATGAGAGCGTGCATATGCTGATCGAACAACGCGAACAGTTTCTCGGCGCCATATCGACGGGCGCGGTTTTCTTTGGAGCGTTGACCTACATCGGCAACGCTCCCAATTTCATGGTAAAGAGCATCGCGGAGGAGGCAGGGGTCAAGATGCCGAGCTTTTTCGGGTACATGCTCAGGTATTCGATACCGGTCTTGATCCCGCTCTTCTTTTTGCTAACCTTGGTGCTCTTCTAGGGTGCAATCGGGGAGGCCGTCATGCCATCCGGGTATCACGAACTGATCGTCAAGGGAGACGAAAAACTACTAAGAGGTTTTCTTTGGGGCTACAAATCCACCAGGAGGGTGAAGAGCGGCCTGTTGCTCTGCGATGACTATCCCATCGATACCCATCATCTTCGCGAGCTCCTGCGGCTGCAGACGGGCCGCGAGCATTTGATATGCACCGAGGCTCACCACAAGACGCTGGTCGCCGCGATCAACCGTGCTGCGGAGCTCGGCTTCGAAATCATCTCGGACGAGCCCATCGTAAGGAGCTATTTCGAGTTCAAGTTCGATACTTTCAGCGAGAAGGTGGCGCGCAGCCTGAAGCGGATCGTTCGCCGGTTGCCGAAGGACCTTGGCCTTTCCGGTTTTGACGAGAAGGAAGACCGGGTGCCCGGCGCCGTTGGGGTGGAGATGTACGCGCCGGCCCACGACTATCATTACTACGGAGGCGGCACGGCGGAGGGCGGCATTGAAAAGCTGTTGTCACTCCACAAAAAATTCTCCGATCACGAGTTCGTCGACGCCAAAGACATCCACGTCGAACATTAGCCCTAATGGGCGGCGCTCAAGATGCGGTCCACCTGGCCGTTGTCGTCATCGAGCAGGTCCGCCTTGGGCAGGCGCCGCAGCACTTCCACCCAGTTGCTGTCTCTGGCGAACACCTCCTTGAAGTACTCGATGGCCTCGTCCTCGTGGCCCGTCGTGAACAAGGTCAGGGCGGACCAGAACTGTATCTCGGTGATGTGCGGCGCCAACTCCATCGCTCGGCTGTACGCCTCGAGGGCCCCTTCGGTGTCCTTTTCGGCGAGGCGCTCGTCCCCTTGGTTCATGAATCGGTAGGCGCGGTTGATGCCGACGAGTCGTCGAAGTTCCTTGAGCGGCTCGGGGTGGTCCTCAACTCGCAGGTCCACGATCGTGTCCTTGTAGGGCACTCCCGTGGGTTTGCCGGTGACCACCACGATGGCGGCGGATTGCCGGCCGCGGATGTCGCCACCCTCATCCTGCGCGGCTTCCAGGGCGGCCAGCATCTTCTCCGTCAGGTCGCCGTCGGTTTCCCGGAACGCCCGGGCCATCGCTTCCCACACCGTCGCCTTCTCCATCAAGTTCGCCATGACGATGAAATCCTTGCCCGACACGTGCCCCGCCTGCCGGATGCACTTGCGGCCTGTATGCACGGCGCGTGTGCCCGCGGCGTCCATCATACCCACCTGACGCCACTGCGGGTTCTCATCCGAGCGCAGGAGCCCACGCAGCGCCTGTTCGGCTGTCTTGCCGGACTGCATCATCGCGAGCCCCAACGGCCCGTAGCTGATGTCGGTCAGCGACTGGGTCGCCACCGCGCCCACGCCGGCCCTTACCCACGGCACGTTCGAGCCGACCGAAAACCAGTGCGATTGCACGGCCACTCCGAGCTGCCCGGTTTTCGCGTCCCGGGCGATGATGGAATAGGTCGTAACGGGTCTGACCACCTCGCCGTCGACGACGATCGACATGGCGGGCGACAGGCAACAGGTAAGCAGCAGGACGGTCAACATCAGCGATCTCATCTCGGGCGGCCTCCGTGTTTGAGTTTGATTGTTGGATTGAGTATACTCGCGTTTCGTAAACCGGTTTGAGTAACAGAGGGGGCAAGACCCCGGGCGAGCTCGACGGCGAGGGCCCGGGCTGAATACCGGCATCCAGCCCGGACTTGAAAATATTATGTGTGGAATCGCGGGCATAGTCAATAGCGACCGCGGCGGCGGGGTTTGCACGGAAACGCTCGATAAGATGTGCCGGGCGATCGACCACCGCGGCCCGGACGACTCGGGCACGTGGACAGACGGGGCTGCCGGCCTGGGTATGACGCGGCTGAGCATTATCGACGTTGCCGGCGGCAGGCAGCCGATACACAACGAGGACCGCACCGTGTGGGTCGTTTACAACGGTGAGATCTACAACCACCGCGACCTTCGACACGACCTCGAGCACCGAGGCCATTCCTTTCATACGCAGTCCGACACCGAGACCATCGTTCATCTCTACGAGGAATACGGGGCGGAGTGTGTGCAGCACCTGCGCGGGATGTTCGCCTTCGCCGTCTGGGATTGCACACGGCAGCGTCTCTTCCTCGCCCGTGACCGTCTCGGCATCAAGCCCCTGCACTATTTCCATGATGGAGCGAGATTTCTCTTTGGTTCGGAGATCAAATCCATCCTCGCCTGTCCCGGCGTGCCCCGTGACATGCACCCGCCGTCGCTCGTCACTTATTTCGCCTACGGCTACGTACCGGACCCTCAGACCATGTTCGAGGGCATCCACAAGCTGCCGCCGGCGCACACACTCGAGCTCGAGGGAGGCCGTACGACGCTTCGGCAGTACTGGGACGTTTGTTATGATACCGGGCCGCCTCGGTCGGAAACGTTCTACGTGGAGCGGCTTCTCGACATTCTCAGCGATGCCGTCAAGGTACGGTTGATGAGCGAAGTGCCGCTCGGTGCTTTTCTCAGCGGGGGCACCGACTCCAGCATGGTAGTCGCGCTCATGGCGCAGCATATGCACGAGCCGGTGAAGACGTTTTCGATCGGCTTTGAGGACGACGACTACAACGAACTCGGATACGCCCGCACGGTAGCAGAGCATTTCGGCACCGACCACCACGAGGAGATCATCCACCCGGACGCGGAAAGCGTCGTCGTCGATCTCGTCCGGCAATTCGATGAGCCATTCGCCGACTCGTCGGCGATACCGGCGTACTACGTGGCCCGCACAGCGCGCCGGCACGTGACGGTGGCGCTGTCCGGCGACGGGGGTGACGAGCTTTTTGCGGGCTATCTCCGCTACGTGGACGACCCGCGTACGCGAGCGGCCAACCGCATCCCGGCGGCGCTGCGTGACCCGATACTGCTGGGGATTGCCGGGTTGTTGCCGGAAGGCTACCCGGGTGTCAATTTTCTGCGCAACCTGTCCGGCACTACCGACCAACAGTACTTGAGACGCATGTCCCGCGGCATCACTACCGCGCACGAGAACATCCTCAGCGACGACATCTGCGAACGCGTACAGAGCAGCGACCCGTCGCCGGTCATGCTGGACTACCTGGAATCCATCAAGGCACGCGAC
>JBHHVD010000035.1:0-29968 GCA_046754105.1 Candidatus Krumholzibacteriia bacterium
TCGGGGCATATTGCATACAACAGACGATTTGTTGCCACGCGGTTCGGGGAACACGGCGGCACGCATAATGCTCTGTGCAAAACAGGGTTAGCAGACAACCTCCCGGTGTCTCCAGGCGGCCTGCCCTTGGCATATTTATTGCCAAAATCGCTGTAATCAACGGACATCGCAGTCCCGGAGAAAATGCATGTTAACCCCGGAAACCAAGACGTACAGAATCCTGGTCGTCGATGACGAACCACATATAGTCCAGATTCTCAAGTTCACACTGGAGAAGGCGGGCTATCAGGTGTTCACAGCGCCCAACGGCAAAGTGGCCCTGGAACGGATCCCGGAGGTCGGCCCGCACCTGGTTCTTCTGGACCTCATGATGCCGGTGATGGACGGCTATGAGGTTTGTCGCAAAATGCGACAGGACTTCAAGATGAACCAGATTCCGATCATCATGCTCTCCGCCAAGGGCGGTCTGGACGAGCGCGTCAAGGGACTCACCGAGGGAGCCAACGACTATCTGATCAAGCCCTACTCGAACGACGAGCTGCTGCTGCGCGTGAAAAACGTGCTCGACTGGAACATCGCCCAGAAGGAGGCCAACCCGTTGACCGGCCTGCCCGGTAATACCGCGATCGAACGCGAGTTGAAAATTCGCATCAACCGCGGACTGCCGTACGCGTTCCTCTATATCGACATCGACAATTTCAAGGGCCTCAACGACTACTACGGGTACCAGAAAGGAGACGAGATCATCGGTTTTGTAGCGAGCATCCTCTCGAAGACCGTCGAGAAGCTCGGTACCAAGGATGACTTCATAGGCCACATCGGCGGAGACGACTTCGTAATGGTGACGGACCCAACCCGAGGGGAGTTCATGGCCAAGCAAATCGTCGATGAATACGACAAAGGAGCCCTGTTTCTGCTCAGCGAAGAGGACGTCAAAAGGGGCTATTTCGAGGTGCGCAACCGCCAGGGCGAAATCGCCCGCATGTCACTCATGTCGCTCACAGTCGCCCTCGTGATCAGCACGGATAACAAGATCAAGCACTTTGCCGAGATCAACGACATCGCCAGTGATCTGAAGAAATACGGCAAGAACATGAAAGGCAGCGTTGTTATCAAGGAACGACGGACGGATGGTGTGCCGAATCCACACGTTGTGGACGAGACCTGAACGGCAAAAGCCGCGGAGTAATTGAGAATGGAAATAGACGTCGGAACCGAAAAAAGACAGGCGCTCGAGAGTCTCCTCACCGAGGCAAGGGCGGAAGCGGATGTGCTGAGAAAACGTGTGGAGAAGCTGGAGAAGATCATTCTGTCCACTCGTCTCCTCATGGGTCATGAAATCAAGAAGCCGACGACGGCGATTACCGGTTTTCTGGAGCTGGCGCTGGACGAACTGGATGCTGCAGAGCATCTGGACATCGCGGCTTACGTCACGAAGGCGCGCAAGGCCTGTCAGCTGCTGAACGAGCTGAACCAGTTCTTCATCGAACTGCTCGAGGTGGATGCGCGGCCGGCACTCGTCCAGAGCGGTGAGGTCTCGATCCGGAACTTTGTCGACGAAACGTTGATCAATATCCCGGATAAGCTCGAGGCGAAGAAACGCGTAAAGACTCGTATCTCTCCCGACGTCCAGAAGTTCAAGCTGAATCCAGACGCGTTCAAGGTGATTCTCACCAACTTGCTGGAGAACGCTCTGAGTTACTCGCCCACGGACAAGCCCGTGATCATCGAGATCCAGCAGGATCAGGAAAAGCGAGGTATCGGCGGGCAGAACCTGCTCAAGCTCAAGGTGATCGATCAGGGAGAGGGTATCCCCAAGTCCTACATCAAGAAGATTTTCTGGCCTTTCGTGCGACTGCACGACGATGACATCGAGGGCACGGGTCTCGGGCTGACCCTGGCACGCAGTCTCGTGGAACTCAACGGCGGGCACATTCATGTTCGAAGCACGAAGGACGAAGGGACCACGGTGTACGTGACGCTCCCGGAAATCACCGAAAGCATGGAGCTTGGGCACAAGCGATGACCTCCCACGACGGAATAGTGCGCGACGACACGCACGGCGGGGCGGGAACCACGTCGGAGCTGCTCCACTTACGAATGGTGGAGTTGTTCTCCTTCTTCATTATCGTCTTTGCAACCGGCCGGATTGCGGGATTCATCTACGAATTGGGTGCGTTCCTGTTCCTCTTCGCGGCAGCGATCTTCCTCCAGTTCAGCAGCAGGGCGTTGCCGGGAGCACTGGGTCGGACGTTCGGTTGGAGCGAGACCACAACGGACGGTGTCCTGCTGTGGTATTCGACGCTCCTGGATTTCCTGGCCGTTTTCGGCATCATTTACCTGACGGGGTCCATCGAAAGCCCGTTCCTGTTCCTGTTGGTGATTCCCCTGTTCTTCGCCAGCCACATCTTTTCTCTCAAGGTAACTGTGGGCCCGTTTCTGGTCGGGACCATAGCAACGGTAAGTACGTTCGGCTACCTGGAACTGATCGGCGTGATCCCGCATGTCACCTGCTATCCGTTTGAGAACAAAGTTTACCTGGATCGCGATTACTACATGGCATCGTTGCTGGTGCTCGGCGGCTTTTTGTCGCTCATCATTTTTCTCTCGCACGCGTTTCAGAACCACTTCCAAAGCTCCATTTCGATGCTGCGCAGGAGGGACAAGGAAACCAAAGACACTATTAACGAACTGTCAAAGCTCTACGATATCAGCCTGGGAATCAATACCGTCATGACGGTCGAAACACTGCTCAAGATGGTGGCAAAGGAGGCCACCATTCTGCTGTCACAACCGTGGGCGTCTATCATCCTGTTCAACCAGCAGCAGGAAATCACGCACTCCGCTATCGTGGGAATTCCAGAGAGTTTCCACTCGACCCTGGGATCGAAGATGCGCAAGGGCGGGCTCACCGAATGGTTGTGGAAGAACAACCGCCCGGTCGTCGTCGAGGACGTGCTGTCCGACAAACGTGCCAGCACCGGCGAGTTCTTGATGGCCACGAAGATCAGGTCGCTGATTGGGCTGCCGTTGAGCACCGGACATCAAGTGATCGGCGTCATCTACATAGGCGACTTTGTCGCAAAACATTTTGAACCACGGCACGTGCGGCTGCTGGCCATCATGAGCGACCAGCTCGCCATCGCGATTGCCAAGAGCAAGCTGTACGAATCGATACAGCGCAAACTCCAGAACTACGAAAGCAAAATCGAAAGCCTCGAAAGAACAAATGCCCTCAAATCGGAGTATGTGTCCCACGCGTCGCACGAGCTGCGAACTCCGCTGACGTCGATAAAGGCGTACATGGAGACACTGCGCAACCACATCGACGATCCGACGTTCACGGAGAAAAAGGACTTTGTGAACATTGTCTCCAAGGAGACCGACAGGCTGATCCGCGTGGTCAACGACATCCTGGACGTGTCCAACATCGAGTTCGGGCAGAGAGCGCCGCAGCGAGAGCCGTTCCAGATCGAGGACGTCATAACGGAAGTTTCTTCCATGATGCAGCCGAGGCTTGCGGAGAAGAACATCACGCTAAGAATCGATTTGCCGGGCGACTTGCCCAAGGTCGACGCAGACAAGGACTTGATGACGCAGGTGTTCATTAATCTCATCACGAACGCTGTCAAGTACTCGCCCGAGGGGACAATGGTGACCGTCCGTGCGAAGGAAGACGCGGTCGATCTCGTCATTTCCGTCGAAGACCAGGGAATCGGGATTCCTGGCACCGAGGTAGAGAGAATCTTTGACAAGTATTTTCGCGTCAAGTCGGAGCAGTCGAGGCAGTACGACGGGATCGGCCTGGGGCTGGCGATCGTCAAGAACATCATCGAGCAGCACGGGGGGACCATTGCTGTTTCGAGCAAGGAGAACGTTGGAAGCAAGTTCACTTTCACGCTGCCCAAGGAGCACTGCGTGAACGAACTGCTCGGGTACATCGCAGAGGGTGTGGACTCAGAAAGCGGGCTGCACGAGATGCTGACGGTCATCGTGAGGATGATCGCCGAGCTGCTGTCCGCCAAGATAGTATCTCTGATGTTGCTCGATCAGAATCGGACGGAGCTGTTCATCAAGGTGTCATACGGCCTGGATGGGTGGATCGTGGATCAGGCACGCGTGCGGGTTGGTGAGGGGATTGCTGGGAAGGTCGCAGAAACCGGGCTGCCGCTGTTGATCGATAATATAGAGGAGAACGAATTCTATAACTCTCCGAACAATCCGCAGTACGAAACCGTGTCGCTGCTGAGTGTGCCTCTCAAGATTGGAGAGGTTATCGTCGGTGTCATAAACGTTAACAATAAGACATCGGGGCGGCCGTTCGACCAGGATGACATGAACCTGCTGCTGTCGTTTGCGGAACGGATCGCGAAGGCGCTGGAGCGTCTTCGGGCCGCCGAAAAGAGCACGTTATACCTCGCCGATACGGTCGAGGCCTTCAAGAAGATGCTGGACAAGCAAATTCGGACCAAGGGAATCGGGAAAATTGTGGACCTGGCGGTCAAAGTCACGCGCAAGCTCAAGCTGGGCGTCAAGGAAGCGAAGGTCGTCCAATACGTGGCAAGCGTGCATGACATCGGGATGACGCAGATCAGCGACGAAATACTGAACAAGACTTTCAACCTGACTACGGAAGAGCTTGCGCAGATTCGATCGCACCCGCAGGCGGGGACGGAACTCATCAGGCCGCTGGAGTTTGTCGAACTGGTCAGCAACATCATTCTTCATCATCACGAGCGTGTCGACGGCCTCGGTTATCCCATGGGACTCAAGGGTGACGAGATTCCGTTTGGTTCGCGGATCCTGGCGGTCATCGATACCTATCAGTCCATGACCGGCGAGCGGCCCTACCGCGAGCAGCAAACGCCGGTGGATGCGGCGGGGGAACTGGTCGAGTGCGCCGGCAAGCAGTTCGACACCGAGGTAGTGGCATGTTTCATTGACGTGCTGAGGGATGAACGAAAACTATCCGACGAGCAGGCGAAGGGTTTCCACAAGGCGCTGGAGGAAACGGCGTCGAGTACGTATTGACGGGGATCGATGATGGACCTGTTGACGCAAAGCATAATGACGACGGGCGGCGCCGACACCGCCTATATCATCACGACGGCCATCCTGGGCGTTTTTGTGGTTTTCGCCGTGTGGCGGGGAAGGGTGATGACGGGTGAAGGAGTCGTCGTGCCGCTGTATTTCGCGCTGCTTGCGTTCGTCGTCAGCAGGATTATGATACTCGATTCGTACCTGTCTCCCCTCGGCGTGGGCCCGAGGGATCACCTGTTGTTCACCGGGCTGTGTCTGGCGAGTTTCTACGTGCTCAACCGGACCCTGCGCAGGCTGGTCTGGTTCGAGGTTGGGACCCCGCGTTCGGCCGAGGACACCCCTGCGATACCAGAGGCACGGGGATCGACCCAATTCCTGAAACACTCGTCCTATTTCGCCGCGTTTGCCGCGTTCGTTTATCTCCTCAAGTCTCCTCCGATCGCGCTGGCCGCGTTCACAGTCAACCTTGTGAATTACTCGCTGGTTGCGGCCACGATTCCGATGGTTACGTTCGTGTTTGTCTGGATCGGCCGCGTTCCTCGCTCGCTCAAGGGATGCGTGTTTGCCAGCGTCAGCCTCTTCACGGCGTCGTGGGCGCTGTTCGAAATCGCGATGCTGTCGGGGGCGGAATGGAGTCCGTGGGCCATCGCCACCGCCCGTATGGGAGACATCATAGGCCTGTTTATTCTGCTTGTGACGCTCGTTTCCAACTACGTTCGCCTCGGAGTGTTCTACCAGGCACTCGCGGCGAAGAACAAGGTCGATATGAACCAGGCGAAGGGTGAGCTGGCGAAACTCAACGAAATTGCGGCCAATATGTACGAGGACAGCGCGGCCCTGATTAAGAAGCAGAAAGAGCAAACACTGGTCTACGTCCGCAAGGTCGAGAGTCTCGAGAAGATCCTGCGCATCGGCATCTTGATCCAACAGCGGCACCGCCTCGACGAGCTCCTGCAAATGGTCGTAGAACTCGTGAGGGATAACCTGGGATTCAAGACGGTGACGTTGCGGTTGTTCAACCAGAAAGCACAGACATTTGAAACCAGCGCGCACGTAGGGTTGAGTGACGAGACCAGGGACACGGTTGCGAACTATCGCATTCCCCTGGCGGAGTACAGGAAGATGATCGAGCCCCGGTTCAGAATCAGTAACAGCTATTTCATCCGGCACAACACATCATGGTACGGAGATGAGCTCGAAGGACAGGAGTCGATGCTGGTCGAGGACACGTGGGACGAGATAGACATGCTGCTCACGCCGCTGGTGGGCGAAGGTGAGGAGCCGATCGGATACTTGTCGGTGGAGAACCCGGCGACGCCTACGCTCGAGGTCGCCGACGTAATCGAAAGCCTCGAGAACATCGCGGCGCTGGCTGTAACGACGATACGCAACGCCCGGTTCCTGAAGGAGCTGGAGAGCAAGAATCACAAGCTGCGTGTGTACGCGGACAAGCTGGCCGGCCTCAACAAGCTCAAGTCGAATTTTGTCGCTACCATTTCGCACGAGTTCCGGACACCGCTGACATCGATAAAAGCTTATTGCGACACCCTGCTCGCGAACGTGAACAAAGTGAATCGGGACTTGCTCAGACAGTTTCTGGTCGTGATCGATGAAGAGAGCGGCCGATTGATGACGTTGATCGAGGATATTCTGGATTTCTCGCAGATGGAATCCGGGGCGCTGCGTTTCGAAAGAGCGCCGTGCAACCTGACAGAACTTTCGGCGTCCGCCGCCAGGGAACTGGAAAAGAATTATGAGAGCAAGGGACTGACGCTACATCGGAAAATGCCGGCGGAGGACGTCATGGTGCAGGGGGACCGCGGGCTGCTCAAACAGATGATGGTCAACCTCCTGCATAACGCCTCCAAGTTCACCAAGCAGAGGGGAGGCGTGTGGCTCACGGTCGAGGACACCACCGCATCGGTACGCATCGCCGTCGAGGATGAGGGTATCGGCATTCCCGACGATCAACTGGAAAAGATCTTCGAGCAGTTTCACCAGGTTGACAGCTCGAACACGAGGAAGCACGGCGGGTCGGGTTTGGGTCTGGCGATTTGCAAGAACATTACCGAGTGGCACGAGGGACGAATCTGGGTGGAGAACCTCCCCGGACGCGGGGCTCGATTCGTCGTGGTCCTTCCGAAGAAACAGGCCGTCGTGAGAAGTCACGTGATCCGTACGCACAGCGCCGTTCGTCGCTTCGAGGTGGAACGGCTGCTCGAACTGCTCGTGGATAACATCGCGGAGTTTATGCAGGTCCGCAAGACGTCAATCATGCTGTTGGACAGGAAAACCAAGGAACTTCGCATCGAGTGCGCCCTGGGTCTCGACGAAAACATCGTGGAAAGCGCCCGGGTCAAGCTGGGCGAGGGGATCTCCGGAAGGGTGGCGAAGGACGCTCGGACGCTTCTGGTTACCGATATCGAGGCGGACGAACGTGTGTCCAGAAGCAACAACGAAATGTTGTATGGATCGAGGTCTTTCTTGTCTGTTCCCATTCTGAGTAACGGTGAGGTGACCGGCGTCGTGAACGTTGCGAGCCCCATCTACAAACCGGTGCTCGAGGAAACGGACGGCCGCTTGCTGGAAATGCTCGTCGAACGCGTGTCAACCGCTATCGACAAGCTGAAGGATTTTACCAGGGTATCGGGGCGGTACGAGCAGGTTCGCGAGACCTTTAAGGCGATACTCGACTCCAAGAGATTCATCGATTCGGCAGACGAAGAGTTGATGATACAGATCGCGACAAAAACCGCTCAAAAACTCGGGCTCGACCAGGATGAGGTGGCCAAATTGAAGTACGCGATGCACGTGTACGACCTCGGTTTGTCCAAAATCGGCTACCATATCATCAAGAAGCCCACCGACTTGCTGCCCAACGACCGCAAGGAAATCGAACGTCACACGAACCTTGGAACCAAGATGCTATCGGTGTTGGAGAGTGACCCCGATGTGAGGAACGTCGTTCTCTACCATCACGAGAACTTTGACGGCAGCGGTTACCCCGGACAGCTCAAGGGCGAAGCGATTCCGATCGAGGCCCGAATCGTGCGAGTAACTGATTCGCTCCGAGCACTGATTTCCCGGCGGCCCTATCAGAGGCAGTATTCGCTGACCGAGGCCATGGACGTAATCAAGCACCGGGCGGGGGTCTACTTCGACCCGGAGGTAGTGGACGTTTGTGTCGAGGTAATGAAGGAGTTTGAAAACACACCGGTCCAGGACGAATCGGAGATTCCGGACGACGTAACCATCGAGGACCGGTGACAGGACTGAATTCCCCAGGGAGAGGGTATCGATGCACAAAGGAAAGATACTTGTAGTAGACGACGAAGTTTACATTCTGCATATCCTCGAGTTCAGCCTTGGTGCGGAAGGTTTCGAGGTCATATCCGCAAGCAACGGAGAACTCGCCGTTGAAAAGGCGAAGCAGGAAAGACCCAACCTGATCGTTCTCGACATCATGATGCCGGTGCTCGACGGGTACGAGACTTGTCGCAGGTTGAAACAGGAGCCGGAAACCAAGGATATCCCCGTGGTTCTCCTGACGGCGAAGGGCCGCGACGTCGATAAGCGGTTGGGCTTCGAAGTGGGGGCCGTTGACTACGTCGTGAAACCGTTCAGTCCCAGCCGGCTCATCGAACGAATCGAGGAGATAATCGGAGTAAAAAAGTAGAAATGAAAGCTGATGTGACAATATGCGAGTGTCTTGATCTCCTTGCCTCACGTCTTCGCGATGGCTATAATCGACGCGATGAACGTGACGTCTCAAACCCCCGGCGTTGAACCCAGAACGTTTGCCAAGGTGGCACTGCCGCTGCCGGTGGCAACCTGCTTTACCTACCAGGTACCGAAAGAATTACAGGAGAAGATTCTACTCGGCGGCCGCGTGGAGGTGCCGTTCGGCAAGCGAATCCTCAGCGGCGTTGTCGTGGAATTCGCAGAACGGAGCGGGTTAGAGAGAATCAGGCCGATCCGCCGCCTCTACGATACGTATCTCCCGGGGCCGCTCCTCGAGCTCACCCGCTGGATCGCGTCGTACTACGGTTGCTCGGTCGGCGAGGCCGCGCAGGCGGTACTGCCCCCCGTTTTGAGAAAATCGCAGAGGAAAGGGCGGATGCGCGGTGTGGTCTGTCTGCCCGCGGAGGGAGATGCAGGCGCGTACGCGAAGACACTGAGTCGAGCGCCCCGGCAACTGGCCCTGGTCGAGCTTCTCCAACAATCGGGCGGACGGGCCGCGCTCGAGACGGTTGTCGGAGGTTGGGGATTCAAGCCGTTGCAGGTGCGGCAGCTGCAGGACAAGGGCATTATCGAGATCGATAGCGGCGAGGGCGAGTCACCGCTGGCGTCGATCGACGAACTCGTGGTCAACCTGAATCCCGACCAGGAACGTGCCCTGGAACGAATAAATGCCTGCCTGTCGGAGAGTCGGTTCTCACCGTTGCTCCTGCACGGTGTGACCGGCAGTGGCAAGACCGAGCTGTACCTGCGCGCGGCCCGGCGCACGTTGTCGACCGGAGGTGGTTGCATCGTCCTCGTGCCCGAAATCGGCCTGATCCCCCAGGCCACGGAGCGATACCGGAGGGTTTTTGGCGACCAGATTGCCATCCTGCACAGTCGGATGACGGGACCGGAGCGGTTTTCCGTTTGGCAGCGAATCGAAAGCGGGGAGTGTCGCATCGTTCTCGGCCCGAGATCCGCGGTTTTCAGTCCGGTACGGAGCCTGAGGCTGATCATCGTGGATGAAGAGCAGGACGATTCCTACAAGCAGGAAGACAAGCCCCGGTATCACGCCCGCAACGTTGCGCTGATGCGGGGCAAGTTCGAGGGCCTCACGGTGGTGATGGGTTCGGCCACGCCTTCGGTGGAGTCCTTCCACCGGGCCAGGAAAGGACGGTATCAATACCTCTCGCTGCCCGTCCGCGTCGGCGGAGCCGCGTTGCCGGAGATACACTTCGTGGATATGCGGGAGGCTCCCGTCGAAGGCGAGTTCTTTTCATCCTATCTACTCGAACGGCTGGACAGCGCCATCAAACAAGGGCACCAGAGCATACTGTTCCTCAACAAGCGCGGGCACGCGAGGTTCGTCCAGTGCAGCGCCTGCGGTTGGGTAGCCCGCTGCCGGAGCTGCGATATCTCGCTAACCTATCACCGGGTGCCCAGGGGGCTGAAGTGCCATTTCTGCGGCTATTATAGAGGGGCGATCACGCGTTGTGACGAGTGCGGAGGCGCCAGGCTTCGCTTCGCGGGTGCGGGAACACAGCGGATCGAGCTGGACCTGGCGGCCTTTTTTCCCGGAGTGGGTGTTTTGCGCATGGATGCGGATACGACGTCGGGAAAGGAAGGGCATCGCCGCGTACTGGAGGAGTTCAGTACCGGCAAGTATCCGGTTCTGATCGGCACCCAGATGGTGACCAAGGGGCACCATTTCCCGAGCGTGAACCTCGTCGGGGTGCTTTTCGCGGAGGAAAGCCTGAACTACCCGGATTTTCGCGCGGCGGAGAGGACGTTCCGGCAGTTGACACAGGTTGCCGGACGGGCGGGCAGAAGCCGTGAGGGCGGAGAGGTCGTTATCCAAACCTACGTTCCGGATCACCAGGTGTTCGAACACCTTCGGTCCCATGATTACGATGGGTTCATGATGGAGGAAATAGGCGTGCGCGCGCAGCTCAAGTACCCTCCGTTCTCGAGAATCATTCTTGCCTCGTGCAGTGCGCCCGACCAGGCGGTTCTTGGACGCATCGTCACGATGTGGGCCGACGTTATTCGAAGGCGCTTGTCGGGCAAGGCGGACGTCCTAGGTCCAGTGCCGCCGCTTGTCGCAAAGGTAAAGAACCGTTTTCGCGAGCAGTTACTGATCCGGGGGCGGTTGACCGATTCACAAAAGGCGGTTCTGCTCGAGGACTTCTCGCGGATCAGCGAACGGGAACGCGGCGGGCGCACCGTGCAGTTGCGATGGGACGTGGACCCGGAGACGTTTTACTAGAATTGCAACTACCTTATTTACAACGGATTACTGAGGTTCAACCGGTTGATATCCGCCGCGACGCACCCCGGGGGCGCCGGCGCCGGAAAGCGGGGGGATATCCCCCGCGTGGACGGAAATCCGTTGACAAGCGGGAGCGGCATTCCTAAAATACCTTGACACCGCTCCCGAGAGGGGCTATATACTTGTCAGGTACATCCCCAAGAGATGGAATTTCAGTTTGCCGGAGCGGTAATGCGCCGATTCCAAGAACGGCACCTTCCCCAGGTTGAGATTAATTCAGACGCTCTTTAATGGATTCTCGGGAACGTAAGGCAGAACGCGTGTTTGCGCGCCCCGCGGTCGGCGCTTCGAGGGGCTGGCGGGTTTGCGGCCGTTGGTGATAAACTCTTCACGCCGCAAGATTCAGCGTGCGATTATGACAAGCGGGAGGATCGACGAATGAAGGCATTGAAACTGGGGTTGTTTGCGTACGCGGTGATGCTCGTGTTCTTCGCCGGGTGCAAGTCGAAGGAGACGACGAGTGCGATTATCCACAACTCGGTCGGCCGGTTCGACCTTGCCATTCAAACCGCGACGGAAGCACTGGCCAAGAACCCGCAGGATGCAGAAGCCCATTTTCAACTCGGGATATCTTACAGCAACCTGGACAGCACCGGGCTGGCGTATCAGCACTTCATGAAAGCCGCCGAGTTGGACCCCAACCAGATCCGCAAGAAAAACGTAGAGAACAACATTCAGAGTAATTTCGCCAAGCATTACAACCGCGCGCTGAAAGTGACGAGCGATGACAAGGCGGCGGCGGTCCTCGAGTTCATTAAGGCGACGAAAGCGGACCCGCGGCAGTCAAAGGGATTCTTTCAACTGGCGAGAGTCTACGCCCGGCTGGGCGACGACGATCCAGACTACTACGACAAGGCGATCGACAGTTTCGACCGGGTGCTCGAATTGGCAACACCCGCGGAAAAACATTATATCGACGCGTTGAGCCTGGCCGGCGAAGTGCTGGCCAAAGCGGGAAGGCCGGAAGAGGCGGTATCACGCTTCGCCCGGCTCGTCGAAGAAGACCCTTCCAGTTACCGTGTGATCGAGAAGCTGGGCTACGACCGTCTCGAGAGAAAGGACTGGAAAGGTGCTGCCGTTTTTCTCGACCTCTCGGCCCAGGCGCGCTCGAGAATCGGCGCGGAGGATTTCAATCTTTATTACAACATCGGCGTAGCCAATTTCCAGTTGGGCAAGGATGTGGCGGATTTTCTACCCAAAGCGGTGGAGTATTACCAGTTGGCGCTAAACCTGCAGCCGAACGAGCCCACGACGACGTACAATATCATGGCGACCTACGTCGTGGGTGAGAACTGGCGGGAGGCGGTGACGTGGGGCGAGCGCTACGTGGATCTCAAGCCCGAGGATCCCAACGGCTGGAAGCTCCTCTCGCGTAGCTACACGGAGTTGGGCGACCAGGACAAAGGGCGCCAGTGCATGGCCCGCTACGAGCAACTCCAGCAGGGCAACTAAACGAGGAGTGTGGGGCGGCGGTCACCCGGCAGACTACCCATCGACGATTACCGGTTCCGGGCGGTTTTCTGGAATAAAAATTGCAGCGTGTCTGGGACGTCATCCCAGGTGAATCTTCTTAGACAGTAAGAGCTCGAACGACCCGTACGATCGGGTTGGCTCCGACAGACCGGGCTTTTGCGATCTTCTGAACCAGGCCCTCTAGCTTCTCAATCTGGCAGGAAAGAAAGCCACAGGGCATAAGACAAGCAAATTCAGGGCGTAACTTGCCCCGTAGATCGAACGTACCGGCACCGGCACGGGCTCTTACAAACAACAAATCATGACACCCCAGACCAGGAGGACTCCCATTACTACCAAGAGCGAAAGCATGGACATCGCGGTTTTGAAGGGGAAGAACATTCCCGAGCTTCTCGACGTCGCGAACACGCTGCAGATCGAGGGCGGCAGCAGCATGCGAAAGCAGGAGCTCATCTTCAAAATCCTCGAGGCGCAGACCCAGCAGAACGGCCTGATATTCGCGGAAGGCGTGCTGCAGGTGCTGCCGGAGGGATACGGCTTTCTCAGATCGCCCGACTATAATTACCTGCCGGGACCGGACGACATTTACGTGTCACCCTCCCAGATCAAGAAGTTCGACCTCCGAACGGGAGATACCATCTCCGGGCAAATCCGCTCGCCGAAGGATTCGGAACGGTACTTCGCGCTGCTTCGGGTCGAAGCGGTCAATTTCGAGCATCCCGACGTGGCCAAGAGCAAACCGTTCTTCGACAACCTTACGCCGCTCTATCCGGAAGAAGTGCTCGATCTCGAGCACGACCCCGTCGATCTTTCCACTCGCCTGATCAATCTCCTCGTTCCGATCGGCAAGGGGCAGCGCGCGTTGATCGTTGCCCCGCCGCGAACGGGCAAGACGATTCTCCTGCAAAAGATCGCGAACGCGATCACCGCGAATCAGAAAGAAGTCTACCTGATCGTGCTGTTGATCGACGAAAGGCCGGAAGAAGTGACCGACATGGAACGGTCGGTCAGGGGAGAGGTCATAAGCTCGACCTTCGACGAACCCGCGGAGCGGCACGTGCAGGTCTCCGATATGGTAATCGAGAAAGCGAAGCGTCTCGTGGAACACGGCAAGGACGTCGTTATCCTGCTGGACAGCATCACGCGCCTGGCGCGGGCGCACAACTCGGTGGTTCCGCATAGCGGCAAGATCCTCTCCGGCGGTGTCGATTCCAACGCCCTGCAGAAACCGAAGCGATTCTTCGGGGCGGCCCGTAACATCGAGGGCAACGGCAGCCTCAGCATCATTGCCACGGCGCTGATCGAGACCGGCAGCCGTATGGACGAGGTCATCTTCGAGGAGTTCAAGGGTACGGGTAACATGGAGCTGGTCCTCGACCGGCGTTTGGCCGACAAGCGTGCGTACCCGGCCGTCGATATCTTCAAGTCCGGAACGCGCAAGGAGGAGCTCCTCCTCGACAAGAAGGACCTGGACAAGATCTGGATCCTGAGGAAGTTCCTGAACGAGAAAGCTCTGCCGGAGGCGATGGATTTCCTCCTCGAAAAACTACGCAAGACGAAGTCGAACTCGCTCTTCCTCAAGTCGATGAACACCTGATCCGGCGCGCGGGCTCCCTGGATTCGGGCTTGCCCCGGCCGGGATCACGACGTATACTTCCGGGAGAAAAACGGTGGTGGCGGGTGCGCCTGCTGCCGTGCCCAAGGACGGAGAGACCAATGAAGGAAAAGATACATCCCAAGTACGAGGCCACCAAGATCACCTGTCTTTGCGGGAATGTCATCGAGACGCGATCGACCATGAAAGACATTCACGTCGAGATCTGCTCGGCATGCCACCCGTTCTTTACCGGGAAGCAAAAGCTGGTGGATTCAACGGGGCGGGTGGAGCGCTTCCGTAAGAAATACAACTATAAAGACTCCAATTAGAGCCTTCCCGCAGGGACCGCTGTCGCCCGCGGTACCGCCTATTCTATGTCCGATATTCGATCCAGCATCGGGGGCCAGGCCGTAATCGAGGGCGTGATGATGCGCTCGCCCACGCATTACGCGACTGCAGTGAGGACGCCCCAGGGGCGGATCGTTATCCAGAAGATACCCTTCCGAAGCATTATCCGGCGCCTGCGCTTTCTGAACATCCCCGTGATCCGGGGCGCGATCACGCTGATAGAAACCATGTACATCGGCGTACAATCGCTGACGTACTCGGCGACCCAGGCCTCCGAAGAGGATCACACCCAAAAGCAAAAGGGGAAGTTCGGGACCTGGCTGGCCCTGACCGGGTCGGTAGTGGTGGCGCTCGGACTTGGGTTCGCGCTGTTTTTTTACGCTCCGCTCCTGCTGACCGATCTCCTCGGTGTTCAGAGCGGGGTCGTGTTCAACCTGATAGACGGACTTTTCCGGCTGGCGATTTTCCTGCTGTACATATTCGCGATTTCGAGATGGAACGAGATGAATCGCATATTCCAGTATCACGGCGCGGAGCACATGACGATTTACGCGTTCGAGGCAGGGGGGGACTTATCGACGGAAACGGCGCGGTCGCAGCCGCGTCTTCATCCCCGCTGCGGAACGAGCTTTCTGATAGTCGTAATGATGGTGAGCATCGTCGTCTTCATTTTCATGGGAAAGCCCGAAACCGTTTCCGATCGGTTGCTTCGTTTCGCCATGATACCGCTGATCGCCGGTATCTCGTTCGAGTTTATTAAGCTGTCGGCGAAAGAGCGTTTCGGCAGGATGTTCAAGCCCGCCATCTGGCCCGGCCTGGCCCTGCAAAGAATCACGACCCAGCCCCCGAGCGACGATATGCTGGAAGTGGCGATCGCCGCCCTCGAGGCCTGTCTCGACCACCAGGCAGTGAAGCTGCAGATTCCCGCCAGCTAACCCCAGGTGCACCGCGTCGAGGCCACGCCATGCAAAAACAATTGGAACAAATTCTCGCGAAGTTCGAGCAGCTTACCCGGCAGTTGACGGACGAGTCCGTCCTCGGCAACCCGAAGAGTTACCAGGAAGTCGCCAAGGAGCGCGCCGACCTCGAGAAGACGGCGACCGTCGCCCGCGAGCTTGCTCGAGCGTACAAGACGATCGAGGATGACCAGGCGGTCGTGGAGGCGAACGAGGATCCGGAGCTGGTAGAGCTGGCGCGCGCGGAGCTGGTGGAGCTCGAGCCGCGCCGCGACGAACTGGAGAAGGAATTCAAGGTACTGCTGGTACCAAAGGACCCCAGCGACAGCAAGAACACGATCATCGAGGTTCGAGCGGGCACCGGCGGCGAGGAAGCCAACCTCTTCGTGGCGGATCTGTTTCGCATGTACACGCGTTTCGCAGAGACCCGGGGCTGGAAAATCGAGGTCCTGTCGAGCAATCCAACGGGCATCGGGGGGTTCAAGGAAGTGATCTTTCTCGTCCAGGGTAAGGACGCTTTCGGCACCCTGAAGTACGAGAGCGGCGTTCACCGCGTTCAGAGGGTGCCCGTAACGGAATCGAGCGGGCGCATCCACACGTCGGCCGTGTCCGTGGCGGTGCTCGCTGAGGCCGAGGAGGTCGACGTCGATATAAATACCAAGGACCTGAAGATCGACGTTTTCCGGTCCAGCGGTCCCGGTGGACAGAGTGTCAACACGACGGACAGCGCCGTTCGTATCACCCACGTCCCCACCGGGCTCGTCGTGACGTGCCAGGACGAGAAATCTCAGCACAAGAACAAGGATAAGGCAATGAAGGTGCTGCGTGCCCGGATGTTGGAGCGGGCACAGAAGGAGCAAGACGATAAACTCTCACGGGAGCGCAAGACGCAGATCGGTTCCGGTGACCGCAGCGCGAAGATCCGCACGTACAATTTCCCTCAGCAACGGGTGACGGACCACCGTATCAACCTGACTTCTCATCGCTTGAACGAGATCCTCGACGGCGGGCTCGACCCGGTCGTATCCGCGCTGGCGCACGCCGACGTCCTGGAGAAGATAAATGAATGAGCGGTTGAGACGCCTGCCCGACGCGGGTCCTGTCAGCGGGCATCTTTCACACAGGTGGGCCCCCGAGCCCGCCTGCAAGCATCCCGGGCTGTTCGCTGACACCTCGACTGGCCCGGTGGGCTGATAGGTGATGCGAACTCAACCACGCAGCATACGTGAGCTTCTCAGGTGCGGCGAGGCACACCTTGTGGACAACGGCGTGCCCAACGCGCGCAAGAACGCCGAGTGGATGCTTGCGCACGTTCTCGAACGACGGTCCACGGATCTCTACCTGAGCCCGGCGGAGACACCGCCGGCCGACAAGATCGGTCTGTTCGACGAGTTGATCAGACGCCGGGGCGAACGGGAGCCGCTCCAGTATCTCCTGGGATCGACGGAGTTCATGGGCCTGCCGTTTGTCGTGACTCCCGGAGTGTTCATTCCCCGACCGGACTCCGAGGCGCTGGTAGAAAAAGTGGAACAACAGATCGGGCGGGACGGCCCGTGTGCGTTGCTCGATCTGTGTTGCGGCAGCGGAGTGATCGCCGTATCCCTGGTCAAACGTTTGCACGGGGCGACCGCCGTCGCGGTGGACGTCTCACCAGAAGCGATCACCGTTGCCGAGCGAAACGCGGCGCTAAACGAAGTGGCGAGCGAAGTACGGGTGATCCGCAGCGAGGCGATGGAGTATCTGGCGATGTCCGGGCGGCAGTTCGACCTCGTCGTGTGTAATCCGCCCTACGTGCCGCGACCCGATATCCCGGCGCTGCCGCCGGAAATACGGCGACACGAACCCGAATTGAGCCTCGCCGGCGGCGGCGACGGTCTGGATTTCTACCGCGCGGCCATGCCCCTTCTACACGGGGTGCTGCGGGAGGACGGCCTGGTGGCCTTCGAGATGGGGTCGGACCAGGGTGCGGCTGTCGCCGACCTGCTCCGCCGCGCGTCTTTCCGGAACATAGAACTCCATCCGGACTATGGGGGATCGGACCGCTTCGCAACCGCCAGGGCTTGATGGGTCATCCGCACAGCCGGCGAAAAGGACGAGAAACTCGTGAAGCGGTGCACTAGAATACATGAAGAATTGTTACAATCACCGGGTGGCAACGGGTTCGCCGTGACGGTCATGGTCTCGTTTTTTGGGGCGGTCGAATGGATAAGTTTGTAATCCAGAGTCCTTGTGTGCTGGAAGGGAAGGTCCGTATCAACGGGGCGAAGAACGCCGTGCTGCCGTTGATGGCGGCGTCGCTACTCGCGAGCGGCAAGAGTGTGATCGAAAACGTGCCCGATCTCAGGGATGTTACGACCATGATCCGGCTGCTCGAAATACTCGGCGCCGGGGTCACGTTCGAGGGCGGGGTGCTGACCGTTGACACGCGGGGACTCCAGGGGTTCGAGGCGCCCTACGACCTCGTGCGCACGATGCGCGCGTCGATTTACGTGCTGGGACCACTGGTCAGCGCACACGGCCGGGCCAGGGTGAGTTTGCCCGGCGGGTGTGCCTGGGGACCTCGTCCGATCGATCTGCACTTGATGGCGCTGGAACGCCTCGGGGCGGAAATTGAGCTCGAGCACGGGTACATCGATGCGCGGTGCCGGCGGCTGAAGGGCGCGGAGGTCGTTTTCCCCATCTCCAGCGTCGGGGCCACCGCCCAGGCCCTGATGGCCGCGTGCCTCGCCGAGGGAACGACAACGCTCAGGAACGTGGCCCTGGAGCCGGACATCACCGAGCTGGCCGTGGCCCTGGCCAGCGCGGGCGCGCGGATCGATGGCATAGGCTCGTCCACGATGACGATCGAAGGCGTGGATTCCATCGAGCCGTTTCGGTACCGTGTGATTCCCGACCGCATAGAAGCGGGGACCTTTGCGGCGGCGGCCGTGGCCACCGGTGGCAACGTCACGCTGGAACGCTGCAACCCGTCCCATATGGGGGCCGTCATCGACGCGCTGAGAATGTGCGGCGGCACGCTCGAGGCGACGAAGGACAGCCTGTCCGTCCACGGCCCGGACCGTATAGAGGCCGCGCATCTCACTACCCGCGAGTACCCGGGCTTCCCGACCGACATGCAGGCGCAGATGATCGCGGTGCTGTGCCGGGCTCGGGGCACGGGCACGGTGCGGGACACCATTTACCCGGACCGTTTTACCCACG
The DNA here is from genome assembly GCA_046754105.1 of Candidatus Krumholzibacteriia bacterium. Taxonomy (GTDB): domain Bacteria; phylum Krumholzibacteriota; class Krumholzibacteriia; order WVZY01; family WVZY01; genus JAZGDW01. The sequence continues at coordinate 18,665 of JBHHVD010000035.1, forward strand.
TGCCGGAACTCAGGCGTCTCGGCGCGACGATACGGATAGACGGAAATCTGGCCGTTATTACCGGTGTGGACGCGCTCGAAGGCGCACCGGTGATGGCCACGGACATACGGGCCAGCTCGGCCTTGATCATCGCGGCGCTCATCGCCAAAGGCGAGACCGAGATATCGCGCGTGTACCATATCGACCGGGGCTACGAACGAATCGAAGAGAAACTCCGATCGCTCGGGGCGCGCATCGAACGGGTTTCGGGTTAGGGACGCCCGCCGCCCCGCTACACATCCACCCGTTCCTATCGCAAACAGAAGAGAGCACGTGGCAAACCGACGCTTCATACTGGGCACCGCCGGTCACGTCGATCACGGCAAGACACAACTCGTCAGCCGCCTGACCGGCTGGGACACCGATCGTCTCCGGGAGGAAAAAGAGCGCGGCATATCCATCGAGCTGGGCTTCGCGCCACTCCATCTGGATGAGGACACGGCCATCGGCATTATCGACGTCCCCGGGCACGAGCGCTTTGTCAAGAACATGGTCTCCGGCGCAGGGGGCATCGATCTGGCCCTGCTCGTGATCGCCGCCGATGAGGGGGTCATGCCGCAGACGAGAGAGCACCTGGAAGTTCTGCGCTCTCTCGCCATCGAGTACGGCGTCGTGGTCATTTCCAAAAGCGACCTGGCGACCGATGACGTAACGGCGATCGTGACGGAAGATATCAGCGAACTCCTCCGGGGAAGTTTTCTCGAGAACGCACCCGTGGTCCACACCTCGGCCAGGACCGGCGAGGGATTCGAGGAGTTGAAACGCGTGCTCAAGCACCTCTGCGAGCGCATTCCGGAGCGGGATACGGGCGGCTCGTTTCGGCTGGCGGTCGACCGCGTGTTCCACAAGCAGGGCATCGGCGTGGTCGTGACCGGAAGCTGCTATTCCGGAACCGTGACCGTCGGCGACTCCCTGGTGCTGATGCCGGCGGGGAAAAAAGTCCGCGTACGCGAGATCCAGAGTTTCGGGGAAAAAAGGCGGCACGGGTACGCGGGCGAACGACTGGCGATCGCCCTTCAAGGCGGAAAACTTGGAGAGGTGTCACGCGGGGATATGCTAACGGCACCCGGACGATTCGTGGTGAGTTACATGCTCGATGCGCGTGTTCACATCGCCGCCTACGCGAATTTCGAACTCAAGCAACGGGAGCGGATTCGACTCCACCACGGCGCCCGGGAGGTCCTGGGGCGGGTCGTCCTGCTCGAAGACGAGATATTGCGATCCGGCGACGACGGGCTCATCCAGTTTCGACTCGAGTCGCCGATTGTCGCCGGCGAGGGGGATCTCGTCGTCATTCGTAAGTACTCGCCTTCCCGCGTCCTGGGCGGAGGGCGGATCATTGTGCCCGTGGCGGCAAAACACAAACGCGGCGACCGGGAAGTGATCGATACCCTGCTGCTTCGCGAAGCCGGAGACCCCGGGGAAAAGGCGCTGAAGGCGATTCTCGACCGCGGGCTTCACGGTTCGGCCAGGGACGCGATGGACGAGACGATCGTAGAGGCCCTGGCGGGCGATGGCGAGGTGCTCGCGATCGGCGGCGTGGTGTTCCATTCGCGCATCGTCGAGACGCTCGGCGGACGCGTGCGGAAACTCGCAACGTCCTACGTAGACAAGCACCCGCTGCGCCGCGGCATGGATAAGGAAGAGTTGCGGCAGAAAGTCGCGTTCCCCCATCCGCCGCCGCTTTTCAACAAGGTTCTGGAAGTGCTGGCCGCCTCGCACGCAATATCGATTCGGGACAATCTCGTGTGCCCCGAATCGCAAGACGGGCCGCCGGCGGAAATGGCCGGGGAGATCGACGCGCTGCGGGCCTCGTTTCGGAGGGCCGGACTGGCGTTTCCCGGCGATGAAGAACTGCGCGCTTCGTGGGGCGGCCGGAGCGAGCTCGGTGACGTCCTGCAATACTTGCGTGATGACGGTTCGATCCGGAAGATAAGCGACGGGGCGTACGTTGACACGGACGCGTTGCGTGGTTGTGTCCAAGAGCTCGACGCGTGGTTCGAAGGGCATTCCGAGCTGGCGGTCGGTGACTTCAAGGATCTCTTCGGCGTGACGCGCAAACACGCCATTCCACTTCTCGAGTACTTCGACCACGCCCGAATGACGGTTCGCGAAGGCAATGCGCGTGTGCGCGGGCCGCGTCTGGTCGTCCCGGATGCATCGTCGTTCCCCGAGGGGTGAGCGCATGCGCGCATTTTCCGTGACAGGGGGATTGCCCTTTGGCACGGTTCTGTGCTATAGTCTATGGGGGAGTGTCGAGGACGCTTGCCCCACAGGCAACATCTGACCCCTGAATTATCATCAAATTGCGCCGGACGGTCCCGCCCTACTTCCGACAGGAGGGAAGTGATGAAGAGAGCGATGAGGGCTATAACTGCTTTAGCCGTAATCGGTTTACTCGTAGCGCCAGGCATGTTGCTCGCCGACCAGATTGCGTACCCCGTCGAAAAGACGGTGTTGCCCGGCGTGACGACGCTTCATTACGCGGGGAAGACGCTGAGCTTTACGAGTTCCGTCGCCGTGCAGGTCAAATTCAGCATGCCGGCGTCTGGTGTGGTGGAAATGAGGTTCCGCCGCCACCCGAACTGGGGCGCGTGGCCCCCGCCGCCCGGTGCTGCGCCCACAACGCAGGAACTGTCCATCTTCTGGGATGATCTCGGTACGGGGATCTTCGGCGGTGACGCGCCCAGCCCGGACTGGGGCGATATCGTTCTGACCGAGGGTGGCTGGACCGAAAAGTAAAAATGCTTTACATGCGTAAAATTATTTTACGCTGACCTCGTGGTACGGAATGGCCGGTGCCACTCCGTATTCCTTCGGATTCCGCAATTCATTAATTCACAACACTTTGTGATTTGTCCCGCAGGGCAATAATTTCCCCCTTTGGCACAATAGTTGCGATATTACCGCCCGCCGCTCGCGGCTTTCCCGCCGAAAGCGGTGTGTTCCTACGGACGAGGGAGCACAGGAAGAGGGAACATTCGGTGGCAAAAAGGGGGTAGTACATTTGGCGATGCCAAGGCTCTATCGTACGGGTCGATGGGTGTTTTCGGCGCCTGTCGCCTTCCCCTGAGTGGCTTTGTCAAGCCAGTGGATCATAGCCCTTGCCCTTAGCTTGATTCGGCTGGTGTATTGCCCTCTTGACGCGAATGGAGGCACGTCTCACGACGTGCCTCCGTTTTTTATGGCCGACGGAACGCCATCGCTCTCCGGCGACCCGCGGTCGAAGCGGTGACGGACCGTCGCGGGAACGAGCGAGGATCACGTGCGGCCCGATGCGGGTCCTGTCAGCGAACAGCCCGCCCGTGCTCGAAGCCTGCGCGCGGGCGGGCGCCCGTTCGCTGCCACCCCCGTCGGGCCGCGGGTAGCCGAGCGAAGTGGAGTGCGGTACCGGAAGCGCTTCGGCCGACGGGTCGGGTCGCCGGAGCTCACCGCAACTCGATACGGCAATCCGCACGGAGGCTACTCGGGCAGCCTGGGTGCCACGAACAGGGTTTTCTCCCGCTCGCACGTTACCTGTCCCGGCTTCGCGCCACGGAATTTTCGCACATACTTGCGCCGCGTGTAGATGACCGGAACCAGGCCCGAGTGCCTTGCCTTCGAATAGAACGCGGCGATAGCGGCCGCCGCGTCGAGGACCTCCCGGGGCGGGTTGCCTGCACCTCCGCTGGACTTGAGCACGGCGTGGGACCCCGCCGTCTGCTGGGCGTGCAACCAGATATCGTCGGGGCCTGCGACCCGGAAGGTAATGTCGTCGTTTTCGCGGTCGCTGCGACCGACGAGTACGAACCATGACGGGTCGAGGTCGAAACGGCGGTACCGCTTCTCCTCCCGGCCCCCCTGGGTGGCGGGGCGCGGACCGCGGACGCCCGCGCGATCGGTCGCCGCGCGCAGCCCGAGCAGGGCATCCCGAAACGTTGCCGCCCCTTCGGCCTCGGCGATCGCCGACTCGATCGCTCGGGCTTCCTCTTCGACAACGGTAATTCGCCGCGCCAGGGCGTCGCGGCTGCGCTCGAGTTTGGCCGCCCGTTTGAAGCGCTTTTCGATCTGGCTCTCGACGGGTAGCGCCGGGTCGAGGCGGATCGTCACGGTTTCTCCCGGCGCGTACAGATCCGGAAGCTCGACCTCGCCGGCGCCAGCGGGGACCTGCGATTGATAGGCGGCGAGGATATTGGCTTCCCGGCGCCCGGCGTCGAAAGCAGACGCTTCGGCGAGCTGCGAGCGCAGTTTGTCGACGAGTGCCCGGCGGCTCCCGAGCCGTTTTCGCAGCGGCAGCGCATGCCGTTCGAGGATCGAACCGGTGACCGTCTCCACGATCTCTCTTCCAACTGTGGTGCAGGCGGCTCCCGCCCCGTGAAATGGGCCGAAGAGGTATTCGAGCTTCGGTCGCACGCGATCGGGGCGGCCGCCCGGCAGCGGGACGACCCGTCCCGGGCGCGCCCCGGCACCGAGACAGAAGGGCGTCTTACCGTCCCGAACGCTATTTCGAAAACCGACGAGCGATTCCGTATCGAGCCCGCCCTCGTCGCGGAACGCCTCGAGCAACGGCCTTTCCACGCCGTGGACTTCGCGCCCGTCCTCGAGCGCCGCCGCCAGGGCGCCATCCGGGAGTGTGGCAAGGCTCTCCCCCGGCGGCAGAGGGGGGCCCACGGCCGATCCCGATTCCCGCGCATCGAGAGATTCCACAATGGTATCCGGACCCTCGACGCGGATGCGGGCAGCGCTGCCACGCAATGATATGGAAAGGGTGTGCCGCGATTTCTCCAGCGGCAACCGTACGATGCGGTCGTGGGGCGCCTGGGGTGCCTCATCGATGCGGTCACCCCAGATGCGCCGAAACACGTCGTCCCCTGCGTCCGCGAGCGGATCGACGGCGTCGAGAAAACAGAACGGGCCCGGGTGCGAGATGACTACCACCAGGAACTGCCCCGCCCCGCGACCGGCCAGCCGGAAGACGGCAAGCGGCTTCAGCACGCGAACCGCTTCGATCCGCAAACCACGCAGCGTCTCTCCGATATCGCGGACGAGAAGATGGAGAAGAAAATGGTTCATACCCCGGGCGCTTCGTTGTGAATTAACTCATTATTTCGTGAGGATTTACCCATTGACATGCGGGTACTATCTTTCTACTATAGGTCGGCAAAACGCCGGAAACACCCAATCAGGAGCGGAGACACATGTTGGTCAGCATGACCGGGTACGGTCAAGGGGAAGCTTCCAATCGGACGGCAAAGGTATCAGTGGAGATTCGCACGGTCAACCACCGCTTCCTCGATTTGTCGATGAAACTCCCCAGGGCCCTCGCCCATCGCGAACACGATGTAAAAGACCTGATCAAGGGGAAGATACAGAGGGGGCGGATCACCGTTACCGTGTCGGCGGACAGCGATCACCCTGAATACGACGTCAGCATCAACCTCCCGCTCGTAGAACAGTACATTCACCAGCTGCGAAAGCTCGCCCGCAAGGAGTCGTTGACCTCCAACCTGGACATCAACACGCTGGCAACGCTGCCAGAGGTATTTCACCTGCTCGAAAAAGAGCGTGATTCGGAGAAGTTGTGGCCCCTGGTCAAACGAAGCCTGAAACAGGCGGCGGACGCATGTGCGAAAATGAGACAGCAGGAAGGAAAACTCCTCGAGGCGGACATCCGGGAGCGCACCGCCGCGATCAACGGTTTGATCAAGAAAGTCGAGAGACGCGCGCCCAAAGTGGTGGCCCGGCACAACGCGGCACTCAAGGATCGCCTGGCCAAAATGATGCCGGCGGGCACCGTCGACAATGACCGCTGGATGACGGAGGTGGCGATTATGGCGGATCGCCTGGACTTCACCGAGGAACTCATCCGGCTCAAGAGCCACATGACCCAGATCGCGGCGTGTTTAGACGCGGGGGGTGCGGTGGCGAAGAAACTTACCTATCTGCTGCAGGAAGTGCACCGCGAGTCGACGACCATTTCCTCGAAGGCTTCGGATGCCGAGGTCATCGAGTACATGGTATCGCTCAAAGAGGAATCCGAACGCCTGCGGGAACAAGTCCAGAACCTGGAATAAAGAGGCGCCGAGCTGCGGCCGACGGCGCTGCAGGCAGATCGGGGCGAGCGGCTTGAGACTCACCAATGCATTCGTTGTCGTCGTGTCCGGTCCGTCCGGGGCCGGCAAGACCACCCTGGTGGACAGGGTCGTCTGCCGCGACCCGCTCCTGCGGGAATCGGTGTCCACGACCACCAGACCGCCCCGCGAGGGCGAAGTCGAGGGTGAATCGTATTTCTTCGTTACGCGGGAGGAATTCGAGAAGCTCAAGCGGGACAGCCTGATCGAATGGGCGAAGGTGCACGATCATTACTATGGGACCCCACGGGATTTCGTGGACGGGGAGCTTGCCAGGGGCCTCGATGTGGTCCTCAATATCGACGTTCAGGGCGGCGCTTCGGTAAGAAAGTGCTTTCCCGAGGCCGTTCTGATATTTATTTTACCACCGTCCTTCGAGGTGTTGGAGGAGAGGGTCCGCGGGCGAGGGACCGAATACGCGCGGGAAATCAAGAAGCGGATGGAGAACGCCCGCAAGGAAGTAACGTTTGCTACCGCCTATGACTATATCGTCGTGAACGATCGGCTGGACGAAGCCGTATCCGCCGTAGAGGCGATCGTCGCGACGGAGCGGCGCAGGCGAACACGATATCCCGGCGATTTTATCGATCGATTTGGACGCTGACGTAACTCAACGGGGAGAGCGCATGAAAAACGTAGTACTCATTGAAAAGATGACGGCGGTAGTTCCCAACAAGTACGAGGCGATCCGCGTCATCGCCAAGGAAGCCAGGCGGATCAACTCGCTTCTCATCCACGGTGGGGCCGAGGTGGAAGAGAAGCCCACGATGATGGCGATGAAGCGGCTGCTCGAAAAGAAGATCAAGTTCGATTATATCGAGCCGGAGGAATTGCACGCCAGGTTCGACGGAGAGACCGAGTAGGCGCCGACCTTGCGGCGCCTCCCGGGGCGCGCCTCACACACAAGTGCAGGTACCGGCGATGGCTCTTGAGGGGAAGAAAATTCTGCTGGGCGTGACGGGTGGTATCGCCGCGTACAAGTCCGTCTTTCTGCTAAGGCTCCTGAAGGGAGCCGGCGCCGACGTCAAAGTGGTCATGACGGCGTCGGCCTGCGAGTTCGTCGCACCGCTTACCTTCGAGACCCTCTCTGAGAATCCCGTTCATGTTCGCATGTTCGACGGCGGGCGAGGCCGGGGCGCGGTGTCGCCGGTCGAGCACGTCGAGCTGGCCAAGTGGCCCGATCTGGTGGTCGTGGCACCGGTGACCGCCAACAGCCTCGCCAAGTTTGTCCACGGCAGGGCCGATGATTTATTGGCCACCGTTCTGTCAGCGTACGACGGCCTGACCGTGCTCGCCCCTGCGATGAACGACGTCATGTGGAACAACCCCTCCACGCAGGACAACCTCAAGCAACTCAGCCAACGTGGGCTCCGTGTCGTATCCCCCGGCAAAGGGGACCTTGCCTGCGGGTACGAAGCGGAAGGCCGCATGGCGGAGCCCGATGAGATCTTCGAGTATCTCGAGGCGCTTTACGCTTCGGACTTCGGCCGCCTCCGCGTCCTCGTGAGCGTGGGCGGGACCGAGGAGGATATCGATCCGGTCCGTGTTATCTCCAATCGCTCCTCGGGCAAGATGGGTTTTGCCATCGCCGAGGCGGCTCGCGACCGGGGCGCCCAGGTTACCGTCGTGGCGGGTCGCGTCTCGGTGCCCGTCCCCAACGGGGTCCGTGTCGTCCGGGTACGGACGGCGCGGGAGATGTCCCAGGCGCTGAAGGCTGCCTTCGTGGATGCCGACGTCCTGGTGATGGCCGCAGCGGTCTCCGATTTCGCGCCCGGGGAGGTACTCGACCGAAAAAAGAAGGGCGAGTCGTGGGCGCTCGAGCTCAAACGCACGGAAGACATTCTCCAGGCCCTCGGCAAAATGAAAGGGAAACGGTACATGATCGGTTTTGCAGTGGAAACGGAGGAGGTCGAGGCAAACGCCCGCAAGAAACTCATCAAGAAGAACTGCGACCTGGTGGTGGTGAACAACCCGCTCGAGGAGGGCGCCGCGTTCGAGCACGATACCAACTCGGTACGTATTTTTGGCGCCGCGGGAGAGCTGCTTTCCACCGGTTTGAAGAGCAAGCGCGATATCGCGGAACTGATTCTCACGGCGGCCAGCAAAGAGCCGGCGTTCCGTGCTATCCTGGTATAGATGCGCGGCCCTCGCGCCGCGACTGAGCCCTCCACCGCCCCGGAGCCGCATTCCTCCCCCGGGCCCACGCGAGCGAACTTGAAAGTGACGTGATGAAAACGACTCCTGAAGATTTTCCACAGGAAATCGTCCCGGAGCTGATTTCGTGCCTGGAAAGCCTGCGGCGAAAAGGTATAAGATCAATATACCTCGATGCCCCACAAGGGAAGCCCGCGGAGAGCAAGCGTGCGATGATGCCTTCTAAACAGAAAGATACGGTGACGACGACAGAGGACTCGATTCCCAAACAGCTTGCGGAGATAGAAGACGAAGTTCGAAAGTGCGTGAAATGCAGGCTGCACGAGGGCAGGACCAATGCCGTCTTCGGGGTCGGTACTCCGCGCACCCGGGTCCTTTTCATCGGTGAAGGTCCGGGACGGGATGAGGACCTCAAAGGCGAACCGTTCGTCGGACGCTCCGGCCAACTGCTGACCAAGATCATTCAAGCCATCGATCTCGAGCGCAAGGACGTCTACATCACCAATATCGTCAAGTGTCGGCCCCCGGATAACCGGGACCCCCAGGAAGACGAGGTGCGGTGCTGCGAGCAGTACCTGATGCGCCAGATCGATTTGATACGGCCGCGTGTAATCTGTGCGTTGGGCAGGGTGGCCGCGCACTGGCTGCTCGATACCAAGGCGTCGTTGTCCGCCCTTCGCGAGAGCGACAATGAGTATCGAGGGATACAGGTGATCGTCACCTACCATCCGGCGGCGCTCCTGCGGAACCCGCATCTCAAAAAGGACGCATGGGAAGACTTCAAACAACTGAGAGGAATCATCAGCCGGTGAGGTAATCATGGCAGAACCCGCACCCATAAAACAACCCAGCCGGGTCCCGCCCCATTCGATCGAGGCCGAGATGGCCGTGATCGGGGCGGTACTCATCGACAACTCGGCGCTGTCCGTTCTCACCGAGTATCTGACCGAGGACGCTTTCTACAAGAAAGCGCACAAAGATATTTTCCACGCGATGCTGACCGTGTCCGAAAAGGGCGAGGCGATCGACGTCATAACGCTGGCCGAGGAACTCAAACGGCTGGGCACGTATCATACCGTGGGCGGCCCGACGTACCTTACCCGGGTCATGGACAACGTGCACACGGCGGCCAACGCGGAATATTACGCGAAACTCGTTTTTGAGAAATACCTGTTGAGAAGATTGATCACGATATCGGGAGAAATCAGCACGCAGTGCATGCTGGCCGAACGCGACGCGCGGGAAGTTCTGGACGAGGCAGAACGGCTCATATTCGAGGTATCCGAGCGAGGTGTACGCAAGACCTTTGAGCCGATCGGCAAGATCATCAAGGAACGTCTCGAAAACCTGGAGAGAATATCGGAAAACAAGGATCTCGTCTCGGGGCTGGCGACGCCGTTCGACGAGTTGGACGCGTACACGTCGGGCTTCCAGAACTCGGAATTGATCATCATCGCGGGGCGCCCGTCGATGGGCAAGACCAGTTTCGCACTGAACGTCGCGCAGCACGTGGCAACCAAGAACAAGATCCCCGCGGGCATTTTCAGCCTCGAGATGTCCAGCGAACAGCTCGTAATGCGTATGCTGTGCAGCGAGGCCCGTATCGACTCGAACCGGCTGCGCAAGGGATACGTGAAAAGCTCCGAGTTCGCCGAGTTGGCGATCGTGGCCGGTTACCTGAGCGAGGCTCCGGTCTATATCGATGACTCTCCGGGAATCACGATGATGGAGCTTCGCGCCAAGTCACGCCGCCTGAAAGCGGAGGTCAACGTCGGGTGCATCGTCGTGGATTACCTGCAGTTGATCACGTCGCGTGAAACCTACGAGAACCGGCAGCAGCAGATTTCGAACATTTCCAGAAACTTGAAGGGCCTGGCCAAGGAACTCAACGTTCCCGTGGTCGTTCTGTCCCAGCTGTCGCGGGCCGTCGAGTCGAGGGGAGGCGACCGGCGCCCGATACTGTCGGACCTTCGCGAGAGTGGGGCCATCGAGCAGGACGCTGACACCGTGCTGATGCTCTACCGGCCGGAGTTCTACGAGGGGGAAGACTCCGAACACGCCGGCACCGCGGAAGTGATCATCGCCAAGCAGAGGAACGGCCCGACGGGCATGGTCAAGCTGGCGTTTCAGAAAGAATACACCCGCTTCGAAAGACTCTCGCCTGTCGCCGACTAGAAATCGGGCCGGACGCCAGTACGCCCCGGATGGTATAAATAAGCCATGCCGAGAACCGACGTTTTGATCATGGCCGCCGGCGGCGGCACGAGGTTGGGTGCGGACGAGCCGAAGCCCTACCGGTCGCTGCTCGGGAGGCCGATGATCGTTTGGCCGCTCGAGCGCCTCGCGCACCACCCGGACGTCGCATCCGTGACCGTCGTGGTGGCGCCGGGTGAAGAGGGCCGCGCGCGGCAGCTCCTCGCGGAGTACTCGATCGACAAAGTCGGCAGAATCGTCGCCGGGGGCGATACGCGTCAACGGTCCGTGTCGCTGGGACTGCGGTCCCTGGGCGAGGGGAGCGAGCGAGTGCTGGTCCACGACGCAGCGCGGCCGTGCGTGTCGGCGGACCTGGTAAACGCGGTCGTCCGTGCTCTCGATGAATGTAGCGCCGTAATACCGGCGGTCCCCGCCGTTGACACGATGATCCACGCGCAGGACGGCGTCCTGGGTGCGGTCGTGGACCGAGTGCACGTGTGCGGGGTACAGACGCCACAGGCGTTTGCGACCGAACTGCTGATTAGGGCCCACGACCGCGCGGAGGAAAGCGGGTTTCGCTCGAGTGACGACGCGTCGCTGGTATACGCTCTCGGGGAGCAGGTTCGCGTCGTACCGGGTGAGCGGACGAATATCAAGGTTACGTTCGCAGAGGACCTCGGGGTAGCCGAAGCGATTCTGAAGTCGCAGCGTGACGCCCGGTAACGGCGAGCGGATCCGTCACCGGCCCGATGCGGGTGGCAGCGAACGGGCGCCCGCCCGCGCGCAGGCTTCGAGCACGGGTGGGCTG
>JBHHVD010000036.1:0-29863 GCA_046754105.1 Candidatus Krumholzibacteriia bacterium
GGCCCTGCGGCAACAAAAAGCTGATGACGCGGTAGGGCAAGGCGGGCAACCCCGCGTCGGCGAGCCGATCGAAGCGGTCGCGATCGACATTGCGCGACAACGCACCGGCGCTCTCCACGATGACCCCGACGCGGGAAGATTCGGCGGTGGGCACGACGACGACGCGCTCCCGGGGCAACCGGACCGTGTGAACCAGGTCGGCCGCCAGCGTCACGCGAGCGGCAAGGAGAAGCGCCAGAGCGGCCAGGCACAGACCGGCCGAATTCGATGTGAGGTTGCGGGACATGGGCTCCTCGTTTCGAGAAATGACGATGCCGGCGACACGTTTGCCATGCGCAAACCTGCGTCGCTAGACGTTGCCGGAACGAATGTGGTCGTTACTAAACTACAGAGCCGTAGCAGTGAGTCGCAGAAACTCCTTGAATACGTGGGAACATCGGGGGGCTTTGCCCCAAATGCGCGAGCAGTATAGACGATTCGACGGCGAAAGTCAAGACTGCCCGAACACCGGTTCTACTCTTTTCGTTCGGGACACGATATGCTGGAATCCTCAGCCGCAGCCGCAGTCTCCGCCCGTTGCGCAAGAGGCCGCATCCGGACACGTCGGGCTACCGCAAAGCATCTTCACCAGCGTTATGCAGATGCGGTCCGCCGCTTCGTACAGATCTTCATAGGTTTTCCCCTCGACGACCACCCGTCCTTTGTCTACGACCGTTACTCCGGTCTTCGTCGCACCGCTCTTCGGCCCCTTGATCTGGATAATCGGCGTTCTGGTGGTGCCATCCTCGAGCGCCTGAATCTGTGCACCTTTCAGGACGGACCGTTCCATTTTCCCTCCGGGCTTCGTGTAGGCTACGCCTGCGAACTTTCGCCGGTTCGCAATTTGGATATACTGGGAAATGTCCATGACGGCAGGCATTACCTCGTTTTCCTCGTCCGGATTAATGAGCAACGTCGCATGGAGTACCTCCCGTCCCACGATTCCGTAGAGGAGCGCCGTGTTCCGCGCCAGTTCGTCTCCGCCGGATGCCTCGAGTGGTACGTGCTGGGCCGCTATCGGCGAAGTCTTGAAGGGCAGCCGCGTGCCTTTCACCTGGAGGTAGTAGCTGTCCTTCATCCTGTCGTAGCTAACGGTTCCCATCATCTTGCCCAGGTTGAGCGGCCCAATGACCGCAACGTCTTCTTCCGGATCTTCCTCGTCCAGCGCGCCCAGGTTCTGCTGGTTCAGTTTCTCGACGGTTGTCGTCCTGTCCGCAAGCCCGTCCGCAAGCCACGTCCAGGCAACCACGAGGACAAGCACGGGAAAAACGACTGCTAGGACTTTGGTCCACTTCTTGTTCATGATTCTCCTCCATTTACGAGCCGTATCTTCCGTTCAGCGAAACGGGCCATTTCGGAATCATGTGTGACAAGGAGCACGGTCACGCCCTTCGCGTTGAGTTCCTTGAGGTGCCACATTACCTCGCTTCCGTTGCTCCGATCGAGGTTGCCCGTCGGCTCATCTGCAAATATGACCCGTGGGGCATTGGCTGTCGCCCTGGCGACAGCGACCCTTTGCTGTTCTCCCACGCTGAGTTGCGACGGAAAACGATCCGCCTTGTCCGCCAGGCCGAACCTGGCCAGCAGTTCCGCGGCCATGTACGCCTGTACTGCCGATGACACGCCGGTCAGATAAAGTGGCACCTCGACATTCTCGACGACCGTCAGGTACGGTATGAGATTGAAGGTCTGAAAAACGAAACCAAAATTATTCCTCCGGTACGACACGCGATCATGATGGTCCAACTCGTAGAGGGCGCTGTTACAGTGGATCACCTCTCCGCTCGTCGGGGTCAACAGTCCGGCAACGAGGTTCAGCAAGGTGGTCTTGCCACTCCCACTGGGACCGATGATCGCGACGAACTCGCCCTGTTCGATCTGAAAGCTCATGTCTTGCACCGGCGTTACCCCGTTGTAAGACTTCGTCACGCCGCTTACCTCGATCATTGCTCGCCTACACCTCCCTCAAGGCCTCTACCGGGTCGAGAGCAGATATTCGCCGGGCGGGGATGATGCTCGAGATGGCGCCAAGGCCGATGGCGACGCCAAGGGCGGTCGGCAGCAGTGTATAGACCGGCAAAACCTTCGCGCCGGCGATCACGGGCCCAAGGATGGCGGAAATGGCGCTCCCGGCAACATAGCCCAGGATTCCGCCCACCGCGGCAAACACAAGCACCTTCGAGACAAAAACTCTCTGCACGGTCCTTGGATCCATTCCCATCGCGAGCAACATTCCTATCTCGCGCCTTCGCGCGTCTACCGAAGCTGACATGTAATTTATGAGGATAAACGCGCACAAACCCAGCACCACGACATAGGTTGTGATAGCAAATCGAGTTATCTTCTTGAGCGTGCCCATTTGCGCTTCGGCAATCTGTCTGACGGCCAGCGTACTGGCGTCGGCCGGTAGTATCCGGCCGATTTCCTTTGTGACGTCGTAGACGTTCATCGCCTTGCAGGCGATGCAGCTCGTCGACACCTCAATCAGGTTCACCATCCCTTTCTTCCGGCTAATCCTCTGCAACTCGGCGAGGGGGACGAAGGCCAAAAAATCATCCGGGGAACCCGTCTCATCCAGGACCCCGGATACCGTAAAGACCTCCTCACCCAGCGTTATTTCGGAAACGTCGGCGTCCAGGCGAGCGGCGGCATGGTGGCCGAGCAAAATCTGTTTGTTCTCCGGAAACTCACTTGTTACCAGCCGGCTTTCGATCATCCACCACGGCTTGGCCTTGCTCTCATCGGGCGTGATACCGGCAACGAGAAGACTTCGCTCTCCAACCTCGAACCGGTCGTATAGTTTGGGAGAAACCGCTACCAGCATCTTTTTGTGTTTGATGGCGCGTATCTCGTTGACGTACGAGCTCGGCAGAAGCACTTCGCTGCTGACCGTTCCCGAATACAGATCGAGGGGCTCCCCTTTTGGCTGAACGATTATGTTCGCGCCGAATCGCAAGAGCTGCTCTTTGCTCCTGTCGTGCAGCGCTTTGTTGATAGTTTGGGAGGCAACAAAGATACTCACTCCCAGCAGAATGAATACCGCGCCAGTTATTGATTGCCTCGTTCTTCGAAAGCTTTCCTTGGCAACGAAATCGATCGTGCGCATTCCTCTCCCTCTACCCGTTAACCAGTTGGGTCCGGCGGAGCCGCTGGATCGCCCTGTCTTTGATTTGCCGCACTCGCTCGCCTGATATGTTCAGCTTCTCGCCGATCGCGTCGAGCGTCATCGGCCCTTCTCCATTGAACCCAAAAAAGAGCACGAAGATGATTCTCTCGCGCTCGGGTAGTTTGTCGAGCGTTTCTCTTATGTCATCGCTCATCGCGCTTTCGAGAGCCTGCGCGTCCGGTGGGACCGTACTTTCATCTATCAGTTGGTCGATCCACGATCCGTTGTCAGGATCGTCCGTCAACGGCTCGTCCAGCGAGACGTAGTTACGGCTTCTATACATGGAGTTTCGCACTTCCGCCTCCGGAATGTGGAGCCGGCTGGCAATCTCCAGGGCGCTTGGGGGCCGGCCCAATTCCTGATCGAGTTCTCGCGATGCTTTCCCGATTCTATGGAATGTGCGATAACGGTTGATCGGGAACCTCACGATGCTCGAGTGGTCCGCCAGGGCCTGGAGCATCGCCTGCCGTATCCACCAGATTGCGTACGATATGAACTTGACGCCCCGTGACTCATCAAAACGGTGCGCGGCTTTTATGAGTCCGACGTTTCCCTCGTTGATGAGGTCTTGCAACGGCAATCCGTTCCTGGCGTACCGTTTGGCGACCATGACCACGAAACGCAGGTTCGCTTTGACCAGGCGGTCGAGTGCATTCTTGTCGCCGCCTCGTATGCTTTTGGCCAACGCCTGCTCTTGTTCGCGGGTGAGAAGCGGCGTCCTGTTGATTTCACGCAGGTAGATATCAAGGCTGCGATTTCCTTCGCAGCTCTTGAGCTTCCCGTTCACGGCATTTTCGTTTTCATGGATCATGATTCCCCGCCTCAAGAAATTTCTTCGGTTAAGAACTGTGCCGGCCTGTGATTACTGGGAGCCGCCAACCATCCACAAAGCCTGTCTACGGCCTCAACGGTTCGGCCGCAATAGGTTTGAACGAAATTGATATCAAGATCTCGATCCGTGGGTATTCCGCCCGAGGCCGCGAGCGCTTCGGCACCGTCGAAGTCGACGTATGCCAAGCGCGCCGTGAATTCTTCCGGCGGACGGCCGAAATCCGATCCCGGGAGAAGGGCCACGCCCGTCTCCTCAAACAACCTGGAACACATCTGGGCGCTGGTTGTGATTCCCGCGAAGTGAAACCTCTCGCGAAACGCTGAAAAGTCGGGGAAGAGGTAGAAGCCGCCTTGAGGTGGCAGCACTCTCACGCCCGCGCGCAGGAGAAGCTCCGCTAGAAACCCGCCCAGAGCTTTTAGAATCCGTCTGGAATGTTCGAGATAAAGCTCGATTTCCGGTCCCTCTTCAAACGCGCGGATGGCGGCGTACTGGATGGGAGCGCTGGTTGCAGTGAACGTCTCCGTGCCCACGGCGGCCATCGCGTCCAGCAACCAGTGCAGCTTCTTGGGAAACACAAACACACCCAGACGCCAGCCACCCGCTCCACACCATTTACTCAGCCCACCGCTGAAAATGGAATCCTCCGGACAAAGATGGACGATGGACTCGTGTGTTCCGTCATGGTGCAGCTTGCCGTAGATTTCGTCCGAGAGAATGATGACTTTGTTTTCCGCGGCCACCGTCGCAAGGTCCACAAGCTGTTCGTGCGAGAAGGTTCGCCCGGTGGGATTGGACGGGTAATTCAGCACCAGGATGCGCGGTCGCCCGCGGTCTCGGCTGCAGAATTCTTCCAGCTGTTCGGCGGTGGGTAGCCAATCTGTTTCTCTCGATGTCGGCAGCGTAAAGATGTGGCGCCCGATAACCTCCGCTTGCGGCGCGTACGATACCCACGATGGCGTGGGAATGACAAGATCGCCGTAGTAGCACATCTGCATGAGAAACATCAGCAGCTTCGAACCGGGTCCGATGAGGACGTCCTCGACGTTGCACTCGATGCCGTATGTCCGGCGATGGTGGGCGGCGACGGCCTCGCGCAACTCAACGAGTCCTTTCACCGGCAGATAATCCTTCTGGCCGGCGTTGTCGCGAAGCGCGGACACGACGGGCTCCGGAACCGGAAAGGGGGATTGCCCGAGACCGAGCTTGAAGACATCGTACCCCCAACCCTGCAGCTCGTTGCCGCGGTCGTTGATCGACAGGGTCGACGACGGCTCGAGGCCGCGCACGTTCAGGTTGAGCTGGATGTGATCGATATCAAGGTTGCCTTTGCTCATGTCAATCCTCCTGCGGGGGATAAGGCATATTCGATGCCACCGGGTGCGGGCCATGCGGCAACCTGATAACTCGTGGAAAATACTTACGTTATGTGCTGAGGGATCGACCCGCGTGCCTACCGGCCCGCCCAGAATCGGAGAATATTGCACAGTTATGTAGAATATTATACAGAGCCTCGGAGGGGGTCACGACATTTGGGGGTGCGGCAAGGGGGGCCCGGGAACGATCCCGGCGGTTGCGCGGAATTGTCGGGGAGGGGACTAGCGGGCGCCGCCAACGCTGACCGACACACCTGCGCGGACGAGGATATATCCCATTTTCTCGTCGACGGCGACACCGTTGATGTCGTCCATGTGCGCGAGAACGTATTGTCCTTCGGTGAAAAGATCGGCCCTTTTCGTAATGGGAATATCGACCCCGGCACCCACGTTTACCCCAAGAACGTTTTGGGGGTCGTAGTCGACCCTCGTCCGGCCACCGTCGTGCAGGATCGTGGTCTCGTCGATGTCCAGTCTGAAATAGCCAATCCCCCCGAGTACGTACGGCCGGAAGAAGCTTCGTACGCTGGCGGGCAGGACGCGCGCGCGCAACCCGGTCCAGAGATACAATGTCGAAAGGCTCCCACGGTCAACGGAGGTTACATTCGTGAATCCCGGGAACAAACCACCGGCCTTGTCGCTGTCCAGGCCGAAGTAGTTGTAGTCGAAGTTCCCGATGACGGTAACCCGGGTGTTCAACGAATAGCCGAATCCCAACCCGGCTCCCAGACCCGTCTTCCAAAAATCCTTGAACGGCTCGGGTGTCACGTGGCTTCCCACGGCCCCGGTCAGGAAGACAACTTGCCGGGACCCGGTCTCGGCGGCTGCCCCATGGGCGGTCGCCAGCAAGACGAGAAGTATGACGAGCGCGGATCGCATGATGACGATCTCCAAGGCATATACGGTGCCACCCGCGCGCCGGGTAGCATATTGATCCAACTTCCTCTTATTTTGTTAGATATGACGACGGCCCGTGACCGGCCTCGCCTCGACGGGTTCGAGAATTGGAGAATATTATCCATACGATGCGGAATAGTCTACAGCGTCCTCGCGGCGCGTCAGGCTTCGTCCGCCCGCGGGCACAGGGCACAGCCCGCCGGAACTTTCGCCGGCGCGATCCCCATGCGGCTGCTCGCGCTTGCCGCGATGCACGCCAGCGCATCCGCGGGAGAATCCGTCAGGTAGAGCCGTGTGACGTCCTCGGGACTGATCGTCCCGGCCCTGTTCAACAGCGTATCGGTGATGAATCCACGAAGCGGCCGCCAGTACTGGGTGCCCATGAGTACGATCGGAAAATCTTCGATCTTGCCCGTTTGAATGAGCGTCGCGGTTTCGAAAAGTTCATCGAGCGTGCCGAACCCCCCGGGCATCACCACAAACGCGTGCGAGTACCGCACGAGCATTACTTTTCGTACGAAGAAATAGTGAAAATCTATCCACAGGTCGAGATAGGGGTTGGGCTCTTGCTCTTCCGGCAGCTTGATGTTGCACCCGACGGAGAGGCCGCCCCCATCTTTGGCCCCGCGGTTGGCCGCTTCCATGATCCCGGGGCCGCCGCCGGTTATGACCGTGGCCCCGGACCGGGCCAGCTCCCTGCCCATCTCCATCGCCAGCTGGTAGTAGGGGTTGTCCTCTTCGAAACGAGCGGATCCGAAGACCGTCACACTCGCCCCCACCTTGCGCAGCTGCCGGTACCCGTAAAAGAACTCCTTGAAGATGCGAATGGCACTGGTCCAATCGCGCAAGCGTGTGATCGGACCAGACAGAAAGTCCCGTTCGATAATTGTGCCGGCGGTTTTTCCCCATTCCCTTTGTGGCATGTTCTTCTCCCGGTCATTACGGAGGCGACTCGACAAATATAGGACGCTCCCGCAAACGTCACAAGCGCGAAGGCCCGGCCCGCTTGGGTATCGCTTCCGCGCGGGCGTCGAGCCACGGGCTGGACGATCCGGCACGCCTCGTCTATAATGCTCCCCCCGGTCGCTTGAAGCCGTCGACCCAGGGCCCACACCGAAGCCATCACCTTCGAGATCAACGGCGGACCGGGACCCCAACGTGCCGCCGGACAGGTGTCCTGCACGGAAGCAGAAACCCCGCGCATGACGGAAACTCTCAGTTGTAGAAATTGTACAGTATTCTACACGGCCTGCAGAATATTCTTCACGAAGATGGGGGACGGCGTGCGAAAGACATCACGCGATGAACGATAAGTAACATGGTATTAACACATTATCTAAATGGCCTTGCCCAAACGGGTCGTGGCACCCGAATTGCGATATGGAGCCGGCAAGAACCGACGCTATCCGTTGCCACGCCCGTCCACTCTTTTCGCACGCTGAGGTATTGAGATGACCAGCAGGATGCAGAGCCTGAAATCGAGATTCCATACCGTCGAGTTTTTTCTTGCGACCCTTCTCGTGTTCCCGGCCGCCGCAGGCGCCGACACGAGTTCGACGACTTCGGCGAGGCTGGACAGTACATCCGGGTTGGCCGAGTACGTGACGTACGCGATGGCACAGAATCCGTTCCTTCGGTCGTTCGCCGACCGTTTCGAGGCGGCCAGAGAGGTTCCATCCCAGGCGCGCGCGCTGCCCGATCCGATGTTGGCGGTAGGCGTGTTCGCGTCCAGCCCCGAGACACGGGTCGGCCCTCAAGAAGGCGCCCTGATGGTCTCCCAGAGGCTTCCGTTCTTCGGGAAACTATCGCTGCGGGGCCAGATCGCCGACAAGGACGCGGACATCTGGGGTCAGACCTACGAGGAAAAAGCGCTGGACCTCGTCCGGGACGTGAAAAGGGCCTACTACGAGTATTACCGGGTTCACGAGATAATCGACGTGACCGAGAAGGAAAAAGCAGTCATACGACAAATGCAAAACGTTGCGCAGGTCAAGTACGCCTCCGCGCTTGTGGGCCAACAGGACGTCCTCAAGGCGCAGCTTGCGCTTTCCAATCTGGACGACCGGCTCACCTCGCTTCGGAGGGACCTGGTCACCGTTACCGCGCGTTTGAACGAGCTCCTCAACCGCGACCCCGGCGCTCCGCTGGCCGTTCCGCGTGTGCGAAGCGAGGGATTTGACCTGGAGAACCTCGACTCGTTATACGAGCTCGCGCTGTCCAAACGTCCAGAGGTCGCGGCCGCGGACCTGAGCATCGAGCGGTCGGAGAGATCGCGATCGCTGGCGAAGAAGCAATACTATCCGGACCTGACTCTTGGATTCAGTTACGTCACCGTCGACCAGCGGCCGGTCACGAACCTCGAGGACAACGGCAAGGACGCGATCCTGTTCAGCGCGTCGATCAACATTCCCATCTGGTATCAGAAGCTCGGCGCGGCGGTTCGGGAATCCGAGGCCAGGATCTCGATGGCGAAGCACCGGAGGCAGGGGATCGAAACGCGGATCCGGAACGAAGTCCAGGACGCCCGATCGAGAGTCCAGGCAGCCCGCGACCTCGTCAACCTGTACGCCAACGTTATTCTCCCGCAGGCCGAACAGACGTTTCGGGCATCCGAAGCGGGATATCAAACCGGACGGGTCGATTTTCTCGATTATCTGGACAGCGAACGATCGCTGCTGGCATTTCGGCAGACTTACTTTGTCCTTGTGGCCGATCTCGGGAGGCAGTACGCCGATTTCGAAAGGACCTTGGGTGTGAAGACAGCCGGCGTGAACCGATAGTCATCGGTTCGCAGCCGGGACGGCTAAGAGGAAGGCGATTCTCATGCAAAAAATAATTAAATCAAAGAATTCACTCCTGGGGGCTTGCGCGATTATCGTCGTGGTGGCCGCGATCCTGTTTGTCATTCCGGGAGCGCGGCATCAGATTCTCGGTCTCCTCTCGTCCGAGTCGACGGGGGGAGAGGCGAGCGTGTACTACACCTGCCCCATGCACCCCGATATCAGGCTTCCGCAGCCGGGCGAATGCCCGATCTGCGGCATGACTCTGGTCGAAAAGGAAGCCGGCGACGAGGAACAAACGGGGACCGTTGCCGTGACAACGCAGCAGTCCCAACTCACCGGGATCACGATAGAGCCCATAAAAGAGCGAGAGCTTTACAGGGAAATCGACACTTACGGCAAGGTCGACTACGACGAGACGAAGCTTGGCGTCGTCGCTGCCTGGGTCGGCGGCCGCATCGACCGTTTATTCATCGACTTCACCGGTGTAACGGTGAAAAAGGGCCATCCGCTGGTTGAACTGTACAGTCCGAATTTGATCTCCTCGGAAAGGGAATACCTGCTCGCTCTCGAAAACCTGGACAAAGTCGAGCGTAGTGGATTTGAAGAGGCGACCAGGAACGCCCGGGAGCTTGTCGCCTCGACCCGTCAACGGCTCCTGTGGCTTGGGCTGAGCGACAAGCAGCTGGACAAGATCGCCGCGACCAGGACCCCGGACGAACATATCATTATCTATGCGCCGCAGGGCGGGACGGTGATAGAAAAGAAGGCGTACCCGGGAATGTACGTCAAGGAAGGTGACGTGCTCTTCAAGGTGGCCGATCTTTCCCGCGTGTGGCTCTACGCCGATATCTACGAGGACGAGATTCCGTATCTTTACGAGGACCGCCCCGGGGATTACTACGAATGCGCGATGCACCCCGAAGTGAGGTCGGATAAGCCGATAGACTGCTGGGAATGCGGCATGGCGTTGACGCGGTCAAACAAGTCCCTGAAAGTACGAATCGAGACACGTTCGTTTCCCGGTGAAACCTTTGAGGGATACATCTCATTCACGGATCCTTTTCTGGACCCCGAAACCCGTACCGTCCGCATCCGGGTCAATATAGACAACTCGGGGTTGCGCCTGAAACCGGATATGTTTGCGCGGGCGAAGATCCGGCTGCCCGCGGGCAACATGATCGCCGTGCCGGAGAACGCCGTTATCCACTCGGGTACGCGAAAGATAGTGCTCGTAGAGGAAGAGAAAGGAAAGTTCCGGCCGACGCTCGTCAGACTCGGCAGGCTGTGGCTCAACGATGTCGAGCGGTCCGATGCGGAATCCCAAGACCTCGCTTTCCAAAGAGGCTCTCTGCGCTTTCATGAAGTGCTCGCGGGTCTTGAAACCGGCGAACAGGTAGTTACTTCCGGCAATTTTCTCGTGAGCTCTGAGAGCCAACTCCAGGGCGCCCTCGCCAAGATGCTCGAGGACGAGGGGCAGGAGGGAACGGATGAGAAACCCGGCGGGGAGCAACGTATAGCAGCCGCGGACGTTCCCAAGAAAGAGGAGGGCCGTTTTCCAGAGATTATGGAGGCGTACCTCGGGATTACGGATCGGCTGGCGAAGGACTCGCTCGAGGGCGTCGCCGAACTAGCCGAGACGATAGTCGCCAGCGCCGTAAACGACGGGATCAAGGAGGCGGCAGACTCGATGCGCCACACCATGGACAAGAGCGACATCGAAGCGGTCCGCCAGGACTTCCGCCGTCTGAGCGACATGATCATCGCCTACATCGAGGAGCACGGCGACCACATAGCGGCCAAACCCAACAAGGCCTACTGCCCCATGGCGGATGCCCGCTGGTTGCAGGCTGGCACTGCCATCGCCAATCCATACTACGGGGCCGAGATGCCCCGATGCGGAAACATTGAACCCTGGGTACAATAGATATGAATCAAGATGAAAGAACCATGGTGCAGCAGGATCGTTCAGCTGTAGCCAGCGTTATCTCCTGGTGCATCGATAATCGATTCCTTGTTATTCTGCTCACGTTGATCGTCACAGTCGGCGGGTTAATCGCCATGGTCGGGACGCCGCTCGATGCCATTCCCGATTTGAGTGACGTACAAGTGATTATTTACAGCGAGTGGATGGGGCGGGACCCGCAGACCGTCGAGGACCAGATTACCTATCCCCTGACCAGCGCCATGCTCGCGGTGCCCAAGGTGCG
This sequence comes from Candidatus Krumholzibacteriia bacterium, assembly GCA_046754105.1. GTDB lineage: Bacteria > Krumholzibacteriota > Krumholzibacteriia > WVZY01 > WVZY01 > JAZGDW01. The sequence continues at coordinate 11,298 of JBHHVD010000036.1, forward strand.
CGCCGTACGTGGTTATTCCTTCTTTGGCCTCTCCTTTGTGTACATCATTTTCGAGGACGGCACGGACATATACTGGGCCCGAAGTCGCGTCCTGGAGTACCTCGACCAGGTAAGCGGTCAGATCCCGGAGGACGCGACGACTTCCCTGGGGCCGGATGCTACTGGTGTCGGTTGGGTTTTTCAGTACACGCTCGAGGACGAAACGAGAAAGTACGACCTCGGTGAGCTTCGCGCCATCCAGGACTGGTACGTCCGTTACCAGCTGATGGCCGTGCCTGGAGTAGCCGATGTCGCGGGCATCGGCGGATTCGAGCGGCAGTATCAGATCACCGTTTACCCCCATCTTCTTCAGACGTACGACGTGTCCTTGAAGAAGATCATCCATGCGATAAAACGCGGCAATAACGACGTCGGCGGCCGCCTGCTGGAACTGTCCGAGTCGGAGTACATGGTTCGCGGCCGGGGTTACATTCAAAGCATCGAGGACATAGAGAACATTGTCGTCAAAGTCAACTCGGACGGCACGCCGGTGCTGGTAAGGAACCTCGGCCAGGTGCAAATGGGGCCGGACATCCGAAGGGGTATCGCCGAAAAGAACGGGGAAGGTGAGGTTGTCGGCGGGATTATCGTAATGCGGTTTGGCGAGAACGCCCTTAAGATAATCGACGACGTAAAGGACAAGATAGAGGAGATATCGGTCGGCCTTCCGGAAGGCGTAGAGATTCATACGGCGTATGACCGGAGTAAGCTGATCCGGAAGTCGATCGATACATTGACCCACGAGCTCATCCAGCAGATGATAATTGTCACGATCGTCTGCATCATATTCCTGTGGCACGCCCGCAGCGCCTTTGTCGCCGCTTTCTCGCTGCCGCTGGGAATCCTGATCGCCTTCATCATCATGCGGCTCATAGGGGTCAACGCGAACATCATGTCGCTGGGGGGCATCGCCATTGCCATTGGGGCCATGGTCGATGCGGCCGTGGTCCTGATCGAGAACACTCACAAGCACCTGGAAAAGGCCGGAGACGTCAAGGGAAAAGAGCGGTGGCAGCTGATCAAGTATGCAGCCGTTGAAGTAGGCCCGTCGCTTTTTTTCTCATTGCTGATCATTACAGTGTCGTTCTTGCCGGTGTTCGCCCTCCAGGGTCAGGCGGGACGGCTGTTCAAGCCGCTCGCCTTTACCAAGTCGTTCGCAATGGGCGCATCCGCGGTGATCGCCGTTACGATAACGCCTATCCTCATGGGCATCTTCGTCCGGGGCAAGATTCATCCCGAGGAAAAGCTCTTTATCAGCCGGTTTCTGATATTCCTCTACCGGCCGGCCATCCAGTGGGTATTGAAAAATCGAGTGCTTGTTATCGTCATTTCGGTGATCATCCTGGCCATTACGTATCTCCCGTATTCGAAGCTGGGCTCCGAATTCATGCCGCCGCTCAACGAGGAAGATATTCTCTATATGCCCACTTCGATCCCCGGCATCTCCGAAACGGAAGCAAGGAGAGTCCTGCAAACCCAGGACAAGTTGTTCAAGACGTTTCCGGAAGTCGACGTCGTTTTCGGAAAGATCGGAAGGGCCGACTCGGCTACCGATCCCGCCCCGCTCACCATGGTCGAAACGACCGTCACCTTGAAGGACCGCGAGGAATGGCCACGAAGATGGATCAAGTATGGGTTCGTACGCGAGCGGATCGAAGACGTAGTGAAGCTCCTGAACGGCAAGGGGTATATCGCTCGGGAAGCGGAAGTGGACCTGACATCCGTCGGCGCGGAGGTCGGAGGCATGGTGCGCAAGACGGCGCAGAAACGCATCCGTACGGCGCTGGCCCGCGGAGCCTCGCAGGACTTCGTAAACGTTCTGGTGAAAAATGAGTTGAAGGACGAAATACGGAACGCTTTGAGCGACTACCTGATAGCCAACGGCATGATAGAGCCCGGAAAACAAGACGATCTCTACAAAGCGGTCTCGTCGATTCTCGATAAGGACGTCGTTATCTCCTCGGTTCCCATGCGTGCCCTTACCATCGAAGATCTCATGTACGACGACATGGACAAGGAGTTCAGGTTTGTCGGTTTGACGAATGCGTGGACTATGCCGATCAAGACCCGGATCGACATGCTCGCCACCGGAATCAAGACCCCGATCGGAATCAAGATCTTTGGGGACGATCTCGTGACCCTGGAGAAGGTTGCGATCGAGGTCGAAGATGCCGTCAAGCGCGTTCCGGGCACGCTGACCGCGATTGCTGAGCGCGTCATGGGCGGCAACTATCTCGATTTCGAGATCGACCGGCGCGAAGTCGCACGGCACGGTCTCGCGGTGGACGACATCCAGGACATCATAGAAACCGCGGTGGGCGGCATGAACATCACCCAGACAATCGAGGGGAGGTACCGGTTCCCTGTCAACGTCCGCTACCCGAGAGAACTTCGAGACGATCCGGCAAAATTGGAACGGGTAATCGTCCACACTCCACATGGAGAGCAGGTGCCGCTGGGCCAATTGGCAAAGCTCGTCATAAAAAAGGGCCCCCCGGGGATTAAGAGTGAGGACGCACTCTTGCAGGCTATCGTCTACGTCGACCTCCAAAAGGGCCAGGACGTGGGGAGTTACGTGGAACGGGCCCGGGCGGCGGTCGATGATGCGATCGAGATGCCGGCCGGGTACTACATGTCCTGGAGTGGGCAGTACGAGTACATGATCGAGGTCAATCGGCGGATGAGGGTCGTGGTACCGGTCACACTGTTGATCATCTTTCTCCTGCTCTATTTCAACTTTGGCCGCATTACGGAAACGTTGATTGTCATGCTTTCGCTGCCCTTCGCGATCATCGGCGGCGTCTGGTATATGTACTTTCTCGATTTCAACGTGAGTGTTGCCTCCGGCGTCGGCTTCATTGCTTTGGCCGGGCTCGCTGCCGAGACGGGTGTCGTCATGCTGCTTTTCTTGAATATCGCCTATACGAAGGAAAAGGCACGCGGGGGTGTCATGACCAGGACGCGCCTGCACCGGGCAATCATGGAGGGCGCCGTTATCCGGGTGAGACCCAAGCTGATGACCGTGGCTACCACTATCATGGGCCTGCTGCCCATCATGTGGATGATAGGTGCCGGCTCGAGACCTATGAAGCGCATGGCTGCTCCAATGATAGGGGGCCTGATATCATCAACGATACTGACCCTGATCGTAATACCTGCAATCTACGCTATCGTGAAAGCACGTGAGGACAAAGTCAAAGTGGACGATGTGGAGGAACAGCCAGTAGTGGCTTGATTTCAGAGTTGTACCGGGCGATCCCGGCGCCGCAGCGAAAGGCGTGCGGGTGCGCTCAAAGGTGTTTAAATTCGTCGTCGTTCCAGGTTCCAAACAACAATGGAGGTAATAAAGATGCGGAACCCTGTGAGACTTTCAAACATGCTGATCGCCCTGTTCTCGATTGCTGTCTTGACGCTCGGAGCTGCGAGCGTGCTCGCGCAGCATTCGGAGGGTGAACAACATTCACATGACAAAATGAAAGGGATGCACGAGGGCAGCACCGTCACGATGGAAGGAGAGGTGCTCGACCTCTACTGCTTCATGAAGCATCCCGACAAGGGGCAAGGCGCCGGCCATGCAAAATGCGCCAAGAACTGCATTCGTAAGGGAATGCCGATAGGCTTCCTTTCGGACGGCGTGGTCTACTTGATCCTCGGTCAGAACCATGAACCGGCCACCGAGCTCGTGGTCGATTTCGCCGGCACCCAAGCGAAGCTGACCGGAACCATCGTCGAGCACGATGGCGTCAAATCGATCGAAGTCGAGAAGATCGAGAAGCTCTAGGCTTCTCCTGGTGAGCAAGCAACTTCATCGGAGAGTTGGACGAATCGTGAAGAGCTGGATCGTGAATCGCAGGAAGGCCGTACGGGTCGGCATCGGCCTCTTGCTGTTCACGGCGGTGGCGGCGTGGGGCGGGTTCACTTTTGTGAGCCGCCCCCGCCTGACACCGGCTCTGCGAGGACAAGAGGTCGCCCGGCGCCTCGGATGTGCTGCCTGCCACGGGCCGGGGGGCACCGGCGGGATACCCAACCCGGGAAGTAAAGAAAAAGAAATCCCGGCCTGGGACGGTGGGGTGTCGATGATGTACGTGGAAAGCGAAGAAGAGATTCGCGAGTGGATCCTCGACGGTCACCCGAAGCGCCTGCAACGGCGCGAGGGCCAGGAGCCCGAAACCGCTCACGACGGAACATCGCACTCGCACGGGTCCGACGCGGACCTCGCCGAATCCGGGGAGCTGTCCCCGCCCTTGAAGATGCCGGCCTTCAGGGGACTCGTCTCCAAGCGCGAACTCGAAGATCTTGTCGCCTACTACAAGGCGATCGCCGCGTTCGACTCTCCCCCGCCGGTCGCGCTCGAGGGATACCTGATCGCGTCTCGGCTCGGCTGCTTCGGATGCCACGGACCGGCGGGACGCCTGGGAGCAAAGAACCCACGCAGCTTCAAAGGATATATCCCGCCGTGGCAGGGCAAGGATTTCGCCGAGCTGGTTAAGGATGACGGGGAATTGCGCCAGTGGATTCTCCGCGGTCAAATCGATCGTTTCGAGTCGAATCCGCTGGCGCGGTATTTCACACGGAGACAGATTATCAGGATGCCGGCCTACGAGTCCGTGATTGAGGATCGTGAGCTCAGGGCGCTCATGGAATACATCGCCTGGCTTCAACTGTAGACTTGTACTGTCGACGCAACAAGCGCGTTGGCCGTCGACGGTCGGGCCGGAAAAACAGCGCCCCCGCGAAACGTGCCAGGCTCAGGGGGCGCATAGGGATGCCGGGACTCTCGAGATTCGAAGGATTCTTACAGGCGCACCCGCCGCAGGCGGAGTGCGTTGGCAATCACAGACACGGAACTGAAGCTCATGGCCCCGGCTGCGATAATCGGGCTGAGCAGGAGGCCTGCAACGGGGTACAGCGCGCCCGCAGCTACGGGCACTCCCAACATGTTGTACACGAAGGCGAAGAACAGGTTTTGCTTGATGTTCTTCATGGTTGCGCGGCTCAGCAACCGCGCGCGCACGATCCCCCTAAGGTCACCCTTGACCAGAGTGACACCTGCACTTTCCATCGCAACGTCCGTACCCGTTCCCATGGCGATGCCGACGTGCGCTTGTGACAGCGCGGGGGCATCGTTGACACCGTCGCCCGCCATCGCGACTACCCTGCCGGATTCCTGGTAGTTTTTGACCACCTCCGCTTTCTGGTCGGGCAACACTTCGGAAACCACGTGCGACAGGCCGAGTTTCCTCGCTACCGCCTCGGCCGTTGTCCGGCTGTCGCCGGTGAGCATCACGACGCCGATACCGTCCCGGTGAAGCTGCCGTACTGCTTCCTCGGTCGTGCCCTTGATCGGGTCGGCTACACCGACAAGCCCCACCATCGCCCCATCCACGGCAAGAAACATGACGGTCTGTCCGTCGGCGCGCATCCCCTCGGCTTGTGCCGCCAGGGGGCCGGGCTCGATCCCGAGGTCTTCAAGGAGCTTGCCGTTGCCCAGTGCGACCCTGCGGCCGTCGACGGTTCCAGTGACACCTTTGCCCGTCACGGATTCGAAGTCATGGGCTTCGATGATTTCCACATCTCGTTCCAGCGCGCCGGCGACGATCGCGGCCGCCAGCGGGTGCTCGCTGCCGCGCTCCAGGCTGGCCGCGTACCTCAACAACCTTTTCTCCTCCCACCCGCCTGCGGTAACGGTTGCCACCAACTTCGGCTTGCCCTCCGTTAACGTTCCCGTCTTGTCGACGACGAGCGTGTCCACCTTGCGCAGGACCTCGATCGCCTCGGCGTTCTTGAAGAGAACGCCGGCTGTGGCGCCCTTCCCCGTCGCCACCATAATGGACATGGGGGTGGCGAGCCCCAGCGCGCACGGACAGGCGATGATCAATACGGCCACCGCGTTGATGAGCGCCCGGGCCATTCTGGGGTCTGGCCCGAACAGGGCCCAAACGATAAAGGTGGCAAGTGCGATCAAGACCACTGCCGGCACGAAGTACCCGGCAACGATGTCAGCGAGCTTTTGAATTGGTGCGCGGCTGCGCTGCGCCTCTGCGACCATCTGCACGATTTGGGAGAGAAGCGAGTCGGCACCCACGCGCTCGGCTTTCATGACCAGAGACCCGGAGCCGTTGATCGTGGCCCCGATGATTTTATCACCCGGGCGTTTTTCGACGGGAATCGACTCCCCGGTCATCATCGACTCGTCCACAGCGCTGGCGCCGGTCAGGAGCACTCCATCTACCGGTATCTTCTCTCCCGGGCGGACGCGGAGCCGATCGCCCGGACGAACACGCTCGAGGGGGACATCCTCCTCGGTACCATCATCTCGGACGAGGCGAGCCGTCTTTGGCGCAAGTCCGAGCAGGGCCTTGATGGCGGCGCCGGTCTGACTTCGTGCCTTCAATTCGAGTACCTGGCCGAGAAGAATCAGGGTGACAATGACACCCGCCGCCTCGAAGTAGACGGCAACTTCACCCGTTTCCGAACGAAACGCCTGTGGGAATACCTGGGGAAAGACCGTAGCGATCAGGCTGTAGAGATACGCGGCCGCCACCCCCAGACCGATCAGGGTGAACATGTTCCACGCGCGGTTCAGGATCGATTTCCACGCGCGTTCGAAAAATGGCCAGCCGGCCCACAGTACCACGGGAGTGGCGAGCATCAGTTCCAACCACCCCAGCGCCCGTACGGACGCGAGGCGCTCGAAGGGGCGGCCCGGAATGAGATCGCCCATCGCAATGATGAATAGGGGCACGGAAAGAATCGCGCTGACCCAGAATCGACGTCTCATATCCGTTAGTTCCCGGTTCTCCTCGTCGCCCGCGGGCGCGTGTCTCGGCTCCAGCGACATGCCGCAAATGGGGCAGTCACCCGGGGCGTCCTGCACGACTTCCGGGTGCATCGGGCATGTATAAGATCTCGACCCGGATACGAGAACCGCGGTCTCCCGGTCCTCGCCGGGCGCGCTCGCGCCCGGGCGCGTCACGGGTTCTTCGTTACGGTGTTTCATTCTCTTGACCTCGGGTTTCCCTGCTTCCGGGCGCCTCCCGGCGGCCGCGAGCGGTACGGTTGAATCGGTCGTGTTTGGAAGCGCCGTTGAGGGCCGGCGCACGACGAGTATACAGCAAAACGATTGCCACCGGCGGCATCCTCCAAACCCAAACTGTAACCCACTATAATCAGGAAGGTTATACGAACTCGGCGATCTCGCGCCGATACGTTTCCCCGGCTTGCCGCAGATCCATGTCTATTATTCTCCATTCCTTGTAGAATATTACACATCCAACCCGGGAGGACTCTGGGGGGTTCCCTCCGCCAACGGCGGGGCCGCCGGCCGTTCGCCGGCTGGCTCGTCGTCCCTGGCTATCGCATCTTGTTTCCTGTTGGACTCAACCTGGCTCTCCGGTGTATATTTTTCCGGGCATACCCGAGAAAAGATATTGGGAATCATTTCACAAGTTAGTATATTGATTCCGTAACCTGGTTAATCAATCCAGCCCCCAGCGAGGTTCGGTATGAAACGAAAGAACGGAAGGGTCATCATCGGCGTCGTCATCGTCCTGGCGGCGCTGGTGTACTTCGGCGCCGCCGGTTTTCAGGAAGGTAAAGCCTACTATAAGACGATAGAGGAACTCAGCGCGATGGGGAATCGCGCGTACGACGCGCGGCTGCGGGTGGGCGGCACGGTCGCCGAGGGTTCGATTCAGAATGCGGGCACGGGCCTGACCTTCGAGCTCGAACAGAACGATCTCAGGCTCACCGTGGTCTATACCGGCGCATCGCCGGTGCCCGATACCTTTAAGGACGGCGCCGAAGCGTTGTGCGACGGCGTCTACAAGACGGACGGCACCTTCGAGGCATCGGCGATTCAGGCCAAGTGCGCGTCCAAGTACGAGGCCGAGTACGGCACCGCGGCCGCGGAAAACTAGACCGCGGGCTGCGCGCAGTAACGAGTGTATTGAGACCGGCGGTCGACCGTGCCGCCGTCCCGCACCGGCGGCGTTTGGCGCCGCCGTTACTTTGATCGAGCGAGGTCTGCAGTGGCTAACTTCGGCAACCTTTCCCTGACCCTTGCATTCGTCTTCGCCGTCTATTCCATCCTCGCCCTGTCCATCGGCCTGAGGATACAGCGAAAAGAACTAGTCAAGTCCGGCAGGCGCGCCGTCTACGCGTACTTTGTCTTCGTAACCTGCGCCGTCATGAGCCTCGTCTATCTCCTGGGCACGAGCAATTTCCGGATCGAATACGTCGCGAGCGTGAGTAACGAGGCGATGCCTTTTTATTATAAACTCGCCGCGCTGTGGGGTGGCCAGGAAGGGTCGCTGCTCTTCTGGACCTGGATCATTTCGATCTACGCGGTTATCGTCGCCTATCGCAACCGCAACCGCCGCACCGACCTGGTGCCCGCCGCGCTGGCCGTCATGTCGTTGACGGCGCTGTTTTTTCTCGTTCTCAACCGCTTTACGGAAAACCCGTTCAAGGAACTGGCCATCTCGCACGCCGGCTCGGGAGGCGTCAGCCCGTTCACGCCCGCCGACGGCCAGGGCCTCAACCCGCTCTTGCAACACCCGGTCATGGTCATTCATCCCCCGATTCTCTATCTCGGGTACGTGGGCATGGTGGTGCCGTTCGCCTTTGCCATGGCGGCTCTCATCACGCGCGAGCTGGGCAACGCGTGGATCACGCTGATCCGGCGCTGGACGCTCATCGCGTGGGGATTTCTGGGGCTCGGCATTCTCCTCGGCGGCAAGTGGGCGTACATGGAACTCGGCTGGGGCGGCTACTGGGCGTGGGACCCGGTCGAGAACGCGTCCCTGATGCCGTGGCTCACGTCGACCGCGTTCCTGCACTCGGTGATCGTGCAAGAGAAAAAGAACATGCTCAAAGTGTGGAACGTCACCCTGATCATCGCGACTTATCTTCTGGTCATCTTCGGTACCTTTCTGACGCGAAGCGGCGTCGTCTCGTCCGTGCACGCGTTCGCCGAGTCCTCGATCGGGCCTTTTTTCGTCGGCTATATCGCGCTGACCGGCGCGGCGTGCGTGCTCCTTATCTTCTCGCGCCTGCAGTACCTGCGCAGCGAGAACGAGCTCGATTCGGTCGTCTCGCGCGAGAGCAGTTTTCTCTTCAACAACCTCGTATTCCTCGGTGCGTGTTTCGCGGTCCTGTGGGGGACGATTTTTCCCGTTGTCTCGGAGGCGATCCAGGGGGAGAAGATCACGGTGGGCGCGCCGTTTTTCAACAAGATCAACATTCCCGTAGGGCTTTTTCTGCTGTTCTTGACCGGCGTCGGGCCGCTGCTCGCGTGGCGCAAGACATCGATGCGCAGCCTCAGGAAAAACTTCCTGTGGCCCCTGGCCGCCGGGGCGGTGGTCGGGGCGGCGCTGTTCGCCATTGGGGTGAGGGGTTTCTACGCGCTGATGTCGCTTTTCTTGTGTGTTTTCGTCACGCTGACCATCCTCTTCGAGTTTTACCGCGGGGTCCGCGCGCGCGTTCGCGCCCACGGAGAGATGCCGCACCAGGCGCTGCTGCGGCTCGTCTCGAAGAGCAAGCGTCGCTACGGCGGCTACATCGTGCACTTCGGCATTGTGCTCATTTTCCTTGGGATTACCGGCAACGCCTTCAACCGGGAGACGCAGGGTGAGGTCAAAGAAGGAGAGACGGTGTCGATCGGGGATTACGAGCTTCGCTGCGAGCGGATATTCGACGGCGAAGCCGCCACGTACTCGTACCTCGCCGCCGATCTGTCGGTAACAAAGGACGGCAAGTCCCTCGGCACGCTCACACCGGAGAAACGCTACTACCAGGCGAGCGAACAACCGACCTCCGAGGTTGCCCTGCACTCGACACTCGTGGAAGATCTCTATACGGTGTTCGCCGGTCTCAGCGATGACCAGGAGCGCGCCGTCATCCAGCTGTACCTGAACCCGCTGGTGGCGTGGGTGTGGATCGGCACCCTGGTGCTCGTGTTCGGCACCATCGTCACCATCCTGCCCGATGCGCACGAGGCGAGAATCCAGCGCAAGAAAAAGCAGCTGGAGCGGCTCCTGCAATCCACGGAGAAAATATGATGGCTTCCCTGCCACCCGGACACCGCGCCGTTACCCGCGGGTTGCCCATCGTCGCAGACGCAGCGCGCCGCGTGGTGGCGTTGGGTCTCGCCGTCCTGGTGGCGGCCGCGGTATCCGCCGTCCTTCTGCCCGTGGGCGCCACTGCCCAGTCGGCCAAGTCGTCGCTCGCCGACCCCGCGCAGGCGGAGATGTTCAACCGGGTCTCGGACCGCCTCGTGTGCCAGTGCGGCTGCAGCATGATCCTGCGCGTCTGCAATCACTTCGAGTGCCCGTCCGCCATTCCGATGCGGGGAAGAATCGAGGACCGGATTCGGGCGGGTGCCGGCAAGGAGGCGATCGTGGCCGGCTTCGTGGACGAGTACGGCAAGGTCGTCCTGGCGACGCCGCCACCCGAGGGCATCAACCTCGCCGCGTGGGTCATGCCCGGCTTTGCGGTTCTCATCGGATTGTTTTTGGTGCTCTATTTTGTTTCCAGTTGGGTCACGAAGAAAAGGGCCGCGCCGGTGCCGGCGACGGTCCCGGTGGACCCCAGCGTCGCCTCGCGTATCGAGGAAGAACTAAAGGCGATGGATTGACATGGTGTATACCGTTATCGCATTACTGGCCGTCGGCGCGTTGATCTTCATCGCGTATCCGCTCGTTTCACGCAAGCGCCACCTGCCTGATCTCGAGGACATGTTCGACTTGGGAGACACGCGGCAGCGCCGCTACCTGGACGGCAAGAAGCTGTCGATCATCGACAACCTCAAGGAACTCGATTTCGAATACGAGATGGGAAAGCTGTCCGAGGAAGATTACGGCGGCCTGCGGGATGGGTATCTGAAGGAAGCGCAGGAGACGATCCAGGCCCTCGACAAGCTCAAGGTCCGGGAAGAAATCGAAGAACTCATCGAAAGCGAAGTGCGCGCGAAACGGCGCACCGAGTAGGACACACGCGGCCGCACTGCGCGACGTCGCGCCCCGATACGGATTGAGAAGAGCCACGCCATGAGATTATCGCCCCCCAAACCGGTCGCTCTCCGGCCGCCGCGCCGTCTTCCGCGCTTGCCCGCCGCGGTCCTGCAGGTCGTGCTCGCGGGCGTCCTCGTGGTTTCGCTCTTGCCGTCCTCCGCGTTTTGCTTTCAGGTCCTGGGCCGGCTGGTGAACGGCACGACCGGGGAACCGGTGGCCGACGCCCGGATCATCGTGGTTAACCCGAGCGGCGGCATGATGGTGGAACAGGAAGTCGCGGTCCGCGACGCCGACGGTCATTTCGTCGTCGACGATCTCGACGCAACGAAGCCCGTATACCTGCTACGCGTGCTCTACGAGGACGTCAACTACACAGAGATCATCCAGTTCGAGGGCCAGGACCCGGTCACGATCGAGGTAAAGGTCTACGAGCCCACGGCGTCCTGGGATCACGTCCACGTCTCGGTGCCCCATTTCATCGTCATGCGGAGCCAGGACACGCTCCGCGTCCACAAGTTTTACGAGATCACCAATCACAGTTCGCCGGCCAGGACCCTGACCGCTCCTTTCTCCATTTTCATGCCGGAAGACCGTATCGCGCTCAACTCCTGCAGCGTCACGTCGCTGGGCATGCCCGTGCCGCGAACCCCGCAGCCGAGCGATGAAGCGGGAATCTACACCGTCAGCTATCCCCTGAAACCGGGCGGCACCCAGATTTCCGTATCGATGGACCTGCCGTACGGCGGCGGCAGCTATACGTACGACGAGCCGCTCAAGTACGACATCGACGAGCTTGTCATCCTGGTGAGCGATCCCACGCTTGAGATCACGCGAGATGGGCAAGCGGTCGAACGAACCGAAGAGGTACGCGGCTTTTCGGGGTACCGCCTGGCGGGCCTCACCAGGGGCTCGAACCTCTCGCTCACCTTCACGGGGGGCAGCGCCGTGGCGGGCGGGGGTTCCGGAAACGGTAGTGCCGGGAGCGTGCCGGCGGGGCACGGCGTCATCATCGTGCCGAACGAGACGCAGGGGGTCTCGTTGGCGCTCATGGTCATCCTCGGATTCGTGCTGGTGGGACTGCTCGCCTTCGTCTCCGGCCGGCCGAAGTCAAAAACAATGCAGCAAGAGGCGCTCCTCGCCCACCGGAACATCCTGCTGACCCAGCTGGCGCGGCTGGACGATCTCCACAAGACCGGCACGCTCTCCGAGAAGATTTACTCGATCAAACGTACCGAGTTGATGAACGACCTGGCCCAGGTCTACTACCGAGCGAAGTTCGACCGCGGGTCTCGCGCGAAACGGAAGAAAAAGAAGCGACAGGGGGCGGCGCGTGTCTAGCGACAACGCTGCGGCCGTCTCCGGCGGCGAGGCCATTCTCCGCACACGGGATCTCAGCAAACGATTTGGCAGCTTGACGGCGCTCCATTCCGCCTCGCTGCAGCTCGACCGCGGCGAGTGCCTCGCGGTGTTCGGAAGAAACGGCGCGGGCAAGACCACCCTGCTACGAATCGTGGCGACCTTGATCCGCTCGTATACGGGCGGCGTGTACCTCTTCGGCCAGGAACTCAACGCGGCGGGAGACGATATCCGCCGCCGCCTCGGATTTGTCTCGCACGAGAGCTTTCTCTACGAGGATCTGCCCGTCACCGACAACCTCACATTTTACGCGCGCCTTTACGGTCTCGACCGGGCGGAGGAGCGTGTCCGGCGCACGATCCGTGACATGGGCCTGGAGGCCAAGGCCGCCGTGCCCGTACGGGCGCTGAGCCGCGGGATGAAACAGCGCCTGTCGCTGGGACGGGCGTTCCTGCACGAGCCGGAGCTGCTGCTGTTCGACGAGCCCTTCACCGGTCTCGACGAGCGTGCGGCCGATCTGCTCGACGGGCGCATCGCCGAGTTCAAGCGCGGGGGCGGGTCGCTCATGATGGCGACGCACAATGCGGAGCGCGGCTGGCGCCACGCGGACCGCGCCGTGGTGCTGGACCGGGGATCGGTGGTGTACGAGGCGGTGGTAGCGGATACTCCGTTCGATGCGTTTCGCGCGGCGTACCGGGATATCTTATCGAGCTAGTGCCGTGGGCGTTCGCGCGGGTCCTGTCGCCGATTACCCCCACCGTGCTCGCTCTCGCTGCGCGCGGCGGGGGCCCCCCATCGGCGCCACCCGCGCGCACGAGGCACACTGAGACGAACAGTTATGCGACACGCGATCGCCACCATACTGTGGAAGGACCTGAAGATCGAGCTTCGCACCCGCGAGGCGTTCAGCGCTTCGTTCGTGTTTTCGGTGCTGGTGCTGGTGATCTTCAACTTCACCATGGACCTTACGAGCGCCGAAGCGCTCAAACTCGGCGCCGGTTTTCTGTGGGTGGCCTTCGCCTTCGCCGGTATCCTCTCACTCAACCGTTCGTTCACCCTGGAGAAGGCGGAAAACTGTCTGCACGGCCTGCTGCTGGCGCCGATCGACCGCGGCGGCATCTTTCTCGGCAAGTTCTTAGCCAACACGATGTTCATGCTCGCCACCGAGGTCATCATCCTGCCGCTGTTTGCGATCTTCTTCAACGTCGATATCGGTGCGCGGCTGGGGCTGCTGCTCGTCATACTCGTGCTGGGGACGGTGGGGTTTTCTTCGGTGGGCACGCTGTTTTCGGCTATCGCCGTGCACACGCGCATGCGGGAAGTGATGCTGCCCGTGCTCCTCTTGCCGGTGACGGTGCCGGTGCTGATCGCCTCGGTGGAAACGACCGCCTGGGCCCTCGGCGCCCAGGAAGGCGCTTCCTTCTGGTTCAAGCTTCTGGTAACGTATGACGTGGTTTTCGTGACGGCTTCTTTTCTGGTGTTCGAATACGTGATACAGGAATGAAACGATGACGGCACACGAAGAAGAACGACGCGCCGCCCCCGCGGGAGCGCAGCCGGGATCACCCGCTGGTCTTGCGACGCGGCCCAAGGGAGCGCTCGCCACCGTGGCCGGCGCCGCCATGATGATCGCGTTGTACATGGCGCTCGTCTATGCGCCGCGCGAGCAGACCATGGGCGACGTGCAGCGCATTTTTTATTTTCACGTCCCGTCGGCGTGGGTTGCTTTTCTGGCGTTCTTCCTGGTTTTCCTGTTCAGCTCCATCTATCTCATGCGCGGCGGCAAGAAATGGGACACGCGCGCCGCCGCTTCTGCCGAGATCGGCATTCTCTTTTGTACGCTGGTCTTGATCACCGGGCCCATCTGGGCCAAGCCGGTGTGGGGGATCTGGTGGACGTGGGATGCGCGGCTAACGCTCACCCTCGTCCTGTGGCTCATCTACGTCGGCTACCTGATGCTCCGCCACTACATCACCGATCCCGAGCGCCGCGCGACCTTCTCGGCCGTGGTGGGGATCATCGGTTTTCTCGACGTGCCGATCGTGTATTTCTCCATCCGCTGGTGGCGCACGCAGCACCCGCAACCGGTTCTTGCCGGTGGGGAGGACTCGGGCCTGGCGCCGCCGATGCTGTATACACTTCTTGTGTGTCTCGCGGCTTTTACACTGTTGTTTGTCGTGCTTTTGAGAATGCGGGCACGCCTGGAAGGGCTTAGCGACGAACGCGACCGACTGCAGGCCCTCGCCGATGCACCCGCTGCCGGACAACACGGAGGTGTTTCATAATGGGATGGCTCTTTGCGGCATTCGCCGTGATCTGGGTCGTGTTCTTTTTCTACGTCATCCATCTAAACAAACGGCAGAGCCAGCTTGCCGCCGAGATCGAGGGGCTAAAACGCAGGCTGCCGGGTTCGTAGTCGCAGGGCCGAAACGGGTGCCGGCGCGTAGGGGTGGGGGTCGACGGCGAGTTCCGCAGCGCGCCGACCGGCGATGTGGTTTCGAAGTACCTCTGTCCGCGCGTGAGGACTGTCTGAGCCGGAGTGCCCCGCCCCTGCGCGCCAAGTTAGTCGTCACTACCCGATCCGATTCCCGCGCGGCGGACCATACCCGGGGTACTTCTGTTCCGTCACTCAATTACAAGGTTTATTAAACAGTTGAAGATCCGGTGATCTAATGGTATGATACGTGCCGTTGCCGGCCTAAGCGAGCCGTCGGTGCGGCTGTCCCCATCGCAACCGAGCCCGATGCGAAGGACATCGCCCCCCCGGGGTTGAACCTGAATTGCCGCGTGTCGCAGCGGCGAGAGGGAGAGGCCGCATGAAATATCCCTTCGCACTCCTGTTGTGTATCTCCTGGATTCTCCCGTCATCCGCCGTACCTGCGTTCGCCAGGAAATCATCGGACAACAGCCCGCGCTTCAAAGAGATGCCGCAACCGGCTGTAGCTCCCGCGGGGTTGGGGGGAGTGCCGTTGCGATCCGCCGCGGCCGCCGACACCTTCAACCTCGGATGGTTCAGCTTCGATAGTGCCGGGTTGGGTAACCCGCAGGGTTGGACCACCGTCGACCTGACCACCCAGCCGCTCCACTGGCACGTCGCTTCCGGTGCGGGCGAACTCGACGGCGGAAACCTCGGCAACCTGCTGCCGCTCGAGGGCAACCAGTCGATGTGGTGCGGACAGGCACCGAGTTCGGACCCGCCCTACTGCGGCTGGGCATCGCTGCCGGGCTACGGAAACGGCTGGGACCAGATTTTTCTTGGCAATACCCTGCCCGGCGACAGCGCGCGCATCAGCTACAAGGTGTTCTGGGACTCGGAGCCGGGGTACGACGGCACGACCTTCGAGTGGTCGGGCGACGGCGGCCTGACATGGGCCCGGTTCCCGGTGGCCCCGGGGTTGACGGCGCGTACGGAGATCTACGACGGCGGCCCGGCGACCCTGGTGGAGACGTTCACCCAGGGCGGCATGACTACCGTGCAATTCCGCTACCGCTTCACGGCCGACGGCGCGTGGTCGGACGAGGACGGGTTGTGGCCGACGGACGGAGCGATCCTGCTCGACAGCATCTCGGTGGACACCTGGGCGGCGGGTATTCCTGCGTTTAGCAACTTCGAGGACTTCGAGGGTGCGGCCGAGGGAGATACGGCCGCCGGTATGTGGACGGCCACGGTCCCGGAACCCTTCGGAGATTTCGGCAGCCTCTACCGCGGCGCGACACTCCTCCAGGAGGACCCGTGTTTTACGGATCTGACCTTTCTCTGGGGCTGGTTCGACGATCCGGCGCGCACGGGCTACTGGTGCCACGTGCCGGACCCGCGCCCGGACGTCGGCGCCATGCCGTACGGCAACTCGCAGGGCCAGTACATTGGCAACGAAATCTGGTCGCCCCCGATCGATAATATTGGCGCCGGAAGCGAGTACCGGCTCGAGTTCCTGACCTACCGCGACCTGGCACTCGACAACATGCAATTCTACATCTGGAGCGTTCGCAGCGTCGATGCCGCCGGCTGTCCGGGCACGTGGAACAACGACAACTACGTGTACTTCGGGGGCCAGAAGGACTGGATACGCACCTCTTTTCAGGTCGGGGCGCACCTGGACCCCACCGCTCCCCGGATTCAGCTCTCGATTGGCGTGCGCGATATGTGCGGCGTCTGGTATTGCTTTGGGGAAAACTGTCACAGCCATGCACCACTGATCGATGAGGTTCACATCAAGCGCATCAACGTCGTCGGTCCCCAGTTCGTCATCCGCCACATCGATCTCTTCCAGGACAACTTCGCCGCGGACGGCACCCTGACGGGCACGGCGCGGGCGGACGCCGCCAACGACATCGCCCCGTTTTCCAGCCCGACCATCCTCCCGGGCGACTCGGTAACGATGGATATTACGAATCTCGGCACCGACGCCTTCACCGGCGAGGGCCCGGCCGGCTACGTGTTCGTCGCCGTATGGCCGCAAGGCCAGGCCGCAAAGACCGGCGCCGACATCGAGGCGCCGGAGACCCGTGCGAACCTCGCCGCCGCGGGTGGCAAGCGCTACCCGCTGGTCGCCGGCCCAGTGCTCGGCGGTGTGCAGTGGTACCAGTTCCGGATGGACACCTCGTTTACCAACGGCGGCGCGCCGGTGGCCGACCGCTGGGCGATCGACCTCAACGACAACCTGTTTACGCCGGGGGATACCGTCTGCTATTTCTTTGGCGCGGACAATGGTGCCGGTAATGCAACCTATTTCCACCGGAAGTTGAACGGCCAGGGCGGGAACTGGGCGACGACGGATATCCTCGAGGCTGCGAATTCCCCGATGGAGTTCACGATCCTCCCCGCCGGCGGCAACACCCGGGGCGGAGACATCCTCTACGTGGACGACACGGACGACCGCGGCGGCCCGGCGCAATTGTATTTCGACACGGCGTTCGACTACCTGGCGCTGCGGGATAAGATCGACCGTTACGACGTCCTTGGTCCGTCCTCCGGCGTCTCGAACAGTCTCGGGGCGCGTGTGCAAAACGTCGCCACCCAAATCATGGGGCCGTACCGCAATATCATCTGGAACTCCGGCAACCTCTCGTCCAACCTCATCAACGACGGCGGCACGGTGTCCGGCGGCGGCAGCCTGGACAAGTCTCCGGACTTCTCGCTGATCTTCCGCTTCCTGGATACGCACACCAACCATCCGGGCTTCTACTACAGCGCGGACGACGGCGCATACGATTGGCACTACCAGATGATCGGTCCGGACGCCGTCAACACGCGTTCGATCTATATGAACTTCAACCTGGATCCATCGGCTCCGAACGGCGACCACAAGACCGGCGGCGAGCCGGTCTCGCCCGTCCTCGACGCGGTGGGGCCGATCGGCTTTGCAACCGCCGACCGCCTCGTGGCCTACGGGGGCTGCCCGGGCATCAACGACTTCGATCTCTTACAGGCGACCGGGCTCTCCGTCGCCGAGTTCAACAACGCCGCGACGGGCAAGACCTACGTGCTAAGCCAGACGACGCCCAACGCCGCGGGCAGCGTCGCGCGTTTCGTCATGTCCGGGTTCAGCTATCACTATATCCGTGACCTCGGCGCCCCGGGCGCCGCGCCGGCGCGCGTGACGCATCTTCAGCACATCCTGCAGTTCTTGCAAAATGCCCCCCCGGGACCCAGTGGTTTCGACAAGCCAAAGTTCAACAACGTGCTCGATCCCAGCTATCCGAATCCGTTCAACCCGGGGACGACCATCCCATTCGAGATCAAGAAGAGCGGCCACGTGTCGCTGAAGATCTACAACGTGTCCGGTCAGTTGGTGAAAACGCTGCTGGATGGCGAGCTGCCGGCGGGCCGATACGCGAAAGAGCCGTTCAACCGCTGGGACGGTACGAATGACGCCGGCCAGCCGGTGGGCAGCGGTGTTTATTTCTATAGAATTCTCACTCGAACCTTTACCAAGACGATGAAACTGGTCGTCCTGAGGTGACATGGTATGCGGGAGCCCGTTGCGATCCTGCTGTGCGGTGTTGTGGTTCTGGCGTCGCTCGCTGCCGCCGCCCTTGCCCGGAAGGCGCCCGGACAGAAGTATTACATTAAGGAGCTGGCGCAGCCGGCCCCGGCGCCCGACGGTTTCGGCTCGGCCCCATCGTTGTCGGCCGCCGCGGCGGCCGATACGTTCAACC
>JBHHVD010000037.1:0-28808 GCA_046754105.1 Candidatus Krumholzibacteriia bacterium
CGCTTGGCCTTACGCTTGACCTTGCGCTTGGCCTTGCGCTTGACCTTGCGCTTGGCCTTGCGCTTGACCTTGCGCTTGGTCTTGCGCTTGGTCTTGCGCTTGGTCTTGCGCTTGGCCTTGGCCTTGGTCTTACGCTTGGCCTTGCGCCGTGTCTTGCGCTTTGTGGCCTTGGCCTTGGTCTTGCGCTTGGTCTTGCGCTTGGCCTTGGACCGCGTCTTGGCTTTCGCCCGTCTCTTCTTTGCTGCCATGTCGATCCGTCCTTTGGGTAAGGGTGACTGGAGAAAAACGATTTCGTTTTATCTCCGCATGGCTACCACGTCGCAAACAACTTTCGATCTCTCTCTCAATCGGATGCAACGCGTGGTTTTGTGATGATTTAATATATTGTCAAATAGTGTCAAGAAAAAATATCGGCCCTGTCGAAAAATAATTCAGAAATCTCCACGACGATTCAGGTGACTCATCACAAAACACGAGGGTCCATCTCTTCGATGACCAATAATCCAACACTGTTCGTTTCGTGTTGAATACTTTTCATACAACAATGAACCCGGACACATTTGCAGCGTAATTTTGCAAATTCTGTACCATATTGCCCAGTTACGCAACTGACTTGCCATTCAATACATAACTGTGGCGCTCCGATCGCGTTCGCCATGGTGTCTCTTCTATTCCTTTGCTACGTATATTATTGATCAACGCGCACGGCGCTGTTGCAATTTGCTATGCGGAACCGAGGTTCGGCACGCTCTGCCGCCATACAGAATGCGACCGTCCATGGCTTCCGCGCACGATATTCGCCGCTCGCCGGGGGGAGCCGGATCACCCCGACTCTCCTGGGGAGACAGGGGTCGGAGTGTGCCTGCCGGCTTTCGTCTCTTGCGAAGAGTCGTACACTCTGGTATTCTCTCGCCACTCGAAATGTCGCCACGCCGGGCTCGACGACCGCATCGCGGTCGACGGTCAGAGGCTCCGATCCGGGAGGTCGAACTCCGGGATCCGCCGACTCTCGGCGACGCTGAAACCGGGGCCCACTCCAGCCCGAGGGATTGTGTGAATCCTTGAGACCGGCCGAACGTAGACTCGTATCTGTTATCAGCTGTTCCGCCTGCCTGCTGCTCGCATCGATCGTCCACGCCACCGGGATGGGCTCGCCTCTCAAGCCTCCCAAGGTGATCGTCGCCGGTATCCCGGTCACGCTCGAACTCGAGGCGCCCACCGCCGGGGTGCCGTATTCCATCGAAATCAGCAAGAACGACCAGCTCGTCTTCTCGCGGTCCGGCACCCTGCCGGCCGCCCTCGACGACGTCTTGCTGGACGCGAGCGGACTCTACGTTATTCGAGTTGTGAGCGAAGGGACGGCCTGGGAGTCGGCCGTGCGCGCCCTTCCAGGGTTTTTTACGTTGCTGCCTCCGCTGCTGGCCATTGCCATGGCCCTCATCTTCCGGCAGGTGGTCATCGCGCTCTTCGCGGGCGTGTGGCTGGGCGCCTTTTTCATAAATGACAGCAACCCGATCCGCAGCTTCTTCTATGTCGTCGACCACTACGTCATCGACTCGCTGGCCGGCAGCAGCGGCTCGGACCACGTATCCATCGCCATTTTCACCCTGCTGCTGGGCGGGATGGTCGGCGTGTTCAGTCGCATCGGAGGCACACAGGGCGTGGTCGACACGATTTCACGAATCGCGACTACACCGCGACGTGGCCAGCTGGCGACGTGGCTCATGGGGATCGCGGTCTTTTTCGACGACTACACCAATACCTTGATCGTGGGCAACACCATGCGCCCGATTACGGACAAGCTCAAGATCTCGCGCGAAAAACTCTCCTACATAGTAGATTCGACGGCCGCGCCGGTCGCCTGCATCGCCGTTATCACCAGCTGGATCGGTTTCGAGATCAGCCTGATCAAGGACGCGTTCGGCGCCGCGGGCATCGATCGCAACCCGTTCACGACCTTTGTGTCCTCGATTCAATACAGCTTCTACCCCATCATTACACTCGTGTTCGGGCTGCTCGTCGCGGCAACCACAAGGGACTTCGGCCCCATGAGGGGAGCTGAGAAACGGGCGCGAACGCGGGGGCTGGTGCTGGCGGAGAACGCAGTGCCGCTGTCGAACATCGACCAGGAGATCTCCGTGGCCAACGGCGCGACCCCCCGCTGGTTCAACGCCGCCATCCCTATTGCGGTCGTGGTCATCGGCACCCTCGTCGGCCTGGTGATCACGGGGAGAAACAGCCTGTCGGCCGCGGGTGAGACGGGATACTCGCTGATGGATGCGATCCGCGAGAGCAACTCGTTCGTGGCGCTCTTGTGGAGCTCGTTGTCCGGTTGCGTGGTGGCAATCCTGCTCGGGCTCGTACAGCGCCTCGCCCGCCTCACCGAGATCATGAACGCCTGGGTCGCCGGGGTGAAATCGATGATGACCGCCTTCATTATCCTCGTGCTGGCGTGGGGCATCGGCACCGTCTGTGCCGACTTGCAAACCGCCGACTACCTCGTCAGCCGCGTCTCGGGCGTCCTCAAACCGGAGATGATGCCGGCGATCATCTTTCTGGTGGCAGCGGCGATCAGCTTCTCGACGGGCACTTCGTGGGGTACCATGACCATACTGACACCGATCAGCATCCCGCTCGTACTGCGCATCTCGGAACTGAACACCATCGGTGCCGGCCAGCACGAGGCGATCCTTCTATCGAGCATCTCGGCGATACTCGCCGGCAGCGTCTTCGGCGACCACTGCTCTCCGATCTCCGACACCACGATTATGTCCTCGATGGCGAGCGGCTCGGACCACGTAGACCACGTGAAAACCCAACTCCCCTACGCGTTGACCGTGGCCTTGATCACGGTCGTTCTCGGCTATCTTCCCTCGGGCTTCAACCTGCCTCCCGCGCTCTCGCTCGTCGCCTGCGCGGCGGTCGTCTTCGCGCTGATCCGGTTTCTCGGCAAGCCCGAGCGGTCGTTCTACGAATCTTCCGAATAGCAAGCAAGCCCGGGCTAGCGGGGACAAGCCCCCGAGTCCGCCCGCCGGCAACGCCGTGCCACTCGCCGACAGGACCCGCATCGGGCCGCTCGTTTATCCTTTGTGGGAATCTACGGAGAGGGCCTCGAGCTTTTCGCGCGCGCGGGCGACGGCCTGCAGCTCCCAGTCGCACTCGCCCCACAGATCGAGAAACGAGCCGTAGTACTGGCGCGCCTCGTCGCTCTCGCCGCGGGCCAGCGCCGCCTCGGCCAGAAAGAAAATCCCCTGCGCGTAGAGCACCGGGTCACCGTGGTAGGGAAACACGATCCCGTGGAATCGGAGCCGCGCCTGTCGGAACAAACCGGACGCCTCTTCCGCGTTTCCGTTGTGAAACAGCGCGAAACCTTTCAGGTAGATCCGCCGCGTGCCCGGATCCTGGACTCCGGCGGCATTTAGAAGGTCGAGCGCTCCGTTGAAGTTTTTTTCCTCGATAAAGGCCAACGCGCGGAAATCGACGAAGTCCAGGCCCAGCGCGCGCATCCACGTGCGCCACTCCGTCTTGTCCTCGATCTCGTCAAGCGCATGCCTCACTTCTTCCAGCCGGCCGGCGGAGATGCCGATCCGGATCCGGCCCAGCTGATAGGGGATATCGCCGCGGCGGCTGACCCAACGTTCGAGCACCGTTTCGGCGGCGTCGGTGCGCCCGAGTTCGCACAGGTAGTTCACGTGCCGAAATGCGTTGACCAGGCCCCGTCGTGTGGATTCGGCGCTCATTGCCAGGCGAACCGATTCGTCCAGCGCATCGGATGCCTCGTCGAACCGCCCGTCGAGAAAGTTCACGTAGGCAATTCCTTCCATGCCCACCGAAGATAGCATGGCGTCGTCGAAGAGCAGCAGCTTCTCAAAGCTCACCCGCGCGGCCTCGTTGTCTCCCTCTGCCACGTATAGATGCGCGCGCGCCACGATTGCCGGTACGTAGCGGTCATCGAGGCGCAGCGCGTTGTTACTGAAGTCAACCGCCTCATCGACCTCGCCCCGGATGAGCTCGACGCGGGAGAGGAGCACGTACGGGTACGGCTCCTCGGGATAGATCGACGCCAGGTCCTTGGCCAGCGACTCGGCCTGGTCGTAATCGCCCTTCGCCACCTCACAGTACACCATCAGCTCTCGCGCGCGGCCGAGGCTCTCGTCGCCGTCCAGCAGATCGGCAAGGTAACGTTCCGCATCCTGGGGCCGCCCGTCCATCAAGAACGCCATGGCGAGGAAAAGACGGTTGTCAACGCCCTCACCACCGCCCTTGACCGCGCGGTTGAACCTGTCGATCGCGTCTTTGGGCGAGGGGTCGACGAAGAGACTGTGGAAAGCGGAGACCCACAGCGAATCCCCCCCGTGCGCCCGCGCGGCGACCCGCGCCCGCTCGTAGCTCGAAGCGGCCTGCTTCTCGGCGCCGATTGTCGGGTGTGAATAACACTCGACCAGCCGCAGGAAGGCCTTGTACCGCGTGGGGTCCAGCTCCACAAGCGTCTCGAACACGTCGATCGCCTCCGGGACGTGCCACAGGTCGAGCAGCTCCAGACCCGTCTGGTAGAGGGCGTCGAGATTGGTTTTTTCGAGCTCGGCGGGATCGATGTTCGAACGCACAGCGGGGTCACTTTGCACCACCATGGGCGTCTTCGGCGCCGGTCGACCGCGAGTCGCGATCTTCTCGCGCTGTGGGGAAAGGGACCTCAGAATAACGATGCTCAGTACGAGTACCAGGCTCAAAACAATCGTGTATACAAAACCTTTCAATCCTTGCTCCTCTTCCGTATTTGTTCGAGAATGTCGCCGGCGCGCAGGGCGTTGGGTCCAAGTCCCTCACGGCTGCAGCGGGTCACCATTTCCAGCACCGTCTCATTGTACGGCGTCGCGATATCGTACTTTTGGCCCAGCTCGATGATCGGCCCATGGAAATAGAGGTTCTCTATGTGTTCCCTTTTCAGGTAGAGGTTTTGCCAGGTCGAGTTGTTCACCCTCACCGATGATACACTCTTGCCGGCCCTGGGTTTCTTCAGCTCCTGGATAATCTCGTCCACCGAGAGGTCCCTGCCGTCGCACGATTTTGCCTTGATCTTGTCGGCCTGCAGGACCCGCTTCGCCTCCTCGAGGATACCGACCTTCAGATTCATGAATTCCATCGACTCGTGATCGCGAAGATCGATGACGGCGTGAAGGGCGCTTTGCAAGTTCGCGACCAGCTTGAGCCACTTATCACACATAATGCTCGTAGAGACCGTCGCGTCGAATCCGGCATGGGCGAGCAGTTTGCCGAGCTTCCTGGCGAAAGGATCCGCGCCTTTCGGGTACTTGCCCACAATGAGGCGCCCCGCCTTTCGAAACGATACGTTCCCCGGTTGCAGGAATGAGCACGTCATGCGGCACACGCCGCCGAGGACGTTATCGAATCTACCGGCAATTATTTCCTCGTTTGCGATTCCATTCTGGAAACACACGACCGGTGTCGAGGATGGGACGATTTCCGCCAGCGTCTCTACGTTGGGTTCGGTGTGGTTGGATTTCGCGGTGAAAAAGACGACGGTGTCCTCGTCGATTTCTTCCGTATCGAGCACGGGCGCCGCCCTGAGCGGCGCGAAGTAATCGCCGGTAGCCGACTTCATACGCAACCCGTTCTGGTCACGTATGACATCGGCGTGCTCACCCCGGCAAATGAGGAGGACGTCGTGCTTGTCGAGGGCGAGATGGCCTCCCAGAACGCCCCCTACCGCACCCGCGCCGTAGACGACAAAGCGCATGGCAACCTGTCCGATCTATCCCGCCGAGCCACTCTCCCGCCCTGTTACCTTCCACGTGCGAGTATCCACCATACACGGTCAAAAGACAAGCCGAATGGGTTTCGGTATTGCGGCGGGCGTGCCCATGGTGGAGAGAAGCACGCCGGCGTGTCGGTATCCGATGCGGCGGCGCTCCAGGACCGTCCAATTCTCTTGACATGCATTTGCGGCTCTCTATAATGGCAACATTTCGTGCTGCACCCGATCGAGGTCGTTCCTTCACTGAGTACTCAGGGGGAAACGCTTGCCGCAAGCGGAACCACGCGGTCAATGGAAATCGAGAGCCGGTTTCATTCTCGCCGCGTCCGGCTCGGCCATCGGCCTGGGCAACATCGTCTTCTTCTCGGCCAACGCCTATAGATTCGGCGGTGGCGCCTTTTACCTGCCCTATCTTTTCGCTCTGTTCGCCATCGGCATACCCGTCATGATGCTGGAATTCGGGCTGGGTAACATTACCGCCCGCGCGTTCCCTGGATCGCTCCATCGTCTGGCCGGCAAGAAGGGCGAGTTTGCCGGTTGGTGGGCGGTCGTCAACGGCTGCTTCCTCACCATGTACTACATCACGATCCTCTCGTGGGTCATGGGAATGCTCGTCGGCTCGCTGGGCGACTTGTGGAAGGCGTCGGTCGCCGTGCCCGCCTTCGGCCTCGAAGAGGGCGACCTCCCCAACCCGGTCGCGTACTTCTTTCACATGCTTTCCACCTGGAAGCCGCTGCTCTACGTTGCCGTGGTGTGGCTGCTCAACGTCCTCATCGTGCGCAAGGGAGTTGCGAGCATCGAACCGGTCACCA
This sequence comes from Candidatus Krumholzibacteriia bacterium, assembly GCA_046754105.1. Taxonomy (GTDB): domain Bacteria; phylum Krumholzibacteriota; class Krumholzibacteriia; order WVZY01; family WVZY01; genus JAZGDW01. Next base: position 6,589 of record JBHHVD010000037.1, read on the forward strand.
AGCTCTTTGTTCCGCTGATGTGGATCTTTATGATCGTCCTCATCGTGCGGGGACTGACCCTGCCCAACGGCGGCCAGGGCGTATTTCTGCTCTTTACACCGAACTTCGAGGTGATGAAGGACCCCGCCGTGTGGCAGGGGGCCTTCAGCCAGATTTTCTTTACGCTCTCACTCGGTATCGGCACCATGACCGCCTACGCCTCCTATCTCCCCAAGAGGAGCGATCTGACGCAGAATTCCATTATCACGTCGCTGCTCAACTGCGGTTTCGAGTACATCGCCGGTCTGGCCATTTTCTCGATCCTGTTTGCGTTCATGATCGTGCCGCAGGCCAGCACGCTGGCCATGACGTTTTTTATTATTCCACGGGGCATCGCCGAACTGCCCGCGGGCGTGACTCTCTTTGGCGTCGTCTTCTTTACGCTGCTGCTCCTGGCCGGGCTGACGTCTTCCGTCTCGCTCGTCGAGACGCTGATCTCGCCGGTGATCGACAAGTTCCGCTGGTCGCGAACGAAGATCGTCGCCGTCGCCGCGGTCGTCGGCTTCGTGGGAAGCGCCTGCTTCGCGCTGCCCCATGTAATCAATCCCGGGCTGGAGGACGACGGCACGCTGGGCTTGACGTTGCTCGACCTGGTCGATCATTGGGTTTTCTCCTACGGCCTGCTGATCGTCGGCTTGTCGGAGTGCCTCTTAATCGGGTGGCTCGTGGGACCGGACAAGATCCGCCGGCACCTCAACAGCAACTCGCGCGTGCAGCTCGGGGCCTGGTTCGACGTGCTGGTCAAGTACGCCATTCCCGGAATGATTCTCTTTGTCCTGGGTTTTTCCCTGTGGAACGAGTTTGGAAGCGGGCTTTACGGTATGAGCTATGGCGAGCACTACAGCGAGGGATACCGGTTCATGGGCGCGGCCCCGCCGGTGATTCTTGCCGTATGGTTTCTAACGTGCCTGATTTTCGCATCGATCCTCACACGGAAGGGTGAATATGCCGACGCGGATTAGAATCATGGTACTGTGTGTCATGTTGGCGGCAACGGGCGCGGGTTTCGCCGGTGATGCGTCCGCAACCGGCGAGATCATTCTCGACAGGGCTTTTCCAACCCACAAGGAGCAGGTGCGGCTCCGGATCACGGACGACGCCGGCAATCCGGTCTCGGGTGCCGTTGTCTCGGTGACGTACCGGCCGGGCAGCAGCGTATCGGCGACCGACGAGATCGGGCGGTCATCCGACGGCGGCGTGCTGCAGTGGACGCCGATGGACGCGGGCCTTGCCACCATTACGGCAACGTGGGCGGGGCCTGAGCAGGACGACATGTCGAGCTCGACGACCGTGTCCGTCCGCTTTCAGTCGCCGCCGGTGGACGGAATCTTGATCATGGTGATCGCCGGCCTGGTGCTGATCGTCGGCTCCGTGATACGCGTCTACAAGCTGCTGAGGGCGCCCGACTTCAACTAACGGATCCGCGCACCGTCTGGAGAACGCCTTGTCGCAAATCCTCGAACGCTTTGAATCATTTGTCGGTTTCCTCTCGGGTATCGTATGGGGGGTGCCGTTCCTGGTACTGCTGATCGGTACCGGGGTTTTTCTGACGGTCTATTTCCGGTTCGTACAGATCCGCAGGTTCAAACACAGCGTCGAGGTCATACGGGGCAGCTACGACGACCCCGACGAGGAAGGCGACCTCAGCCACTTCCAGGCGCTTTCATCGGCCTTGTCGGCGACGATCGGCATTGGCAATATCGCCGGCGTCGCCACGGCCATCCACTACGGCGGCCCCGGGGCGCTCTTCTGGATGTGGGTCACGGCGTTTGTGGGAATGGCCACCAAAGGCGTCGAATGCTACCTCGCCCACAGGCACCGTATCCTCAACCCGGACGGCACCGCATCCGGCGGCCCTATGTATTACATCGCCAACGGCATGGGACGAAACTGGAAATGGCTGGGGGTGGCGTTCGCCTTTCTCGCCGCCTTCGCCAGCCTGGGCAGTGCGGACATGGTGCAGTCGAACACGGTCAGCCAGATACTCGCCAAGGACCTCTCGATCCCCACGTGGGTGACCGGCGGCTTCATGGCGTTCCTGGTGGGTATCGTCATCATCGGCGGCATTCGCCGCATCGGCCACGTGGCCTCGCGACTGGTGCCTACTATGGCGGTACTCTACTTGCTTGGCGGCGCGATCGTGCTGCTGCTCAACCTCGGAGCGCTCCCCGACGCCGTCGCCCTCATCTTCGCCAAGGCATTTACCCCCCAGGGGGAGATCGGCGGATTCGCCGGCTCCGCGTTCCTGTTGACGCTGACCTGGGGCTGCAAGCGCGGGCTGTTCTCCAACGAGGCGGGCCAGGGTTCCGCCCCCATCGCCCACGCGGCCGCCAAGACACGGGAATCGGTGCGAGAGGGGATCGTGGCGCAGATCGGACCGTTCGCGGATACGATCGTCGTGTGTTCGATTACGGGCCTCGTCATCATCAGTACCGGGGCGTGGCACGCCGGCCTGGACGCGGACGGCAATCTACTAAACGGCGCCGCGCTGACGGCGTGGGCATTTCAAAAGGGCCTGTCACCGCTCTTGGCCAACGGCCACTACATCGTAACTATCGCCGTGCCGCTCTTCGCCTACTCGACGATGATCTCGTGGTCCTATTACGGCGACCGCAGCGTGAGCTTTTTGTGGGGGCGAAAGGCCATCACCCCCTACCGCTTTGTCTTCGTAGTGTTCACGTTTATCGGCGCCACGCTGTCGCTGCCACTGGTGTGGGCGATGGCGGACGTCTCCAACGGCCTCATGGCCGCGCCCAACCTGATCGCGATCCTCTTCCTGTCGCGCGTCGCCAAACGGGAATACCGGGAATATTTCGATCGTATGGCCGCATCGCCACAAGCGGGCCGGCGGCGGTAACTTCTCCTGGTGTCCCCTCCCGGAAGTTCCTTCACTCGGGCTCGCCTTCGTGCGGGTGGCGCCGGTGGGCCTCCCGCCGCGCGCGGTGATAACGAGCACGGTGGGGGTGATCGGCGACAAGGACCCGCGCCAAAAAGACGCTGTGACTCAGGATGGCATACTTGAGAAAGAGCCGCCGGTCGGCCGGCGGCGGCAAATGTGTTATTCCTGCGGGGAGGCGACGATCAACGCGTTCCATCCGGGGCAGTTCTCCGCCTCGACGACGCGGCGAAAGTCGCCGTCGCCCTCTCCGGTGTCGGGATCGATCCCCTCCCAATAGACGTCGCTGCGGGCGAAACCCGCCTCCGCCATCAGCTCGCGCACCTCGGGTATCGTCCATAGCCGCCAGTCATAGGTGAACGCTTCCTTGATACCACCTCCGTCGTGAAAGCGGAAGTGGATTTGGAAACGGGTCGCGTGGGAGAGAGGATCGTAGCGACGCTGCTGCCAGACGTAGGTGAAACCCTTGTTACGAGTCTTGTCGGTCACTTCCATCTGGGATTCCCACCCACCGAAGATATCGACGACGAGGATCCCGTCCGTGGCGAGGGACGCGTGCGCGTTCTCGAAATACTCCCGCAACTCGCGGCGGGTCTTGAAGACGAAATAAGAGAAATTAAGTGCCGCGATCACGTCCACTTTCGGCTCGCGCACGTCGAGGACGTTGGCGTGTATGAGCCGGACCCGCTTCCGGTCGCCGTCCAGGGGGGCTATGTTGTTCTCCATCCCCCAGTCCAGCGTCGGCTTGTCGAGGTCTACGCCGACTGCTTCGTTTTCGGCATGCGTACGCACCCATTCGGCGGACAGAAGCGCCGTGCCGCAAAAATCCTCCTTCAGGATCCGCGGAGGCCGGCCGTTCTTTTTTTTATACACCCGCTCGAAAAACTTGACGTCCTCGTCCGGAGATTGGACGGCCATCTCGTAGAGACGGTGGACGTCACGTGTGTCAGGCCCCTTGCGCTTCTTCCTTTGAGGCGATTTTCTTGCCGCGGTCGAACCCATGTCTCTCCTTGCGCTTTTGTCGACGGGTCGATCGTACTCAATCCTGCGGAAGAATTCCAGAGCGTTTCGGCGCGGCGTCCGGATGACACGCGGCGTCGTGCGGCAGGACCGGAATCACCTTGCCAGGCCGTCTCGGCGCCGGTACAATGGGGTGTATCGAGCAGGGGCTATGACACGTTTGCGTGGTCGGCGGGCGATCCCCGGATCGCCAATGCGAAAGGCCGGCTCACCGGGACCGCGATCGCCGGCTTGCTGGAGCCGGTCCGGAGGAGTAGTCAATGGCCGTCCCTCGCTCGATTCTCCCTCGCGGGCGCCTGCGCGCGGGTGCCAAGAACCTCGCACTGAGTCTCGGTGCCCTCGTCGTGCTGCTCGCCGCTAGCGAACTCATCGTTCGCGCGTACTATTACCCCGAAAATCTCGGTACGGTGATCCGCTTCGACCCGGAACTCGGGTGGAGTCTCCGCCCCGATACCCGGTTGCGGAGCGTCGACTACCAGCGCGATCTCGACTTCCGCATCGAAATCAACTCACTCGGTATCCGCGAACGCGAGATCGAGTTGTCGCGAGAGAAGCACGGCAAGCGCATCTTGTTTCTGGGCGATTCCGTCGCGTTCGGTGAGGGCGTCGAACAGGCATGGCGGCTCTCGGACTTTCTCGGGCGGGCGCTCGGAAATGACGCGGAGGTCATTAACGCCGGCGTGCCGGGATGGGGTAATGACCAGGAACTGATCTACCTCGAATCGCGGGGATGGCTCTTCGAGCCCGATGTCGTCGTCCTCACCCTGACCATGGCCAACGACGTCATCAACAACATGCTCGACCACCTGTTCCTCGCCAGCGCCCCGAAGCCACGCTTCGTGCTCGCGGGCGATTCGCTGCGGCTGACGGACACGGACTTCGACGCGCCTTCGCCACCGGGGAGCGCGCGCTGGCGCGATGCGCTCAAGAAGAGCCGCTTGCTCCTCTTCGTCAAGCGGCGGCTGGACCGCGTACGATACAGCCGCATGGCGAAGCGGAGCGTTCCCCGCCTGCACCGAGGGTTCACGAAGAAGAGCCTCGAGGCGAACTACAGCCACTGGTCGGTCTACCAGCGGGCCTACGGCCCGGAACTGGAGGGCGCCTGGCGGGTGACGGAGGCGATCGTGCGCCGCATGGCGGCGCGTTGTGAGGTCATGGGGGCGGAGTTGGTCGTGTTCGGGCTTCCGGCGCGCGTAGAGGTGGACGACGCATGGCGCCGCGACATGATCCACAGGTCCGGGATCAGCGCGGGCCTTCTCGATATGCGCCGACCCTACGCGAGGCTCGGCGCATTTTGCAGGCAAAACGATATTGCATTCCTTTACCCGCTCGCGGAATTCAAGAACGGCCTGGAGCGCCGGTATCTGTATTTCGAACACGACAATCATCCCAACCGTTTCGGTCACGCGCTGGCCGCGCGCGTGCTGGCCGAGGAATTGAAGAAACGCTACGGAATGCAATTCCATTTTGTAGACGCCGACCTGGCCGATCCCGGCGTTCTGCACTAGGCCGGCGTTGAGTTTCGCGCCGCCTGGTGATATGCTGTTCGGGGTCGGCAATCGCCCCCACTCGCAAAAGGAGCTTTTCCATGCCTCACCGGGCACGCACCCTTTCCACGAAACACCTCGTCCTGTGCCTGGGCCTTGCGGCCGCGTTTATCGTCCTCACGAGCTGCAGCAGCGCGCCGCGCAAGACCCAGCGAACCGGTATCAAGCTGAGCGAGGCATCGAAGGAGGCGGAAAAGAAGCCGGAAGACCAGAAGCCGCTACGCAAGAAGAAAGAAAAGGGCGAGAAGGACGATCCGATCGTCATCGACCGTGATGACGATGACGACACCGGTATCGGCATCGGACTGGGGTTCGCCGATTCCGGCTCGGACGACGACGATCTGCGGAGCGGCGGCGAGAAGGAGCGTGTGCACGTGGGAGTCATCGTTGGTGGCGGGTCACTCGGCAGCGATGAGTTGGACGGTTTTGGGCTCTTTGGTATCCAGGTGGGCCCGGATTTCTTCAACGAGCGCGTAAGGGTTGACATCCGCGGGCTCGTGATGCCGACCAACCAGTCCGAACAGGCCACGCTGGGCTCGGGTCTCGATAATGAGATCGAATTCGCGGGCGACGTGGGCGGGCGGTTTTACTTAACACCCCGGCACACCTTTATGGGTCTCTACACGCACCTGGGCCTGCGTGTCGGGCATCTCTCCTGGGATTACAAGAATCCGATCCAGTTCGTCGGTACCGGCGGTCTAACGGAGACGATCGGGGACGACGGCGTGGCGTTCTTCGCCGTGTTCGGCGGCGTCGGAGTGGGCCTCGCCCAGTTCCGCGCGGTTCACCTGGGCGCCAACCTGTCCTTCGGCTACAAGTCCTATTCCAGCACCACGAGCAAGGGATTCGAGAACAACGTGTTCTCAGACGAGCCGTTCACGCAACTCATGCTGGAATTTACCGGTTTCGTCGACTGGTTTTGATCATGTCAACATGTTGACAACGACGCAACGCTAGAAGACAAAAAAACTCACACCCAGTTCGAAGCCCACGTACTGCGTGTCGAAGGTCACGAGCGCGTCGAGCGCCGGGACGTCCTTCATCGAGTCCTCCAGCTTGATGGAGCGAACCGTGGGGTTGCATGTGCGTTATAGCACACGGCGACGGTGGCGACAACGCGCGCCGCTGCGACAACGGGTAGCATAGCCCAGAGACCCGCGCCGCACGGCACGGGTCTCTGGTTGGGTGACAAATCTCACCGAAACTCGATCCCAGGTTACTTCAAAAGAACTGCCTTTCTTGCCAGCGAGCTCTTACCCGCGGTAAGACGGTAGAAATAGATCCCACTCGCGACCTCTCCCCCCCGTCGTCCCGGCCGTTCCATTCGGCCGTGGTATGCAGCGCTGCTTCGAGTAAGGCGCAACAACCGCGAGACTGGTCGTGGCAGAACGAGAAGGAGAGCCTTCCACGTGTTCGATAACATCGAGACACCTCCGTGCGAGTGGGTACACAACGGTAGTTTTACCATGATGACCGTTGAGCACGCAGTTTCAGAACGGCGACAATTTCATTGAGAATGTCAGCTTTCAGCGGGTACCGGCGGGCCGGTCGGGTCCATTCAAAAGAGAAGCCCCGCCGTTTTTCGCGGGTCTTCGAGTTGGCAGCTCCAAAATCACTCCCAGGTGGAACGGATGTGCGCGCGTGGGGACAGCGACGCTACTCGACACCTCCCGTTGTCGTCCTGATAATCGTCCCGCCGAATCCCACGGCGGTCCCCTTCAGCGCGTCGCTAAAGAAAATACCCTCCAGCGCCGGGAAGCCCCCCCTCGACGGCTCGCTCGCCCAGTTGCTTCCGCCGTCGGCGGTCCGCAGGATGGTAAGCCCGGATCCCACTGCCACCCCCGTCAGCCCGTCGGTGAAGAAGACGTCCAGGAGATCGACCGACGTTCCGCTTGGCTGCAGGGCCCAGTTGTTTCCGCCGTCCGTCGTGTGAACGATGGCGCCAAGAGCACCGACCGCGGTTCCCGTCAGCGCGTCGGCAAAGAAAACTGCATTGAGATTGTTACTGGTCGAGGACGGCTGGACGGTCCACGTCACTCCCCCGTCCGTCGTGTGGACGATGGTACCGGCCTGTCCCACGGCGGTTCCCGTCAGGGAGTCGACGAATGTAACACCGGTCAACCGGATACCGAATTGTTGTTGAATCGTCCAGTTGCTCCCACCGTCCGTGGTCGTGAGAATCGTTCCCCCCAATCCCACGATGGTGCCCGACGAGGGACCGGTAAGAACGACATCATAGAAATGGATGTTGGTCCCGCTGGGTTGCCTCGTCCAGCTGAGTCCGCCGTTGGTGGTACGCAGCACCGTACCCAGATCGCCCACGATGGTCCCGATGGAGGCATCCGCGAAGGAAACATCCCAGAGCCATTCCACGGTCCCGCTGGCCACGTTCGCCCATGTGCTACCGCCATCGTTCGTACGGAGAATCGTGCCCTGGTCTCCCACCGCGATCCCCGTCGTGGCGTCCATGAACCAGACGCCGGTGAGAAACGCCCGCGACACGGCGCTGTTCCGGACGGTCCAGGTGTTGCTGCCGTCGGTGGTCCGCAAGATCGTACCCGGGTCAGTGCCAACGATGATGCCCGTGAACGTACTCGCAAAAGCGATCGCTCCGAAGTCATCGATGACTCCACTCGCCAGGGCCGTCCAGTTGTTCCCCCCGTCGGTCGTCCGGATGATCATGCCCGAGGCGCCGACGGCGATCCCCGTAAGCGCGTCGCTGAAGAAAACGTCACTCCCGTCGAACCCCGCCGGGCTCGTTTGCGGAACCCAGTTGCTTCCCCCATCCGTAGTGCGAAGAATCGTTCGCGCATCGCCGACCACCGTCCCCGTCAACGCGTCACTGAAAAACACGCCGGTAAGAATAAACGACGTCCCACTCGTCTGATTCGCCCACGTGCTTCCACCGTCGATCGTGTGAAGAATTGTGCCCGCGTCGCCGACGATCGTCCCGGTCATGGCGTCGGCAAGAAAAACATCCCAAAGCCATGCCATCGTCCCACTCGTTTGAATCGTCCAGGTGCTCCCACCATCCGTCGTGCCAAGGATCGTGCCCGCCTCCCCAACTGCAACACCCGTCGTCGCATCGGCCAGGAAGACGGCCGAAAGGGCGTTTGTCGTCCCGCTGGTTTGAGTGGACCAGGTGCTGCCGCCGTCGCTCGTGCGCAGGATCGTACCCATTTCTCCAACCGCAATACCCGTCATCGCATCGGCGAAAGAAACCGCCGCCAGGCTGTTCGTCGTCCCACTCTTTTGAACCGCCCAGGTGCTTCCCCCATCGGTTGTGCGAAGGATCGTGCCGGCGAGCCCGACGGCGACGCCGACTGTGGCGCTGGCAAAGTCCGCACCGTACAAGCCCCATACGGTGGGAAGCGGGTTTTGCCAGAACCACCCCGTCGGCCCCGTCGGACCGCCACCGATTGGCGCGGTTGGGGCACCTCCGTCGCCACCGCAGGAAGCCAGGACCAGGCCCAGTGCTACGAGCGCGTATCGGAGTTGGATCGCGGATCGAGACATTGTCAACCTCCTGGAAGCAAGAGCCATCATCGCCGACCAAGGATGAGGGACTGTTTCGCAAGTACGGGGCGAGCGGTCACCCAACCGAAACCCGTGGAGGATTCCGGGACAACCCAGGGTCGATACGATGGGTATGTAGTTGATTTTACGGGGAGAGCGACGCGTAAACAATTTGATTTAAGTCAGGTTTTCGTGACGCGCCTGACGGCAAAAAAAACCCGCACCTCACGGCACGGGTCTTCGAATTGGTAGCCCCTAGGGGGATCGAACCCCTGTTTTATGGCTGAGAACCATACGTCCTAACCACTAGACGAAGGGGCCACAAAAAACTGGTTGGCGAGGGAGGATTCGAACCTCCGTCGGCTGATCCAGAGTCAGCTGTCCTGCCACTAGACGACTCGCCAAGTGATAGGGAAATCTATCAGGTCAACTGCGGCAAATCAAGGGGCAATCAGTGCCGCTTCGGCGTCTGTACGCGCGGCCCGGACGACGCCCGCTTGTCCGTGGCGACCGCCGCCAAGCGCTGCACGCACTTTTCCCGCCCGAGCAGATGGATTACCGAAAAAATATCGGGAGACACGCTTCTTCCGGTGAGTGCGACGCGGCACGGATGGATGAGTTCGGCGGCGGAGATACCCAACTCATCGGCCAGCCTCCGCACGAGGGTTTCGATGGCAACCCGGTCGAACACCTCCATCTGGCCGAGGGCCTCGGCCAACTTCCCCAGGTGGGTGGCCGTCCGTGGATCCCCCAGGTGTTCGTCAAACGCTTCGGGGTCGACGGGATAGTCGTCCTTGAAAAAATACGACAGGACGTGAGGCGCATCTTTGAGATTCTTGAGACGGTTGCCCATCACCTTCAGAATGATCGCCAGACGTGGAAGCTCATCGCGGTAACTCGAACTCTTTACCTCCACCGTTTTCAACGCCGCCTGGCCGTTACCACTCGCCTCGGCGGGCAGCCATTCCTCGACCTTGAAGTCCGCCGGAAAAACTCCGTCCTCGACAAGCTTGTCGAAAACGAGCGACACCCGTTTCATCGATTCGAGTTTCTTGAAATGCTCGCCGTCGATGTGGTTCAGTTTGTCGGGGTCGAAGGCGGCGGGGTTCTTGCTGACACGCTTCAGCGAAAAGCTCTTGATCAAGCTCTCCCGTGTAAAGAACTCCGTCTTGCCGTCGAGGGACCACCCGAGCAGCGCGAGGTAATTGACCAGGGCGTCCGGCAGGTAGCCCATGCGCCGGAATTCCTGTACCGAGGCCGCGCCGTGACGCTTCGAGAGACGGGCGCGGTCGCTGCCGAGGATCATCGGCAAGTGCGCGAACTTGGGCACCTTGTAACCCAGCGCCCGGTAGACGATCACCTGCCTGGGCGTGTTCGAGATGTGGTCGTCCCCGCGAATGATGTGCGAGATCTGCATCTTCGCATCATCCACCGCGGCGGCAAAATTGTAGGTCGGCTTGCCGTCGGACCGCATGAGGACGAAATCGTCCAGCTCATCGTTGTTGAATGTGATCGGCCCACGAATCAGGTCGTAGATTCGTGTCTCTCCGACCGGCATCCGGAGACGAACTACGTGCGGAATCTTCTTCGATACCCGCGACTGCACCTCGTCGGCGGGAAGGTTATGGCAGCGGCCGTCGTAGCGCGGGGAGCGTCCTTCCTGCGTCGCCTCGGCACGCATTTCCTCCAGTTCGGTGGTCGAGCAAAAACACCGGTATGCCTGCCCTCCGTCGAGCAGTTTTCGTAACTCCGTGTGGTAGAGGACCTGGCGTGCCGACTGCAGGTAGGGACCGCAGGAACCGTCCTTCTGCGGCCCCTCGTCCCAATCGAGACCGAGCCACCGCATGGCATCGAGGATCGCCTCGTAGGACGCCTCGGTGGAGCGCGCGGCGTCGGTGTCTTCGATCCTCAGGACAAAGACACCACCGGTCTTGCGCGCGTAGAGCCAATTGAAGAGTGCCGTTCGCGCGCCGCCGATATGCAGGTGGCCGGTGGGACTCGGTGCGAACCGAACTCTGATTCGGGCGTCGCTCATGGCATATCTAGATGGATCGAATAATCCGCCGCCACCCGCAGCACGTCCTCGTAGCCGTTCCCGAACGCCCCCCGGAACGCGTCATCCACGGTGTGGCCCTGGCCCAGCAGGTTGACCGCCTCTTTCAGGCTGTCTTCGCCGTAGGTATCGACGAGTTTCTTCACCATGCGGTACGAGCGGTAGTACGCGATCCGTGTTTCCTTCTTGGTGTCTTCGCTGTCGAGGATGGTCTCGAGAAGCCCCGGCTCCATGGCATCGGCGCCGTCGGGAAACTCGAGCATCTGCGACTCGAGGATCTTTTCTTCGCCGGAGAGGTAGGAGGCATACCCTTCCTCCAGCCAGCGCGGCGCTCCGTGCCGCGACATCTTGCCGATCGCCCACTGAAAATACTCGTGCGGCAACGCGACGTTGTCGAGCCCGCGTTTGACGAGAACGAAGATGGGCTGGAAGGTAAGGGTATCACCCGATATCTCGGCGTAGTACCACCACTCGCGGCCCGTCCGGGTCTTGTACGCCTTGAGGTCGGGCGGACAGTTGATCACGACTCGCTCGTCGGGGCCGGTGCCGAAATAGGTGCGCAATTTGTGCCGCGCCGGCATCAGAATGTTGAAAACCCGCATGGCGTGGGTTACCGTCGTGCGCCCCTCCGGGTACCATACCTCCATATAATCGTTGGCCAGTACGCCCCCGTCGCCGTCCCAGTACTCGTCGCGGTTGATCCGGTGGCGTTTTTTTAACCTACGCAACGTGTCCCGGACGGCGGGGCTGATGCGGCTGGTGGGTTTCTGCGTCGGGACATACTCCTCCCGGTCCAGTTCGCTGAGCTTGCGTGTGCCGGCCAGGGTGTCGGGCCCCGCCTCGGCCACTTCGGTGGCTGCTTCGTCGCCCGCTTTCTCGGCCTTTCCGCAACCGGCCGCCACGGCGACCGCCAAGAGGACCAGCGCCATTCTCTTGAGTCCACTCATGAATCGTCCTCCTTCAGATAGGTCATGAGCGCCCGAACAGGGATACCGGCGCTTTCGATCGGATGTTTGGCCTCGGCGGCAATGTGGCGCCGAAGACCATGCTGACCGTCCCGCGACTCCTTGCGCCAGCCTCGGGCGAACTCGCCCGACTCGATGGATGTCAGTAACGATTTCATTCTCGCTCGCACCCCTTCGGTAACGAGGGTCTCTTCGGCGACGTAACTGCCCCAGGCCGCCGTGCGGCTGATCTTCTCGCGCATGAACTCGAGGCCGCCGCGGGCCATCAAGTCGGTGATGATCTGCAGCTCGTGCAGGCATTCGATATAGGCGACGTGCGGATCGTACCCTCGCTCGACCAGGGTGTCGAAGGCGGCCTTGACCAGCGCGGGCGCCCCCCCGCACAGGACCGCCTGCTCTCCGAACAGGTCGGTCACCGCCTCCTCGCGAAACGTGGTCTCGATCGCACCCGCCCGCAGGCAGCCCAGCATGTGCGCGTACGAGAGCATTTTCTCTTTCGCGCTGCCGGAGGCATCCCGCTCCACCGCCACCAGGCACATGAGTCCCCGGCCTTGCGTGTAGAGCTTGCGCAGGAAATGGCCCTGGCCTTTCGGCGCCACCAGGATGACGTCGTGACCCGGCGGCGGCTCGATCTCGCCGAAACCGATCGTGAAACCGTGGGCAAAAACCAGCGCCGCCCCGGCCTTGAGATGCTCCCGGATCTCGCCGCCGAAGACCGCGGCCTGCGCCTCATCGGGCAAGAGCATGACGACGTAGTCCGCCCCCTCGACCGCCTCACGGACGTCCAGCGGCTCGAAGCCGTCGGATTCCGCGCGGGCCCAGCCCGCGCCGCCCCGCCGGGCTCCCACGACGACGTCGGCACCGCTTTCCTTGAGGTTCAAGGCGTGGGCGTGCCCCTGGTTGCCGTAGCCGATGATCGCGGTGCGGGCGCCACGCATGCTCTCGCGCCCCACGTCCTCTTCTCTATAGACCTTCATTCGTTCCTTTCCCAAGCATCACCGAAGGAAAACAGCCTGTGTTGTATCCCGAGGAAATCATCGGTGCCGGCCCCGGTGCGGGTGCCCGGTGGTGCCGGGCATCCGGGAGCGAATCGGAGGAAACAAACTCCCGCTATTTTACAACAATTCCGCCCGCGGTTCTGCAGAATTTTCGAGGCTTCCCCGTGGCGCCGTGCCGCCCCGGCCGGGTCGTACCACCCCGGGGCTACCGTGCCCTCGGCGTGCGGGCACCCCGGAGCGGCGCTATTGACAAGCCCAAGCCGTTTCTATAGATTAGGGAGACTGTTTTCCGAAGGCACGGGCGGTGTAGCTCAGTTGGTTAGAGCAGCGGAATCATAATCCGCGTGTCCGGGGTTCGAGTCCCTGCACCGCCACCATCACACCGGTCCCCCGTCCCCGCCCGTCCGCGTTATCGAACTGAGGAGAATTCGTTGTCGCCCGACGAAGCCCATCGGCTCAGAGAGTCGGTCAAGTGGTTCAGCATCTCCGAGGAGCTCTTTCCCGAAGGAGCGCTCGTGCTCGTAGCCGTTTCCGGCGGTGCCGATTCGATGACCCTGCTATCGGTCCTTCACGGGCTCGGCAAGGAACTCGGATTTCGCGTCGCCGTCGCCCATCTGGACCACCAGATTCGGCCCGAGAGCGACGACGACCGCGCGCTGGTCGAGCGTTATGTGGGGCGCATCGGTGTTCCCTTCTACAAGGGAAAGGAAGACGTCCCGGCTCTGGCCGCGGCGAACGGCGAGTCCCTGGAGGAGGCGGCCCGAAAGGCCCGGTACCGCTTTTTGTTCGAGGTCGCCGAGCGGATTTCGGCCGACCGCATCGCTACCGGCCATACGAGGGACGACCAGGCGGAGACGGTGATCATGCGGTTTCTCCACGGCACCGGCATCCGCGGGCTGACGGGGATCCCCGTCCAGCGGGGCAAGATCGTCCGGCCCTTGCTGCGCGTGGGCCGGGCGGACACGAGCGCGTATTGCAGGGCCCTGGACCTCCCCTGCGCCGCGGACCCGTCGAACGAGGATACCCGCTTCCTGCGCAACCGTATCCGGCACGAGCTGCTGCCACTCCTCAGGGAGTCCTACCACCCCGGGGTCGAAGAGAACCTGCGGCGCCTGGCCCACAACGCCCAGGAGGTCGTCGGCCACGTCCGTCTGCGCACGCGGCCGCTCGTCGAGCAGAATCTGCGGCAGTCGGCGGACGGCGAATGGGTGCTCAACGTGTCCAAGATCGCGCTCCTCGACGAAACCTCCCTGTTCGTCCTCTTCGGCGACCTGCTTGCCGAATCGTTGGGGTGTGACGCCGACCTGACGCGCGTTCATTACGAGAGCCTCGCGCACCTCGTACGGGACTCGCGCGGCTCCGGCAAGATGCTGAGCCTCCCCGGCCTGGTGGTCAAGAGAGAGTACGAAAACCTCCTGATCCGCCGCTCGCGGGGCGCCGCGACGACGCCCGCGTGGGATTGCCGGGCGACCCTGACCGTTCCCGGCGATACCCGGGCGGCGGGCCTGCAGGTGCGCACGGAGATTGTCAGCCGCGACGCCGTCGGCGCCGCGTCGCTTGTGGCCACGGACCAAACGGCCTGCTTCGCGCTGGACAAGCTCAAGCTGCCGCTGGTACTGCGCAGTCCCGCAGACGGTGACCGGATGCGGCCGTTCGGGATGGACGGCACGAAGAAGCTCAGCGACATCTTCACCGACAAGAAGATCCCCGGTCGTCACCGCCCGCAGTCGATCGTCGTCGCCGACGCCAGCGAGATCTTGTGGCTCGTCGGGGTCACCACGAGCGAGGGATCGCGGGTCGGGGACAACACGGACAAAATTGTCAGGATTTCGATTCATCGTGAATAAACGGGCCGGGTCATGAGTAATCCCAGCACGTCATACGAACCCGGCGAGGTCTTGCTGTCGGCGGATGACATTGCCGGTGTGGTCGCCGGGCTGGGCCGGCAGATCTCGTCCGATTACGACGGCCGCGACCCGGTCCTGATCAACCTGCTCAAGGGCGGCGTCGTGTTCCTCGCCGACCTGATCCGGCAGATCGACATACCGCACCAGATCGATTTCCTCATCGTGTCGAGCTACGACGGGGGGACGCAGTCGAGCGGGGCGGTACGCATCGTCGAGGACCTCAGGACCAACATCGCCGGGCGGGAAGTACTGGTAGTAGAGGATGTATTAGACACTGGCCGGACTCTTGCCTATATTCTCGATATGCTGAAAATCCGCGCTCCGAAGACCATCGAGGTATGCTCCCTGCTACGGAAGGACTCGGCACGGAGAAGGGGCGGCATACCGGTGCGCTACGTGGGCAAAGATATCCCGGACGTCTTCGTCGTCGGGTACGGGCTGGACTTCAACGAGCGCTTCCGCAACCTGCCGCACATCGCCAAGCTTGTAGTTCCAGGGCAATTGTAGTATCCTTATATATATGTAGAACCGACGGAAGAGGTACCGTAACCCCATGTCAGATAATCACGAAGGCCCCCGCAAGAGACCCGGAATGTCACCGAAACCCAGCCTGGGCAAGCCCGGCCGGCCGGTCCGCGCGATGGTGTTCTGGGTCATCCTCGTTCTGGTCCTTCTGATCGCCTTCCAGATGTTCGAAATGGGCAAGATGCCCGAATACCGGGTTTCGTACTCCGAATTCGTCAAGCAGATCGACGACGGTAATATCAAGAAAGTCGTCGTGAAGGGCCTCGAGGTCCGGGGCACGCTCCTCAACCCGACCCTGATTCCCACGCCGCCCGGAGATAATGACCAGGCCAAACAGCGCGAGGTCCGCGTCGAGAAATTCACCCTCATTCTGCCGGTCGAGAACGACCGGCTGCCCGAGATGATCCTGGCCAAGAGCCCCAACGCGATCATCGAGGGCGAGGTTCCCGGCGGCAGTACCTGGGTCAAGCTCCTCACGTCCGGCCTGCCGCTGCTGCTGATCGTGGGACTGTGGCTCTTGATCATGCGTCAGATGCAAGCAGGTGGGAATAAAGCATTTAGCTTTGGAAAAAGCCGGGCGCGCATGTTCGGTGGCGACCGGCCGCGGGTGACCTTCGAGGACGTCGCGGGAGCCGACGAGGCCAAGGAAGAACTCCAGGAGATTATCGAGTTCCTGCGCGACCCCAAGAAGTTCCAGAAGCTGGGAGGCCGTATCCCCAAGGGCGCCATCCTCATGGGCGCGCCGGGAACCGGCAAGACGCTGCTGGCCAAGGCGGTGGCCGGCGAGGCCAACGTGCCGTTTTTCT
Source organism: Candidatus Krumholzibacteriia bacterium (assembly GCA_046754105.1). Taxonomy (GTDB): domain Bacteria; phylum Krumholzibacteriota; class Krumholzibacteriia; order WVZY01; family WVZY01; genus JAZGDW01. The sequence goes on from JBHHVD010000037.1 coordinate 22,861, forward strand.
CGATGAGCGGCTCCGACTTCGTGGAGATGTTCGTCGGGGTGGGCGCCTCCCGCGTGCGCGACCTCTTCGAACAGGGCAAGAAGCACGCGCCGTGTATTCTTTTCATAGATGAAATCGATGCCGTCGGCCGCCATCGCGGCGCCGGCCTCGGCGGCGGTCACGACGAGCGAGAGCAGACGCTCAACCAGCTGCTGGTGGAAATGGACGGCTTCGAGAGCAACGACGGTGTGATCCTGCTCGCCGCCACCAACCGGCCCGACGTACTCGATCCCGCCCTGCTGCGGCCCGGCCGTTTCGACCGGCGTATCGTCGTCGACATGCCCGACGTCCGCGGGCGAGAGGGGATTCTCAAGGTTCACTCGCGCAACATCCCGCTCGGCGAAAACGTCGACTTGAGCGTCATCGCGCGGGGCACGCCCGGTATGAGCGGCGCGGACCTGTCCAACATGATCAATGAGGCCGCTCTGCTGGCCGCTCGTTACGACAAGGACCGGGTGGGAATGGATGAAGTGGAGGACGCCAAGGACAAGATCCTCCTCGGACCGGAAAAGAAGAGCAAGCTGGTCAAGGAAGAGGCCAGGCAGCTGACCGCGTATCACGAGGCGGGCCACGCAGTCGTCGGCGCCAACCTCAAGTACTCCGACCCCGTCTACAAGGTGACGATCATTCCCCGCGGCCGCGCGGGGGGGGTTACGTATTTTCTGCCGGAGGACGACCGCACCGAAGTGTCCAAGGATTGGTGCCTCGACACCATCACGCAGGCGCTAGGCGGGCGTGTCGCCGAACAGCTGGTCCTCGACCGCATGGGCAGTGGTGCGCAGTCCGACATCGAGACCGTCTCCAAGCTGGTGCGCCGCATGGTGACCCAGTGGGGGATGAGCGAGAAGCTCGGTCCCATTTCATTCGGCGAACGCGAGGAGCAGATCTTCCTGGGCCGCGAGATCCAGCAGCACCAGGACTATAGCGAAGAAACCGCAGAGCAGATCGATAAAGAGGTCAAAGTGATTGTCACCGCGGCCTACGACCGCGCCAAACAAATCCTCGAAGACAAGATCGATATCCTCCACACAATGGCCAGCGCGCTCCTCGAACGAGAGACCCTCGACCGCGAGGAGATCGAAATGCTGCTCAAGGGTGAGAAGCTGCCGCCGCTTCGGCGGCGCCAGGCAGAACCCGCCCCCTCAGTGGAAGAAGAACGAGAAGTAACCGCGGAAGAGCCGGAGAAACACCGGACCGAATTCCCCAGCAAGCCACCGCTTCCACGACCCGATACGCCATAGGCAGCCCCGATTGCTACGATGCCCGAACCCGCTGGACTTCGACAAAAGCAGACGATCCGATGCGGCGGCCTTGCGCTCGCCGCCAGGCGTGCGCCGCTCGTCATGGGCATCCTCAACGTCACGCCGGACTCGTTCTCGGACGGCGGTGATTTTATCGATCCCGGGGCCGCCAGCCGCCGGGCGCTGGACATGGAGCGCGAAGGTGCGGACGTCATCGATATCGGCGGGGAGTCCTCGCGGCCCGGTGCCGAACGGATTCCGGCGCGCGTCGAATCGGAGCGCGTGCTGCCCGTCGTGAGGGAGCTCGCCGCAAAGCTCACCGTGCCGATGTCGATCGATACCTGCCGGCCGGAGGTCGCCGCAGCGGCGCTGGATGCGGGATGCCGCATGGTCAACGACGTCACCGCCTGCCGCCACCCGGAGATGCCCGACGTCCTGCAGCACTACGACGTGCCCGTGGTGCTCATGCATATGCTGGGCGACCCCGATTCGATGCAGGCCGCCCCGTCATACGACGACGTTGTCGAGGAGGTGTTCTCGTACCTGCGCGAGCGCGTCGAGTTCCTGACCGGCCGGGGCATCGCGGGCGAGCGCGTCATCGTAGACCCCGGCATCGGCTTCGGCAAACGATTCCGCGACAATCTCGATCTGCTCGGCTCGGCAACCCGGTTCTATGACCTGGGTCATCCGCTTCTCATCGGGGCGTCGCGAAAGCGGTTCCTCGGCGAGCTACTCCGGGCACCGGCGGCGGGCCGGCTCACCGGCAGCCTCGCCGTTGCCGCGCGCTGTTACCAGATGGATGTTGACATGGTACGCGTTCACGACGTAAAAGAGACCGTAGAGTTGTTCCGGGTTCTGGACGCGATGGACCGGCCCGGTGAGTACCGCGCCGACTGGTAGCCGTTGGTCCGTTTCTTTAACCGCTTGTACTCATGGGCTCGATATCCTCCGACCTGATCCTCGATGTAATCGACGTCGTTATCGTCTCTTTCCTGCTGTACAAACTCTTCACGCTGATGCGGGGCACGCGGGCCGTTCACATGTTTTTCGGCCTCATCATGCTGTTCGTGCTGTCGGTGGTGGCGCAGTGGATGAACCTGATGGCCCTCAACTGGATCATCTCCAGCCTGAAGACCGTCTGGGTCATTGCGTTCGTCATTATTTTCCAGCCGGAGCTGCGCCGCGCCCTCGCCTCGTTGGGACAAAACCCCATCCTGAGCCGGTTTGTCAGCGTGGAGGAAACGGGTGTCATCCCCGAGATCATAAAAAGCACAGCCCGGCTGGCCGATAAGGGGATCGGCGCCATTATCGTGATGGAAAAGGATATGGGGCTGAAGAACTACATCGAGACCGGCACCAAGGTCGATGCGAAAGTGACCTCGGAACTGCTGGAGACGGTTTTTACGCCCACGAGCCCGCTGCACGACGGCGCCGTCATCATCCAGAACGACCGCGTTACAGCGGCGGGCTGTATCCTGCCGCTGACCGCCGACCAGCGCCTGTCGGCGGCCCTGGGCACGCGCCACCGCGCGGCCATCGGCCTTACAGAGGAAACGGACGCTATCGTCATCGTGGTGTCCGAGGAGACGCACGCGATCTCCTACGCGCAGGGCGGCAAGCTCAAGCGCAAGATCGACACCAACACCCTCCGTGCCGACCTGCTGAAGAACTTCGGGATTGGCAGCGAGGAACGGACCTCCACCGCGACAACGGCGGCGTGATGGGCCCGCGTTTCCCGGCGCTGTTCCCGCGAAGCGGCGGGGCCGGTCGGCCAGATCGCGTGCGCCGCGTTTCTACGCTTCCGGAACCAGACGGACCCGCACGGCCTTTTCGCGGTCGAACACAGCGGCGGCTGCCTTCTGGATCCGCTCCTTCGTTACCGCCCGGATGATCCCCGCGATCTCATCCACCACCCCGTAGCCGAAACCCAGCGCCTCGTACGTCCCGTACTCGACGGCCTGCGAGATGTTGCGCTGCAGCTTCATCGTCTGCGAACCGGCGAGCCATTCCTTCGAGCGCCGCAGCTCTTCATCCGTCACCGGCTCCTTCGCGACCCGCTCCAGCTCCGCGAGGATCACTTCTAGTGCCTCGTCGATGCCGTCGGCCCCGGGGTTCGAGTAGCCGTAGAAGATGGACCGCTCCTTGAGCGGCGCGAACGCGGAACCCGCCATGTAGCCCAGCGACCGTTTGTCCCGCAGCTCGACGAAGAGGCGGCCACCGAGCCCGGTCATGATACCATTAAGCACGCCGAGCGCTATCGCCTCCTCCGACATCATCGGCGGCGCTACAAAACCGACCAGCCCGACCGCCTGCTTCAGTCCGGGCCTCGAGAGCTCGTGCAGGCCGGGGCCGACCGCATCCTGGGGCGCACGGCACGACGACTCCGGTACCGCGCCTGCCTCGAGATCCCCGTACACCTCACCGGCCGCGGCCAGCGCCTTTTCCATCGTGATGTCCCCCACGAAGACCATGGTCATGTTGCCTGGAACGAGTATGCTCCGGTGCCAGCCGGCGCAGTCCTTCTCCGTCAGAGCGGTGAGCTGTGACTCATCCTGAACGTACGGCCGCGCGTACGGGTGATCGCCGAACGCGTTGGTGAAAAGGCAGTCGATACTGAAGGACACCGGATGGTCGCGGCGCCGGGCCAGCTCTTCGATGAGCTTGTCCTTTTCCTTGCGTATCGTATCGCCCGAGAACTTCGGCACGCGGGCGATCTCCTTGTAGACGGGGAGCGCATCGTCGAGATGCGCGGCCAGAATGTTGGTATACGTGCCGGTGACGTCGAAACTCGAAAAACTCTCGATACTCCCTCCGAGTCCCTCGATCGTCTCGACGATATCATCGGCGTCATAGGACTCCGTGCCCTTGAGGAGCGTGCGCGCGCCCAAGGTCGACAGCCCGGACTTGCCGGCGGGCTCCAGACGGTTGCCCCCCTGGACGACGGTCAGCATCGAGATCATCGGCACCGTCTCCCGGCGCTTCACCAACACCTTGAGACCGTTGGGCAACTCGGACACTTCCACCTGCGGCACGACACCGGCGGCAACCGCCGTCGTGGCTTTCGCGCCGCCGTTGCCACCGCCACCGACAGTGCGTTCGGGCGCCGGACTGTCCGCCGGAAAAGACTGGATGAAACCCGAGATCGCTTCGGCCACCCGGTCGCGTTCGGGTGCCTCGATGGTGGCGTTTTCGGGCAGGTAGGAAACCATGGTGCCGTTGTCGATCCGGAAATACTTGCGTGCCACGTGCAGCACCTGCTCGGGTGTCACCCGGTGGATCGCCTGGCGGTGCATCTCCGCCAGCCGGTAGTCGCCCAGGACCTCGTAGTACCCGAAGTTGGACGCCTGCCCTTCCACGGTTTCCAACTCGCTGTACATGGCCTTCTCGACCTGTCGTCTCGCCTTGACGAGCTCCTCCTCGCCCACGGCCTCGTTCTGGAAGCGGGCGATCTCCTCACATATCGCGTCCCGGGCGGCGTTCCATTTCTCGGGCGGTGTGGACGCGAACACCATGAAGTAACCGGGCCACTTCTCCGCCAGCAACTCCGCGCTGACCGTGGTCACCAGATGTTTTTTCTCGAACACCGTGCGGTAGAGACGCGAGCTCTTACCCGAGCCGATCAAGGTCGACAGCATCTCCAGTGCGGGGTAGTCCGCGTCGAGAATGCTGGGCACGTGAAATCCGAGAGAAAAATAGGCGTGATCGATCGACCCGCGCATGGTGTTGAAACGGAACTCCGTCTGCGGCGGTTCTGCGGGCGATTCGTTGACGCTCACACTGCCGTTTTGCCACGATCCGTAGGTCTTCTCGATCTGCGCCAGGGCGGCCTTCGGCTCAACGGCGCCCACGATGGCCAATACCGCGTTGCCCGGACGGTAATAGCGTTTGTAGAAATCGATGAGCTGTTCGCGCGTGAACTTCCGCACGACCTTCTCGTAGCCGGCGATGGGCCTGCGGTAGTTGTGCATCTTGAAACCAAGCTCCATGGTGCGGTAGAAGGTGTAGGCATCCGGCGTGTCGTCGTACATACGGGCCTCGTCGATGACGACCAGGCGTTCCTTTTGAAATTCTTCCGGCGCGAACGTGGAGTTCATCATCGCGTCCGCCTGCACGTCGAGCCCCAGCGAAAACGCCTGCGCCGGCAGCACCACGTAATACATCGTGTAGGAATAACTGGTCGCCGCGTTGAGATTGCCACCGGCCGACTTGACGAGGTTTGCGATCTCGCCGACACCGTGCCGCTCCGTCCCCTTGAACACCATATGTTCCTGGAAATGCGCGAGCCCGTTTTCTTCTTCGGTCTCGTTGACCGATCCGACCTTGAACCACATGTTAATGGCCACGACGGGATTGGAACGGTCTTCCTTGAAGAGAACCGTCAAGCCGTTGGGCAGCACTTTCTTGATGACGTTGTCTTGCGGGCTTTGAGCCATGGATCGACCACCCCGAGTAGAATTGAGAACGTGTCGTGAGAAGCGCCGTGCCGGCGGGCGGCACAGCGTGCGGCGGGAACGCACCCGCTGGCTCATACTATGGCCTTTACCCGCGCGTCGACAACCTCTTTTGGGCGCACGGAGCGGCCCGCTGCCACCCGCATCGGGCGCAGTCGACAACGGGTGGGCTCGGCGGTTGTCGACGGAACGTTCGCAGGAGCGAGCGAGGATCACC
>JBHHVD010000038.1:0-28720 GCA_046754105.1 Candidatus Krumholzibacteriia bacterium
TCTGACAAAGGTCGACCGCACCAGCATGATGGTGTCGCTGGAGGCCCGCGTGCCCATTCTCGATCACCACCTCGTCGAGTTCGCCGCCACGATTCCGCCGGAGCTAAAACTTCGAGGCACGACCACGAAGTACATCTTCAAGAAGGCCGCAGAACGACTGCTCCCGATCGACATGATCCACCGGCCGAAGAAGGGATTTGCCATTCCCATCAAGTTCTGGCTGCAGAAAGAGTGGGCCGCCCTGAGCCAGGACCTCGTGCTGGGAGAGCGGGCGCGCGGGCGCAACAATTTCAGATCCGCGTACCTCGAGCGCGTGATGAACGAGCACGCGTCCGGGCGGCGCGACAACAGTTCGATCATCTGGGCGTTGATGGTTTTGGAGCTGTGGTTCAGGGAAAAAATTGATCCTGCCCCCGGGCTGTGATACCATGTCGCCCGGTCACCGTGATCGGCCCTCTCGTTCTCGCACAGCCGACCTTGAAAATCCAACCGGGTCGCCGTGCATCGTGGTTTCATCCCACTGCCGGCAGCACGATCGCTAAGGAGCTCACATGACGCTCAATCCTCCCAGAGAACCCGTGCTCGACCGTTTTTTGAGATACGTCCAGATCGACACCCAGTCTCGAGAAGATTCCGAAACCTACCCCAGCACGAAGAAACAGTGGGATCTGCTCAACCTGCTGCGCGACGAGCTCAAATTGCTCGGCGTCGAAGACGCCTCCACGGACGAGTACGGCTACGTCACCGCCACGATCCCCTCGAACCTGCCGGCCGGCTCGGCCGGGGTGGCGGCGGTCGGCTTCATCGCCCACGTCGATACCTCTCCCGCCATCAGCGGAGCCGGCGTCAAGCCGATCGTGCACCCGAATTACCAGGGGGGCGACATCGCCCTGCCGGGCGACCCCTCCCAGATCATCCACGCGGACGAGTACCCGAACCTGGAACGGCGCTACATCGGGATGGACATCGTGACCAGCGATGGCACCACGCTCCTCGGCGCCGACGACAAGGCCGGTGTCGCCGAAATCATGACCGCGGTGGATATGCTGAGGGAAAACCCCGACATTCCGCACGGCGCCGTCAAAATCGCCTTCACACCCGACGAAGAGGTGGGGCACGGCACACGGTATTTTGACGTAGAGAAGTTCGGCGCCGACTTCGCCTACACCATCGACGGTGGCCCCCTCGGCGAAATCCAGTTCGAGACCTTCAACGCGTTCGGGGCCGTCATCCGCATCGAGGGTGTCGGCGTACACCCCGGCTACGCCAAGGACAAGCTGGTAAACGCCATTCGCGTAATGGCCGACGTCATTGCCCGCATGCCCAGGGAAATGAGTCCCGAGGCCACGGACGGCCGGGAGGGCTACATTCACCCCTACGATTTCGAGGGACAGTCGGAGGAGGTCAGGATCAAGGTCCTCTTGCGGGATTTCGACATGTCGGGGATGGAAGAAAAGAAGCGTATGCTCGCGGACATCGTAGAAGAGGTTCGCGGGCTCCACCCGAAAGCAAGGATAGATCTCGATATCGAAGAGCAGTATCTCAACATGCGGTATCCGATCGAGAAGGAGCCTCGCCTGCTCGAATACGCGGAGGAGGCCGTGCGCCGCGCCGGCGTCGAGCCGTACAACACGGTGGTACGTGGCGGCACCGACGGCTCGCGGTTGACGTACATGGGCCTGCTGACTCCCAACATCTTCGACGGCGGCGAGGCGTTTCACAGCAAAATCGAATGGGTGCCCGTGCAGGTCATGGAAAAGGCCGTGGAGACGATCGTGTACATCGCCCAGGTGGTGGCCGAGAAAGAGGGCTAGCCTCAATCGTAGCGGATCTCGCCGTCGCCTCCATCTCGTTTATGCACCACGTGCAGCCCGAGGGTCTCGTACGCATTGCCTTCCTGAACATCTCCGACGACCGCTTCGACTGGCAGGCCGATGTCTCCATGGATGGGGGAACAACCTGGGATGAAGCCATCTACGTGATTGAGGCTCACCGTACCGGTGGTTGATCACCGAGGCACGCTCCCGGCGCGGATCGCTCATGCGTCCGTGCTGCGGCGCAATCGCAGGTCCCGTTTACCAACAGGAGGTACCCAATGGAGTTCTTGTCGGATCTCTGGCTTCCAATCCTGCTTTCGTCCGTATTCGTCTTTGTCGCGAGTTCGATCATGCACATGGCCCTGCCGTTCCACAAACGGGACTACAAGAAGCTCCCAGACGAAGCGGACGTGCTGGACGCGATGCGAACGCACGGTGTCGCCCCCGGTCACTACATGTTCCCCTGCGCGGGATCGATGAAGGACTCGTGCACGCCAGAGATGATAGAGAAATACGAGAAAGGGCCGTGCGGTTTTATGACGGTCGTGCCGACGGGAAGACCCGCAATGGGCAAGAGCCTCGTGCAGTGGTTTCTGTATTCCCTGCTGGTCAGCGTCCTCGCAGCCTACGTCGCGAGGGTCGGGCGCGGGCCGGGCGCGGATTATCTCGAAGTCTTCCGCGTGACCGGCACCGCGGCGATACTCGGTTACGCCGTTGGCTCACTCCAGGACTCGATCTGGAAGGGCCAGAGCTGGGGCATCACGCTCAAGTTCATCTTCGATGGAGTGCTCTACGGGCTGCTCACCGCCGGCACCTTCGGCTGGCTGTGGCCCGGGGGCGTGTGACAAACCGGCGGGCGCGTGGATCCGCCACGAGATCGCCGTGCCAGGCCCGGCGTGCAAGGACGGGGTCGGCGGCGAGTTCAGCGGGGGGGGGCGCCGCTCACTCGGCGTCCGGGTCCCAGGCGGGCCGCCGCCTGTCGAAGAACGCCGCGAACCCTTCCCTGCCCTCGGGCGCCATGCGCAGCTTCGAGATCACTTCCGCCGTGTACTCCTGCACCTCGCCGATCGGCGCGCGGGAGACGCGTGCGATCAACTCCTTACACGCCTTGACGGCCCCCGGCGCGCTCCGCAGAAAGCTCTTCTCCCACCTGGCCACGGCGGCAGCGAAATCATCGTGGGCGACCACCGAGTTCAACAGCCCTATCTCGCACGCTTTCGCGGCGTCGAAGCGTTTTCCTGTAAGAAAAAACTCGCGGGCGCCTCGCTCCCCGATCTTCCGTATCACGTACGGCGAAATGACGGCGGGCGCGATGCCCAGCCGGATCTCGGCCAGCGAGAAGAACGTCCGATCGGAGCCAACCGCGACGTCACACGCCGAGAGAAGGCCCACTCCCCCGCCGATGCACGGTCCGTTTACGGCCGCGACGGTCGCCTGCGGCAGGCGGTAGAGGCCCTCGATCATGGCGGCGAAGCGCCGCGCGTCGTCCAGGTTTTCCTCGCAGGTATACGCCCCCACCTTTTGCATCCAGTTCAGGTCGGCGCCCGCTGAAAACACCTCCCCCCGGCCCGAAAGCGTCACCACCCGCGCCACCTCGTCCCCCGCGAGCGCACGGCAGGCATCGGTCAGTTCGGCGATCACATTCTCGTTAAACGCGTTCTTGACTTCGGGGCGATCGAGCCACACACGGGCAACGGGCCCCTCGCGGGTAATCTCAATGGTTTTGTATCTCGACATTTCCGCACCTTTCGGGAAAGAGATCGGGACCAGGTCGCGCGCGCCGGCCTCGGCCGGTCCTGATTTTTTACCACACCTCGCGAAATGTCACCAACTTTTGAGGGGCCCGCCAGTATTTACTTTGAAAGTGGGACTAGTGACCTGTTTCCTGTAGTTGGCTCGGTTCCGGGATGGCCCCTTTGCCGGGTCAGGTGTAGGCGAGAAAAAGCGATCGGATAGCACAGACGCGGGTGCAATCAGCGCTTTTTCGCGACTCGTCGCTTGGGTGATCTGGGTGCGGCCATAGCTTTGCCGACCCGCACGGCATCCAGTGCCCAGGCGACGAGCTCGCTGCCTTCGAGAACATCGACCGGGACTTCGAGGTAATTCCTCAACCCTTGATGAGGTTTCGGTTGGAAGCACGACATGCCCGCCTCGGAGTATTTGGGGCGGGTTTCTTCGTTGGTCTTGAAATAGAGCCGGCCGCCGTGGACGATCGCAAAAAACACACCGCCACTGTAAACGCCGTGCCCCCCAAACATCGCCCGGGAGTGCACGTCTCCGAGTCCACCGAGTTGATCACACACAAAGGTCAGGAATGAATCGTCCGCGGCCATGGCGCCCTCCCTTCACCGATCGCATGGCACCATACGACACGTGTAGTGCTTGCAATATAAGCAATTGTACGCCGGACCGCGACAGCGGCGGGCGGAAAAAACCCTTGATTTCATGACAATAATCAGGCATCATTGTCGATGAGTTCGTGAAAAAAATCACGTAAACGTCCAGCCGCCGTAATCCCACACTTCCTCCGTCGGGGCGGCTTTCTTTCTGCAAACGACAAACAATTGATTTTTGTCAATTTTTGCACTATATTGAGACAGCTCCGGGGGCGCCCAAGAACGTAACTGCAATAACATGGGGGAGTTATGAGTGACACCCGCGACCCGATCCGCCATTACACGGATCGGGAATACAAATACGGCTTCGTCACCGACGTCGAGCAGGAAGTCATCCCCAAGGGGCTCGGCGAAGACATCGTCCGTATGATCTCCGCCAAGAAGCGGGAGCCGGCGTGGATGCTCGATTGGCGTCTTCAGGCCTACCGGCACTGGGTGACGATGACCGAGCCCCGGTGGCCCCACGTGCACTACCCCGAGATCGATTTCCAGGATATCCACTACTACGCCGCACCGAAAGACCCGGCGGACGCGCCGAAGAGCATGGACGAGGTGGATCCGGAAATCCGACGCACGTTCGACAAACTGGGCATCCCCCTCGAAGAGCAGATGGCGCTCGCCGGCGTGGCCGTCGACGCCGTATTCGATAGCGTTTCCGTGGCGACCACGTTCCAGGAAACGCTCGCCAAAGAAGGCATCATATTCTGTCCTTTCTCGGAGGCGGTCCAGAATCACCCCGAGCTGGTGCAGAAATACATGGGCTCTGTGGTTCCCCACCACGACAATTTCTATGCGGCCCTCAACTCGGCCGTGTTCACCGACGGCTCCTTCTGCTTTATCCCCCGGGGCGTGCGCTGCCCGATGGAGCTTTCGACGTATTTTCGCATCAACGCGGCCAAAACGGGCCAGTTCGAGCGCACGCTGATCGTCGCCGAAGAGGGCGCCTACGTGAGCTACCTCGAAGGGTGCACGGCGCCGATGCGCGATGAAAACCAGCTGCACGCGGCCGTCGTGGAACTGGTAGCGCTGGAAGACGCCCAGATCAAGTATTCCACCGTGCAGAACTGGTACCCCGGTGACAAGAACGGCAAGGGCGGTATCTACAACTTCGTGACCAAGCGCGGCCACTGCCGCGGCGATCGCTCGAAGATCTCGTGGACGCAGGTGGAAACGGGCTCGGCCATAACGTGGAAGTACCCGAGTGTCATCCTCAGCGGAGACGACTCCGTGGGCGAGTTCTACTCCGTCGCCCTCACCAACAATTCTCAACAGGCCGACACGGGGACCAAAATGATCCACGTGGGCCGGAACACCTCGAGCACGATCGTCTCCAAGGGCATTTCCGCGGGTCGCGGCCAGAACAGTTACCGCGGCCTTGTGCAAATCGGCAGGAAGGCCGCCGGCGCGCGCAACTATACCCAGTGTGATTCGATGCTCATCGGGGATAAGTGCGGCGCCCACACGTTTCCCTATATTGAAACCAGGAACACGACCGGCCAGGTCGAACACGAGGCGTCCACCTCGAAAATCGGCGAGGACCAGATTTTTTACTGCCAGCAACGAGGTATCAAGGCGGAAGACGCGGTGAACATGATCGTAAACGGTTTTTGCAAAGAGGTGTTTCGCGAGTTGCCGATGGAGTTCGCAGTCGAGGCGCAGCGGCTGCTCGAGGTGAGCCTGGAGGGCAGCGTCGGCTAGCCCGGCGATTCGGGTGGTACATAGCAACCGAGAGGGACAATAATGCTGGAAATCAAACAACTGCACGCGACCGTAGAGGACAAGGAGATCCTGCGCGGCATCGATCTCGAGGTCAACGCCGGAGAGGTCCACGCCATCATGGGGCCGAACGGCTCGGGCAAGAGCACGCTGGCCCAGGTAATCGCCGGGCACCAGAGCTATGAGGTCACCGGTGGCCGCGTTCTCTACGAAGGTGATGACCTCTTGCAGCTGGACCCGGAGGAGCGTGCATGCAAGGGCATCTTCATGGCATTCCAGTACCCGGTGGAAATACCGGGGGTGCGGAATTCGCATTTCTTGAAATCAGCGCTCAACTCGAAGCGCAAGTATCTGGGTGAGGATGAAATGGACGCCATGGAGTTCCTCGCGATGATAAAGGACAAGATGAAGCTCCTGGACATCGACCCGAGCTTTATGGACCGTCCCGTCAACGATGGCTACTCGGGCGGGGAGAAGAAACGCAACGAGATCCTGCAGATGGCGGTACTGGACCCCAGGCTGGCCATCCTCGACGAGACGGATTCCGGGCTGGATATCGACGCCTTGAAGACCGTCGCCGGCGGCGTCAACGCCCTGCGCTCGCCCGACCGCGCGATCGTGGTCGTAACGCACTACCAGCGGCTCTTGAATTACATCGTGCCGGATATCGTGCACGTTCTCGTCGACGGGCGCGTGGTCAAATCGGGCGGCAAGGAGCTGGCGCTCGAGCTCGAAGACAAAGGCTACGCCGAAATAGAAAAAAGTGTCTCCAATGGCTGACAATTTCGACATAAAGAGATTCGCGAAGCTCGAAGCCGAAACGCCGCGCACCGGGCCGAAGTGGCTCGCCGGCCTTCGCGCGAGCGCCCGCGACGGCCTGATTCGCCACGGTTTTCCGACGACCCGCACCGAGGGTTGGCGTTTCACGCGGCTGCGCCCGCTGCTGTCGAGGGACTTTTGTCTGGAGAAGCAATACCACCCGAACGGGCTATCCACCGCCGACGTCGCCGGCTTGACGTTCGACGACACAGACTGCCGGCGCCTGGTGCTGGTAAGCGGCAACCCCGCGCAGGGCCTGTCGGCGGTGGGGCGGCTGCCCGAGGGAGTGCACGTCGAAAGCCTCGCGGAGGCGCTTCGGAGCCGTCCCGCGCTGGTGAGAAAGTATCTGGCCCGCCACGCCTGCCCGGAGAAGAACCCGTTCGTGGCCCTCAACACCGCGCACATGCTCGACGGCGCGTTCGTTCATATCCCCGAGGGGATCACGCTCGAGGAACCGATTCATCTGCTTTGCGTGTCGGCTTCCCGCGACGGCTCGACCATGTCGCATCCACGCAACCTGATCGTCGCCGAGGCGGGGAGCCGCGCCACGATAATCGAGAGTTACGTGGCACCGGGCGACGATATATACTATACGAATCCGGTGACGGAAATCATCGTCGGGCAAGGCGCTGCGGTCGATCACTACAAACTGCAGAAAGAGAGCCCGGCGTCCTATCACACGGCGACGCTGCAGGCACATCTGGATCGGGGAAGTTGTTTTCACACCGATTTCCTCTCCTCGGGAGGAGAGTTGGTTAGAAACGACGTCAACACCTACCTGGACGGTGAAGGTATCGAATGCACACTGAACGGTCTGTACGTGGCCCGCGGGCACCAGCACGTAGACAACAACACCAACATCGACCACGCGATGCCCAATTGCAACAGCTATGAACTCTACAAGGGCATCCTGACCGACCGGGCTCGAGCGGTATTCAACGGCAAGATACACGTTCACCCCGACGCGCAGAAGACCGATGCCAAGCAATCCAACGGATGTATGCTGCTATCGGATGACGCGCAAATAAACACGAACCCGCAACTCGAGATCTATGCAGACGACGTCAAATGCACGCACGGTGCTGTGGTCGGGCAGATCGATGACAATGCGGTCTTCTACCTGCGCTCGCGCGGAATAGACGAGGTCTCGGCGCGGAACATGTTGATCCATGCGTTCGCCGGTGAGGTGATCGAGCAGGTCAAGGTGGCTCCCCTGCGCGAGCGGCTGGCCGGCGACCTGAAGACATGGCTGGCCGGCGCGATTACGGCGGGCGACGCGTAATCTGAGTGAAGGACGGACGCACGGTGAGTAGAAACCTGGATCGCGCAAGCGTGAAAAACGGACAGAGCATCCACTACGACGTCGAGAGCATCCGCAAGGATTTCCCGGTCCTCGATCAGAGAATACACGGCAAGCAACTCGTCTACCTCGACAATGCCGCCACCGCACAGAAACCCCAGGCGGTTATCGAAACGCTGGAGCGATACTATTCGACGGACAATTCCAACGTGCATCGGGGAGTGCATGCGCTCAGCGTACGGTCGACGGAGGCATTCGAGGGCGCACGCGAGAAGACGAGGAAGTTCATCAACGCCGCCGATACGCGCGAGATCGTATTCTGCCGGGGGACGACGGAAGGGATAAACCTCGTCGCACAATCCTACGGCCGCTCTGCGGTCAACGCCGGGGACGAGATCATTGTCAGCGAGATGGAGCACCACTCCAACATCGTTCCCTGGCAACTCCTGTGCGAGGAAGCCGGCGCGAAGCTGCGCGTGATCCCCTTCAACGACCGCGGCGAGCTCATCCTCGAACAATACGAGAAGCTGCTCGGGCCCCGCACGCGCATGGTCGCGATCGTACACGTGTCGAACTCGCTGGGCACCGTCAACCCCCTCGAGCGCATGATCGAGATGGCACACGCAAAAGACATACCCGTGCTCGTGGACGGAGCGCAAACGGCACCCCACCTCCGAATCGACGTGCAGGAACTCGATTGTGATTTCTTTGTATTCTCCAGTCACAAGATGTACGGCCCCATGGGCGTTGGCGTTGTGTATGGAAGACGAGAGCTGCTCGAGACCATGTCGCCATATCAGGGCGGCGGCGACATGATTTCATCGGTTACTTTCGAGAAGACGGTTTTCAAGCCTCTTCCCTACAAGTTCGAGGCCGGCACGCCCAACGTGGCGGGCGTCGTCGCTCTGGGCACCGCTATCGACTATCTCGACAACATCGGTTTTGACGGTATTGCCGCACACGACCGTGATCTCGTGCGCTACACGACCGGCGCGCTGCAGGAGATGGAGGACGTCAGAATTATCGGGGACGCGGCGGAGAAAGCCGGCGTGGTGTCATTTGTAATCGACGGCGTCCACCCGCACGATGTGGGCACGATACTCGACCGCGAAGGTATCGCGATCCGTACCGGCCACCATTGCACACAACCCATCATGGCGCACTACGGCGTGCCGGCGACCTCACGGGCGTCGTTCGGCATCTACAACACCCGCGAGGAGGCCGATGCCCTTGTTTCGTCGATACATAAGGTCCGAGAGGTGTTCAGGTAGATGGACGATCTTCGCGAGCTTTATCAGGAAATGATCCTCGACCATTACAAACGACCCCGCAACTGTCACCGGCTCGACACCGCGAACCACCACGCCGAGGGCTACAATCCGCTTTGCGGCGACAAGGTTACCGTGTTCGTGCTCGTCGACGACAACGTGATCGTGGACATCAGCTTCGAGGGATCGGGATGCGCCATTTGCACGGCCAGCACGTCGGTGATGACCGAATCGTTGAAGGGCAAGACCGTGGATGAGGCCGGCGCGTTGTTCGGCAAGTTTCGCGAACTGGTAACCGGTGGTCTCGAGGCCGCCGGGGAGATCGAGAAGCTCGGCAAGCTGGCCATATTCGCCGGCGTGCGCGAGTATCCGATCCGTATCAAGTGCGCGACCCTCGCCTGGCATACGTTCGAGGCCGCGCTCGCCGACACGAGTGAGACGGTGACCACCGAATAGGAGACGTGATGGCGGACGACATTTCCGGGACGATAAGGAATCGGGTCATAGAGATCCTCCATACGGTGTACGATCCGGAGATACCAGTGGATATCTACGAGTTGGGCCTTGTTTACAGTGTGGATGTGAACGACAAGGGGGAAACCAAGGTCGTGATGACGTTGACCTCGCCCGCCTGCCCGGTGGCCGGCAGCCTGCCGGGAGAAATAGAAAACAAGATCCGGACCGTCGATGGCGTCACGGACGTCCACATCGACCTGGTTTGGGATCCACCATGGACACCAGACAAGATGTCCGAGGCGGCCCGCCTCGAACTGAACATGTAGAACCGTCACAACGCAATCGGAGGAGAGACAGATGTATCCAGAAGAAATTGTAACCCCGTGCCGTGAGGAACTGACTTCCATCGGCGTCGAAGAGCTGCGAACGGCTGATGACGTGGACGGCATACTCGGAGAGAAGAACGGTACGGCGCTGGTCGTCGTCAACTCGGTCTGCGGCTGTGCCGCGGGGGGCGCGCGCCCTGCGGTGCGCATCGCGCTGCGGCACACCAACGTTCCGGACAAGGCGACGACCGTCTTCGCCGGCGTCGACACCGAGGCCGTCGCGAAGGCACGTTCTTACATGGCGGGTTACCCGCCGTCGTCACCCTCGGTAGCGCTCTTCAAGGACGGCCAGCTGGTCTTCATGATGGAACGCCATCACATCGAGGGCGTGCAACCGGTCGAAATCGCACAGAAGCTCAAAGAGGCGTTCGACACGCATTGCACGGGGGACAATTGACATGGCGGAGGTGGGAAAGTTGGACCTTCTGCCCGACGACACGCAGCTGTGGATCTACGGGTTTTCACGCACGCTCGGCGAGCACGAAAAGGGACTGATCGATGGGCGGCTCGGCCGCTTCATCGAAGAGTGGGTCTCCCATGGAGACCCGGTGCGAGGTGGCTACGAGATTCTCCTCGATCGTTTCGTCATCGTGGCGGGTCGCTGTGATAGCGGCGTTTCAGGTTGTTCGATCGACGACGGCTTCGGGCATTTCAAGTTCCTTCGCGACAGCCACGACCTCGACGGGCTCGATCGTGACCTCGTTTTTTTCAGGAACGAATCCGGCGAAATCGAGGCGCTCGGCCGCCGTGTCTTCCAGGAGGCGATCACCGCCGGCATGGTCGGTCCGGACACCGCGGTATTCGACCTGACCCTGCAAACCCTCGGCGAGCTGCGCGCCGGACGCTTCGAGCGCCGTTTCGCCGACAGCTGGCACGCCAGCGTCTTTTCTTCTTCCGTATAGTCCCGGTGGTTGGGGCACGCAGTCGGATTGTTATCGCCCGCGCCGGTGACCCCCGTCTGCGAGGCCGGACCGGGGCCCGTCACTGCCCCCGGCCGAGGCGATTGATCTCGTCGATCATCTGCTTCAGGCGGCCGGCGCTGGTGTGGTCGTAGGCGAAGACGATGCGCGGCATGTCGGCGAGTTCGGGTTCGTTTGACTCCTCCGGCAGCGGGCCCGTTCGTTCGATTTTGCCGGCGGTAACGACGTCCGAGAACTCTCCGTTCAGCTTGTCGATCGCGCTGCTGCGCAACTCGTGTTGCAGACGAATCACGCGCTTCTCGTTTACCTGGCGAAACGAATGAAACGTCGAGTAGAAGGACTCGATCACTTCGACCGCTTCCTCCGGCGAGTGGACGATCTTGTAGAGAGAGATGTCTTCCTCGGCAATCAACCCGCGCTCGAGCAACTGCTGTTTTACGAACCTGTCCCAGCGCTCCCAGTACGTCTCCCCGGGTAGCTCCGCCAGCAGAAACGGGCGCGGGCTCGCCTTCTCGGTCTGCAACAGCGTCAGCGTCTCAAACCCCTCGTCATGGGTTCCGAAGCCCCCCGGGAAGAGCGCTATCGCGTGGGATTCCATCACGAACAGCAGCTTGCGTGTAAAGAAATACTTGAATGTGATGAGCTTCGGATCGTCGACGATGAACTCGTTGGCACCCTGTTCGAAGGGAAGGTGGATATTGACCCCGAAGCTCTTGTCACTACCTGCCCCCTCGTTTCCAGCCTTCATAATGCCGTCGGCGGCTCCGGTGATGACCATGTAGTTTTTCTTCGCCAGGAGTCGCGCGAAATCGACCGCCATCTTGTAGTAGGGATCCTCCTTGGGGGTACGCGCGGATCCGAATATCGACACCTTGCGGATGTGGCGATACGGCTTGAAAACCTTGAACGCGTAGCGAAGCTCACGGAACGACCGGTTGATGATCTTGAGATCCAGCGTGTCGAGGTCATCGTCTTTGAGCTTGAGAGAATTGACTAAGATTTCCCGCAAGAGAATGGTGGGCAGCGGCTTTTTTTCTCCCGTAAAAAGCTCCCGCACCTGGCTTAGAATTTGTTCGATTTGTTCTTCTTTCATGTCTTCTTTCTCTGACCCTCATGCTCGGTTAAACAAGTCGAGCAAAGAGTGTAGTCCCTCCTCCCGAATAACGATGTCGGCACCAGCAGCCAGCGTTGGCGATTTGGGCCGGTATGCGACGAAACAACCCGGCACACCGAGTAGCGGCACGTCGTTCTCTCCGTCGCCGATGAACGCGCACCGCTTCAGCGGGATGCCGTGCCTGCCCGCCATCGCTCTGAGCGCGGTGGGCTTTCCCTGCCCATCGTACGGGGTAGCCTGGTACGCTGTCAGGTTACCCTCTTCGTCGAAGTAGATCTTGTTCGTGTGAACCTCACCGAAGGGATGATCCGGAAAAAGCGTGTCGAGCACAATGTCCAGCGTTCCGGATATAACGCCAAGCTCGAATCCCCTTCGAGCGAGTTCGTTCACCGTATCGCGCGCGCCGGCGACCAGATCGAACTCACGGACACATTCCAGGATATCCTGTCGGGATGCTCCCACCGCCAGCCAGTCCTCGACGTCGAGTTGCACCCAACCGGCGTAGCTTATTCGACCGTCTCGATACATGGCGTACCGCTCGCGGTTCCGCTTCGCACTCCCACCGAAACGGATATTCAGCACCTCCCAAATCACCATGCCGGCGGGATGACGGACGAGCGTGCCGTCGACGTCAAAACATATCAGATCGATCGCGTTTTCGAAAGTCATAGCCGGGCGCTCCCGGCCGCGGTACGTACCGCCGGCACCGGTTACGATCGCTCATTTCGGCGTGGAACGAGACAGCAAATAGCCGAGGCCGGCGAACAGCCACAGCGTAACGCAGGATCGTAGGCCCCGGGCGGGGGAGGTCTTCTCCCGGTCTATCGATTCATCGGGTCCGCCGGATTCGGGCCCGCCACCCCGCACTTCCGGGGAAAAGAAAGGTTTTGTATGGCGCGATCATACCGTATCTCCGGCCCAGAATCCACAGCGAAAAGCCGACAAGGCCCTTGACGGCCCGCCCGGCGAAAGTTTCTTTTATGGTGGAAACCTGCCGTGCTATACTCCGCCCACCTCGAGGGGGTATCGAGAAACCCCGTACAGGTCGGAAATGCCAATGGTGGGTTGTGTGCCGTCCCGATGAGCGAATCCCCAAAGAAATCTCCAACGGACCCCACGATGTGGGTCGACGAGCACGGTGATGTGCTGTACCGCTTCGCGCTGGTGCGAGTAAAGGACACCCACGTCGCCGAGGACCTCGTGCAGGAGACCTTTATATCGGCGCTGCAGGGGCTGGACAAATTCAAGGGCGGGTCGGCGATCCGCACCTGGTTGGTGGGCATCCTCAAGCACAAGATCATCGACCACTTTCGAAAAAGCTCGCGTGAAGTCTCCTCCACCGACCTGACCTTTCTAACCGAGGAGACCGAGGAAGAGGCCTATCACCGGCTGGGAATGTGGAAGTGGAAGAACCGTCCTCAGGATTGGGATGAGAACCCGGATAATTTGTTTAATAGCAAAGAGTTCTGGGGTGTATTCACCGGATGCCTCGACGGGCTGCAGGATACCTTCCGCAGGGCCTTCTCGCTGCGCGAGCTGGACGGAATGAAGACCGACGAGATCTGTAAGATTCTGGACATCACGCCGACCAATCTCTGGGTTATATTGCACCGGGCACGGGCGAAACTCAGGAGTTGCCTCGAGGCGAAGTGGTTTCGGGAAGAGCGCTGAGGGAGGCCGGCCCAGAGGATGATTGCACCATGATGAACTGTAAAGAAGTAACTCGACTCGTCGCGGAGAGTGCCGACCACGATCTTCGCTTCCACGAGCGCATGCGGGTGAGGGTGCACCTTGCGATTTGCTTCCTGTGCCGGAGGTTCACGAGGCAGCTGGCCCTGATTTCCAAGGCGTCCGGAGTGGCCGGCGGTACCGACGCCCTGCTCGCCGACGGCGGCGTCCTGAACGAGGCCGCGCTGTCGCCGGATGTGAAGGCTCGCATAAAAAATCGTCTCGCCCACGATGATCCCGGCGAATGATGTAAGTATTCTCGCCGGTCTGCGACCAACCCCCAGTTCTGAATCGAGAGACGCGTCGCCCGGTGGGTCTATTAGACCATCGACAGACGTTGAAGCGGAGCACCACTGACCAAGCCAACTACTCCCCCAAGGCTGCAACGGTGCTCCGCTTCTGAGTTTATGGTACGGCCGCCCGGGATGGCGGGCGATTCTCCAGGTACCTGCCGCTTACCCCGAGAAACCACACGGACCTCGTGGGAACTCGCGCGCTCCGCCGGGGTACAACCGCACGCAATACCAGTGGATATTCCCCCAGGATTGCCGTAGAATGGGCCGATTATGTCATGGCATGGGAGCCAGGCGACCGGCACGCCCGTGGCAAGGAGTTCGACCGTGAGTTTCCTGAAGAGCCTCCTTGGAGGCGTTGTTATTATCGCGATCGCCGCAGTTGTCGGTGTCGTTCAGAATTCGGTACGGAGCAAGCCCGTCGACCTGTTCCCGAAGGTACCCAAACGCGTGGCCCGCAAAGCCGCCGTACCCGAACCACGGACGGCTCCGACGCCGCCGACGGACGACGCAACGAAGAGTGGAGAGGCGCGGGCGGTGGGCGACGAGCCCGGCGCTAACGCCGCCGGTGAAGTGGCGCCGGCGGGACCGATTACGGCCGACGAGTACGAGAGCGGCGAACTCGGCATGAACAGGCTAAGGGCGCTGTTGGAAACGGGAACGGTCACGCTGCTGGACGCGCGGAGCGAGCAAGAGTTCGCGGAAGGGCACCTGCCGGGCGCCATCAACATCCCGTACGACAATTTCACCGACTACTACGCCGAGCTCGACGACCTGGTGCCGAGGGATGCGGACGTTGTCACGTACTGCAGAAGTGTTACCTGCGAGCTCGGCGAGGACCTCGCCCGGGAGCTCCAGCTCGCGGGCTACGAAAGGGTCATCGTGTATCGCGGGGGCTGGGAGGAATGGACCGAGGCGAACTTCCCCACCGAGGGCGCGGAGTAACGACGTGTCAGTTGAATCGACCACCATACGCAGCTCGAACCCGGTTACCGTATTCTTGACCAGCGGCATCGTCCTTTTCGTGCTGCGGGTACTCCTCGGTGGCCTTTTTCTCTTTTCTTCCCTGCAGAAAGTCCAGCATCCCGATGAGTTCGCCATCGCCGTACGAGCCTACAAGCTGTTGCCGGTCTCGCTTTCGAATGTTTTCGCCTTGCTGGTGGCCTGGAGCGAGGTCCTCGCGGGGGGCATGTTGATCCTGGGGCTCATGACTCGAAAAGCGGCCGGCGCAATCTTCGTGTTGCTGGTAATGTTCACCGTCGCCATCGCGACGACGTTGATCCGCGGCCTCGCCATTGACTGCGGCTGCTTCTCGAACGAAGGCGGGAGCCAGACCGGCTTCACGCTGATTATCCGCAATCTTTTTCTTCTCGCGGCGTCCGCGATCCTGATTCTCCACGATGGCGGATTGTGGCGTCTTTCGAAGGTATTCTCCAGCCGCGGCTGATCCTGGTGATATGGACCGTTGGCGGCGCCCCTACCAGTTGAACCCGTAGTACTTCATCCCCTTCGGCGGCTCATCGAAGAGACGCACGAGATCGATGACGACCTTGCCCTCGGGAACCTTGCCGAGCAGGCTTGCGAACCCGGGTTCCTTGTGGCCGACCACGATCACCTGCGCAAAGTCGACCGCGTCCTGCAGGGTATCGGTGATCAGATTCGAAATGTGCGGGATTTCTTTCTCGATATAGGCCTTGTTCGCCCCTACCAGGCGGGCCAGCGACACGTTTTCATCGAAAACACGAATATCGTAGCCCTTGCCGAGAAACGTCTCGATCAGGATGACCAGCGGGCTCTCTCGCAAATCGTCCGTACCCGGCTTGAAACTCAGGCCCAGAAAGGCCAGCGTCTTCTTGCCGCATGACTGGATCATGTCGACGGCGCGGCGGATCTGCCTGTCGTTGCTGGGCAATATGGCGGAGAGCAGCGGCAGTTCCTGGTCCATCGTGCGTCCCTTGTATAGAATGGCCCGCAGATCCTTCGGCAGGCATGAGCCACCGAACGCGAAACCAGGCTTGAGATACGCGTCGGAAATGTTCAACTTCGTATCCGAGCAAAGAATATCCATCACGTCGCCGCTGTCGACACCGATGGCCTTTGACAGGGTTCCGATCTCGTTGGCGAAAGCGATTTTCAGCGCGTGGAATACGTTGTCTACGTATTTCACCATTTCCGCCGTCCTGAGGGACGTCCGAATGACCGGTGCCTTGATGCCCTGGTAGAGCGAGACAACCCGGTCGGCCGTCGGTTCGTCTTCCGCGCCCACGACCGTTTTGGGCGGATTGAAATAATCACCCACCGCCGACCCCTCACGCAGGAACTCGGGGTTTACTGCAACACGGACCCGCGCCGGCAGTTTCGCTCCGAATCCCTTCTTCAAAGCGGGCACGACTCGCTTCTCGGTGCTGCCCGGCACCATCGTGCTGCGAACGCACACGAGATGATCCGCCGTGCGATTCTTCAACGCGCGGCCGATCTCTTCGCACACCTTTTCCACGAATTCCAGATTGAGACTGTTGTTGGCGTTACTAGGTGTGCCGACACACACCATCGAGATATCCGTCGCTGCAACCGCTTCCTCGGCCGAGGCGACCGCCCGCAGGCGGCCCGTAGCGACTGCCTTTCGGATCATGCCATCGAGGTCCTTCTCTATGATCGGTGACGTCCCGCGGTTCAACATCTCGACCTTGGATGTATTGACGTCGACGCCAATGACATCGTGTCCGGCTTCCGCCAGGCAAGCGGCCGAAACGCATCCCACGTAACCCAGTCCAAAAATGCTGATTCTCATAGTTCTCCCAAACCGCTCAGATTCGATCGAGGGCCCCGGCCAGCAGCCCGGCCAGGAAACGACGCTCGAACCTCTGGATTCTCTCTTCATCGCGGTCGAACCACGCGCCCCCCTCGAGGTAGCGGTCGTAAAGATCCGATAGAGCATCGACCGTGCCATCCACGTCGTCCGGCTCGACAATAATGCCCGCACGGGCCGCCTCGATGATATCACGAACTTCACCCTCCGGTACCAGCGCCAGCACGGGGTTGCCGGAGCCGAGGTAGCTGAAGAATTTCGAGGGTATCCAGCCACGGCTCTTCTCGCCGCGCGAGAGCACGAGCAGCATCACGTGCGATTTCTTCAGCACGGCGAGGTGTTCCCCGTAATCGAGGTATCCCAGGTGGTGAACGATGCCTTCCAGGCCCATCTCACGGACGACGGGCTCGTATCCCCGGCCGACGACCCCCATGAAGTTGACACGCAGGTGGTCCCGAACGTCCGGCCTCGACGCGGCGAATTTCTCCAGCGCCTGGAAAAAAACCATCGGCGAGTAGGTCTTCATTACGTCGTCACCCGCACTCGTTCTCCACGAGGAACCGACCGTGAAATAGAAAGCGCCGGCATAGGTAATGGAGAACTTATCGTACCTGCCCGGAGGCACCGTCTTGAAGTCCTCACTGTCGAAACCATTGTGGATCGAAACGAATTTATCCCTCGGTTGTCCCTCGCCGAAATCCCGCACCATCATCTCTTCGTTGATCCGCGTGTTGGCGATGACCAGGTCACTCGCCCTGACCATCGCCCGTTCCTGCGTTCGTTCCACCCAGGCGTGGAACGGGCTGCGGCGAACGTAGTTGATGTTCTGGGTCCATGGATCGCGATAGTCGATAACCAACTTGATTCCGCATAGTTTCTTGAGCAGGTATCCGATGAGAAACGATGAAAACGGCTTTCCCGACACATAAACGTGGCCTATTCCCTCGCGCTTGACGGCCCGGTATCCCAGCCAGGTCGCCGCCGGCACCCAGGTGACTTTGTCGTCCGGGATCATGAAGAACGCCCACAGCCGGCACAAGCGATTGTAGACTCTGGATCCGAACGTCCGCCGGCCGGATCTCGCCCGATTCGCCCGGTTCTCACCGGTGTTCAGTGCCTCGAACGATCGGGCGCGGTATACCCGCGTCCCGTCTGGAATGAGCGCATTCATCCGGTCATCGTACTTCGCGTGCTTGCCGTTACGCACCGTCAGCACCACGCCTTGCCATCCGAATTCCGGCAGGTACCTGGCGAACTTCACCGACCGGTAAATACCGACGTTGGCGGCCGGCGGAAAATCATATGCGATCATCAGCAGTTTTTTCAAATCGTTTACCGGTTCTCTTCGAGTGCCCGTCCATTCCATTCGACGCGGGCCGGGTCGAAGCACACCGACAATCGGTCCCGCGCCCCTCCTCTATCGACGTCCACCACGACCCGGGCGTCTTCCCGGGGGCGGCACTCCGCTCGCACATCCTCGCCGGCAAAGGAGTGTACCAGCATGAGGGTATCGGTGAAATCGGCGCTCACCTCTATCGTCGTGCCGTATCGCAGGTCGCCGTACGCGGGTGAGTACCAGGATCGCTTGTCCGACCGGTCGCTGATGAGCCCGCGCGCGTACCCGGCGGACGAGAATCCGCGCAGGATAAACGCGCCTTTGCGCGTCATGCCCACGGCGGAGCCGTCATCGCCCACGTCCAGCCGCACCCCGAGGCGGGTCCCGTCCACGATCTCGAAGCGATCCGGGGGCAGCGGCGTATGAAAGAGTGCGCTCGCGCTGTGCACGACACTCTCCCGGCGCGGAGTGCCCACACGGTCCACGATGATCCAGACGACCTCACCGATCTGCGCCAGCACGCGCTCGTGGTAGAAATCGCCGCGGCTCGACGGCAGGACCTGCAGCGAGCCCACGGCCCTGCACTCACCGTCGCTCGAAAACCACGTCGTGCGCCCGCGGCGGGTCCCGACCCACTTGAAGGTCTCCTGGCTCGCCAGCGGGTCGCGGTCATCGATGAGCACGGAATTGTGTGCGCGGGCGCCCTTGAAATGCTCGCGGGCGGACTCGTCCTTCCCGTACAGGTAGGTGCCGGAATCGATGAATACCGGCGCGCCGGCGATCTCGAGCTCGAAGCTGCCGGCGTCGGAGTGGAGGTGGCCGTGGGAGAACGGGCTCGTGTGCTCCGGGCCGGAGGCATACACCAGGTGGCTCTCCCCCCCGCGAAAGGCGGTGAAGCCGGAATCCTGGCGATGGATGCTGCACTGCCCGGGCGTCTCCGTCCGCATTAACCTCCGTCCCCAGTCCGTGGCCGCTATCACCTCTGCGAAGTCGGGTTTTACAATTTCGGTCAGTGTGTGGCTCCCTCCGAAACGCCGCGCCTCCAGTTCCCGCATGGGTTTGAGAACCAGGAACTCCGTCAGGCTGTCGTCGCCGAACCTCGGCACGCGTCCCGTGGGTGAGCGAAACGCGAGGAAATTCTCGGCAAGCCTCGCCGTCCCGTCAATAAACGCCGAATCCGGCGGCTCATCCTCGAGACATTTCGCGTAGAGATAGAGCAGGTAGAAATCGAGCACGTAGGCATGGTAATTAAAAGCGTTTTCGAAATGCATTCCGTCGGGCAATACCTGCCGTTTGATCTCGTCCGCGAGAATGCGCTCACACTCTCCACGCCAGCGTCCCGCACCTTCGAGAAGCGGCCACAGGGCCGCAAAAGTATAGAGGGTCGCGGCCTCGCCGATCAGATGGTTGTTCGGCGGGTCCCGGCGCGAGAAGTGTCCCGCCACGTATTCCGCCTGCCGCACCAGTGAACGCACGATACGCCCCAGGGACGCCTCTGGAATCGTGAACGTGAATCCAATCTCCTGGAGGCCCATCGTCCAAACGACCAGCCGCGTGCCGATTTCGAGCGGGCTTCGCCAGTTGATACCCACCATGAACGGGTTCTGCTCCGTCCATGAATCGACCCACTCTACCCAGCGCCTCGCGAACCCATCGTCACCGGTCACGCGGTACGCGTACGACGCATCGAGCAGGAACATCATCTTGTTGAGATGCCACAGGAGTACCACATCCGAACCGCGTTTTTGCATGGAGAGCGCCCCCACGAACTTCCGTGGCCATACGACGTCGAATAACGGATCCCGGTGCCAATCGACGCCGGCGGCGGTCTCCAGCTGCCGGCCCAGTACTTCGATCTTTCCGGCGAGCAGGGCGCCGGTGCCGCGCGGCAGGTATTCCTCCCTGTAGGCACGCAGGAGCTGCGGCGTTTCCGGCAACCAGCCTCGAAACATCTGCGAATAGTACGTCGGCTGCTGAAACCGGCCCCTCATGTCCGGACGCAGCCGCGTCTCGATATCCGCGGTCTCCAATTCGACGCGGCGGTGCTCGAAACGGTACCGGCCCCTGGCGAGGGTTACACGCCGCGCGATCTTGTCCAGAAGGGTTCTCATTCAATCCGCCCGTTCATGCCGCGCGCGCCAGAACTGCTACATCGCGGTGCATCGAAAAAGACATCCTCTCTGCTAATACAATTTGGAATCGCACGGGTGTGAAGTCTCGGAGCGACCGGAGTTATCCGGTACTCGTTTCCTCGTTACGGACGGCATCGGCAGGAGGCACGTAATCGTCCCACGCCCGCACGTGCAAGTCCTCCAGGCGGTAGCGATGTATCGCCTGAGCGAAGAGGGCGGCCGTCTCGGCATTGACAAGAAGCGGGATCCCCCGATCGACCGCGTGCCTGCGGATGAGATAGTCGTTGGTGAGCTCTTCTTCCTCGATGGATTTCGGTATATTCAGGACCAGGTCGACGTCTCCGGAGGCGATCAGGTCGAGCGCGTTCGGCCTGGCTTCGTCGAGAGGCCACGGCACGACCTCGGCGTGGAGGTCGTTCCTCTCCAGAAACTCCGCTGTGCCGGCGGACGCATAGAGCCTGAGCCCCACTTCCTGGAACTTGCGAACGGCGGGGAGCAACTTCGTCTTTTCCGCAACGGTGCCCGTCGACAGCAGCACGCCCTTACCGGGAATCGTGTACCCCACCGACAGGAGTGACTTGAGAAACGCTTCCTTGAGATCATCTCCAAAGCAGGCCACTTCGCCCGTCGAAGCCATCTCGACACCGAGCACGGGATCCGCTCCGGCGAGACGGGCAAACGAAAACTGCGGGGCCTTTACGCCGACGTAGTCCAGTTCGAAGAGCGAGCGCTGGAGCTCGCCGATCGGCGCACCCATCATCGCACGGGTGGCCAGATCTACGAAGTTCAGCCGGAAGACCTTGGACGCAAACGGAAAGCTCCTCGACGCGCGCAGGTTGCATTCGATCACCAGTATCCGGCCTTCCCTGGCGAGGTACTGGACGTTGAAAGGACCGGTGATCGCTAGACTCCTCGCGATCTCCTTCGTGATGCGCTTGATCCGCCGGACCGTCTCGAGAAACACTTCCTGCGGCGGAAGAACGATAACGGCATCACCCGAGTGCACGCCGGCATACTCCACGTGCTCGGCCATCGCGTAGGCCACGACCCTGCCCTGGTGGGCGACGGCGTCCACTTCGATTTCTTTCGAGCGGGAAATGAATTCGCTCACTACCACCGGGTGCTCGCGGCTGACCCGTGTCGCCTCGGAGAGGTACGTGCGAAGATCATCGTCCCGGTAGGCGACGTTCATCGCGGCGCCGGAGAGAACGTAACTCGGCCGGACCAATACGGGGTATCCGACTTGCTGCGCGAAGTCCAAGGCGTCATGTGCGCTCGTCGCTTCGCTCCACCGCGGCTGGTCGACGCCGAGCTTGTCCAGGAGCGTGGAGAACTTGTGCCGATCTTCCGCCCGGTCGATGGAGGACGGCGGTGTTCCAAGTACCTTGATACCGGCACGATCGAGCGGCAGCACGAGATTGTTCGGCGTCTGCCCTCCCATGGACACCACGACGCCCAGCGGGTTTTCTTTCTCCCAGATATCGAGAATCCGCTCCAGTGAAAGCTCCTCGAAGTACAGCCGGTGCGCCACGTCATAGTCGGTGCTAACCGTTTCCGGATTGTGATTCACCACGATGGTCCGGTAGCCGAGCCGGTCCAGGGATTCCACACAATTCACGCAGCACCAATCGAATTCCACGCTCGAGCCGATCCGGTACGCCCCCCCTCCGAGAACGATCACGCCGCCCCTGTCCCCCGTGGCGCCCCTCACACTCTGCTCGAAAGGCACATCGTCGGTATCGCCGTGGTAAGTCAAATAAAGGTAATTCGTCTCGGCGGGAAACTCGCCTGCCGTCGTATCGATCTGCTTCACGACCGGCAGCACGCCCCGGCTCTTTCGATGGTGGCGTACGGCCTCGGCGTTGCCGGCCGCATCCGCGCCGGCGCCGTCCTCGAGCGTCCGGCCAATCTGAACGTCTGAAAAACCGGCCTGCTTGACCTCGCGCAGCAGGGGATCCGGGAGAGACCCAAGTGTGTGCCGGCCGAGCTCCTTGTGCAGACGAACGACGTTCGCGATCCGGTAGAGAAACCACGGATCGATTCCGGTCATCTCCCGGATTCGCTCGATATCCCAGCCGTCTCCGATCGCCATCGCGAGAACGAGCAGGCGGCGGTCGGTCGGGTTTTTCAGCTCCGACTCCAGGTCGATGTCCCCGCTGTACTCGCCGACAACTCCCTCGAGACCGGGGGACACCATACGCACGGCCTTTTGCAGCGCTTCCTCGAAGCTGCGGCCGATTCCCATCACCTCGCCGACAGATTTCATCGAGCTGCCGATCCGGCGCTCGGCTCCGCGGAACTTCGCCAGGTCCCAGCGGGGGACCTTGACCACCACGTAATCTAGCGCGGGTTCGAAGCACGCCGACGTCGCGCGTGTCACCGAATTCGGGATCTCCGCAAGGAGCCGCCCGCACGCCAGTTTCGCGGCCACGAAGGCAAGGGGATACCCCGTGGCCTTCGACGCGAGCGCCGAGCTCCTGGACAGTCTGGCATTCACCTCGATCGCGACGTACTCGCCGGTCGAGGGGTTGATCGCGAACTGGATGTTGCACTCGCCCACAACCCCGAGTTGGCGGATGGTCCGCACCGCCATCTCCCGCAGATCGTGATACTCATCGTTGGAAAGCGTTTGACTCGGCGCCACCACTATCGACTCGCCGGTGTGTATGCCGAGGGGATCGAGGTTTTCCATATTACAAACGGTGATGCAATTATCGTCCCGGTCGCGGATTACCTCGTACTCGACTTCCTTCCATCCCTCGAGGGCCTTCTCGACGAGGAGCTGATCCGAAAACGCCAGCCCGGCGACGGCCGCTTCCGCGAGGCTTTCCCGGTCGCGGACCAGACGCGAGCCGAGGCCGCCGAGCGTGTAGGCCGTCCTCACCAACACGGGATAACCAAATTTTTCCGCGGCGGCAACGGCCGCTTCCGCCGTAGAAACGGCTTCGCTGGCGGGGACCGGGATCCCGATCCGGGTCAACCGCCTGGAGAACAGATCCCGGTCTTCCGTCTCGACGATGGTCTCGACCGGCGTCCCCAGGACTTTCACGTTGTATTTTTCGAGTACACCCTGCCGGTGCAACTCGAGCCCGCAGTTCAGCGCGGTCTGCCCGCCAAAACTGAGGACGATCCCGTCCGGTCTCTCGCGCTCGATAATCCTCGTGACAAAGTGCGCGGTAAGCGGGAGAAAATAGATGCGTGCGGCGAGACCCTCGGACGTCTGGATGGTCGCGACGTTGGGATTAACGAGAACCACCTCGGCGCCCTCTTCCTTGAAGGCCTTGATCGCCTGGGTCCCCGAATAGTCGAATTCACCGGCCTGCCCGATGGTGAGGCCGCCGGAGCCAAGGAGCAGAACCCGCCCCACGTGTAGCGGGTCGCGTTGAGACTTGGGAGGAATGGGTGAGAGCCTTGTCATTGCTTTCGTACGTTCCGGACTTCTTCCAGGAATACGTCGAACAGGTAGCCCGTGTCGACCGGTCCGCAGACCGCCTCGGGGTGAAACTGTACTGCGAGGTGCGGCCCACGCTTCGCACGCAGGCCCTCGACCGTGCCGTCGTTGCCGTTGGTGAACCAGATATCCCATTCATCGGCGATGCTGTCCGCGTCGACCGCGTACCCGTGATTCTGGCTCGTAATGGCCCACTTGCCCGTAAGATTGTCGGTAACGGGCTGGTTCTGCCCCCGGTGCCCAAAGGGCAGCTTGAACGTCTTGCCACCCGTCGCCATCCCCAACACCTGGCACCCGAGGCAAATGCCGAATATCGGCTTCGGATCGGAGAGGAGCTTCGCGACGCGGCTCGCGATCACCGCGGCCCGCTTGGGGTCCCCCGGGCCGTTGCTCAAGAGCAGCCCGTCGTATTCGTGGCCCTGGAGATCATAATCCCACGGCAGTACCGAAACCTTTGCGCCGCGCTTGAGGAGGCAGCGCAGAATGTTGTTCTTCACACCGCAGTCCACGACGCCGATGTGCAGTTCCCCCGTACCGTAGGTCACCGGCTCGGCCCGGGACACCCGGGCGACGACGTTCTCGGCCGCCGGGTCGTACCACTCCGGCTCCGGATCCCCCTCGACGACGATCTTGCCGAGCACCGTGCCCCGCTCGCGCAGGTGAAGTGTGAGGGCTCTCGTGTCTATGCCGTAAACCCCTGGAACGCCTTCCGACGACAACCAGTCACCGAGCGAGCGCGACGCGTTCCAGTGATGGTAGTCACCGTTGTAGGTCGCGGTGACGAGGCCGCGGATGCGGACCTTGCCGGATTCGAAGTGCCGCGGAATACCGTTGTCGTCCTCTACCGCGGAAGGGACGCCGTAGTTGCCGATCAACGGATACGTCAGCACGAGGATCTGCCCGTAGTACGACGGGTCGGTGATCGCCTCGGGATAACCCACCATCCCGGTATTGAAAACGACCTCCCCGGCCGACGGCTCGACAGCGCCAAAGACATACCCCGTGAACGCCGCGCCGTCCTCGAGTACAAGCGAGGCTTTTTTGGCCTCCGTCAAAACGCATTCTCCTTTGGGGCCGCAACCGGCCGCGCCGCAACCGGCCGCGCCGTCCCGGACACATGGCTGCCACGGCGGCGACCGGCGAGACCTTGCCGGCCGGGTCGCTATCGTTCCATCCTCGGGAACAAGCCCACTCCCGGCGGGACCGATTCGGGAATGGTCACTGCAGAATCCCCAAACGGCTGCGACACAGTCCTGGGTGTCGAGTCTAGAACAGTGTATAGATCAGCGGCGCTATCGGCGTACCGAACAAGAGTATGAGAACACCGAGGATCAGGGACACCACTATAATCGGCGCCAGCCACCATTTCTTGTTGTGGCGGAGCAACCCCCAAAACTCGTTGACCATTCCTTGTGATTTCTGATCCACGAGATCGGCGAGCTCGCTGGCCTGTTGCTGCTGATCGACGCCGGGTCGAGTTTCCTTGGTCATTTTGCTTTCTCCGTCGATTGTTAGTACTGGCGGAAATAGCGAGCCAGCTCCGCCGCGGTTCGATGTTCGACCCAATACGTCGCCGCGCCCGGGTCGAGGCGGCGCTTCATCGGGTCGTACCCGAAGAGCCTCATGACGAGACCGATCGGAGTAACCACCAGATAGTATATCACGATCAACACGAGGTGTGAAAACGTCCATCCAACCGGGAAGAACGCCCTCATCCACCCCAGATAGAGGGGTATACGCAGCGGCGGGATCGCGTAGAAGAGCAGCGCGAGGAGCGTGCCCACACTCCACAGAACGTAGGCCGCGGTGGGGGCATGGAACTTGAAATAGGCGACGCTGCCCACCGCTCCAAAAAACACGAGCATGACGGCGCCGAACCAGCTCAGTTCGCGTTTCGACGGCGTCGATTTGATTTCTATTACGGCCATAACTTCTGTCCTTCGTAAACGTGGTGTACGCGTGGCGCCCTCGAACCCGTCAAGCGTTCGTCGTGCCGGCGATCCTCTCCTCGGCAAGGCCTTCCGGCGCCGCGTGGATGCCGGGCTTGCGCCCGATCATGATAAAGAATCCTCCCTCCCGCTGGCCGGGCGCAAACACCTCGGCGGCCTGGACGAGAAAACGGTCCAGCGGTTTGCCACGCCCTTGAGGCTCGAACAGACTCTCCCCACCCAACCCGTCGTCTTCGGTCCTCATCGCGGGCACACCCCGCACGAATTCGATTCCGGTCGTGTCGAACCACCGTAACACTTCACCGAACGTGTGCTTGGACTCGTGCGGATGCCGGTACTGGTCTGCGAACCACGCGCGGCGTTTGTCCTTGCTCAATCCCTGCCTGCGCAGAATCGGGTCGATCCATTTCGCCCGCCCCGCCGTCAGCCGGAACAGCTGCCGCCTGGAGTCGGTAAACAGGCGCCCGTACGTGTTGTAGAGCCCGATTACGATATGCCCGCCGGGCTTGACCAGCGTTACCAGTTGTTCGAAGCCGCCGAACGGGTCGGCCGTGTGGTGCAGCACGCCGTTGCACAGGACCACGTCGAACTGCCCGGGTTTGAACGCCGGTCGAAACAGGTTCATCTGCACGAAGCGCACGCGGGAGAGTGCGTGCTCCTCCCGGAAGGTCTCACCGAGCCGGAGCGAATTCAAACACATATCCGTGGCCACGACCTGCCGGCAAGACATGCCGAGATAATTGGCCAGCTGGCCGGTGCCGCAGCCCACTTCCAGCACGTCGCTATTATAGGGAATCGCCTCATCGAGCCGCCGGGCGTACACACCCCGCCGCGATTTCTCGATCAACGACCGGACCGAGTCGTGATCGTCATAGTTCGGAAAAGGCGTCTCTTCGTAGAACGCCTTTACGATCTCGGTCACGTCGCGTGGGTCATCGATCTCTTCGTGCGGCCAGAATAGCTGGGGAATGTTGTCGATCATATCGAATGTGTGCCCGCAGCTCTCACAGCGCATCGCCTCGCCGGTGGGTGCGAGCACGGCGCGGCAGCACGGGCTGGTGAGTTTGCCGGCAAGCGCTTCACCCGAATCGCCGTCCGCGCCCACGCTGACCATCGCGGGCTGTTCGGCCTTGGCGAGCACGTACCTTCCCATACACAAAAAATCGATATCGGAGGCCATGAACGTCATGTACGCGTCTCGCGGCGATTCGACGATCGGGTCCCACCCGAGATTGAAGCTCGTATTCACCATGACGGGACATCCGGTCTTCCCGTGAAATCTCTTCATCAACCGGTACAAGAGCGGGTTTCGCGTCTCATCGACGGTCTGGACCCGCGCCGAGTAGTCAACGTGGGTGATCGCGGGCACGGTCGAGCGCGTTTGTTTGAGCCGGTCGATGCCCTTCGCGTCCACCAGCTCGGGGGGGATGGGCAGGCGTTTCTCGTCTCGTACGGGGGCGACGAGCAACATGTACGGGCTGTCTTGTTCCGGTGTGATACCGAAGTACTCGTGAGCGTGCTCCTCCAGCACGATGGGCGCGAACGGCCGGAATCCCTCGCGGAATTTCACCTTTAGATTGATCGTGGACTGCATCTCGGGTTGGCGCGCGTCTCCGAGTATGCTCCGCGAGCCAAGCGCCCGCGGCCCGAATTCCATCCGGCCCTGAAACCACCCGACGACTTTGCCGCGGGATATCTCTTCGGCGATCCGCTCACAGAGCACCTCATCACTGCCCATGACTTCGTAGGCGGCGTTCGTTCCATCGAGAAACGATTCGATTTCGTCTGCACCGTATTCCGCGCCGAGCAGCGAGCCCGACTGTCGATCCGGCGTGCGGACCTCGCGGGCGTTGTCCAGTAGTTGATACCAGATGAGGAGTGCCACGCCCAGAGCGCCGCCGGCGTCACCGGCCGCCGGTTGAATCCAGATGCGATCGAAGGGGCCCTCGCGGAGGATACGGCCGTTGCCCACACAGTTCAGTGCCACCCCTCCCGCCAGGCACAGGTTCTTCGACCCGGTCTCTCGGTGCACGTGGTGCGCGGATCGAAGCATGATTTCTTCCGTTACCTTCTGGATCGACGCCGCAATGTCCATATCGCGTGTTGTCAGGTCCGATTCCGGCTCGCGGGGAGGCCCGCCGAAGAGACGGTGGAATTTTTCCGATGTCATCGTCAGGCCCTGGCAGTAATTGAAGTACGACATGTCCAGGCGAAACGATCCGTCTTCCTTGAGATCGAGCAGGTTTTCCAGGATGAGATCGACGTAGGTGGGCTCGCCGTACGGCGCCAGCCCCATGAGCTTGTACTCGCCGCTGTTGACTCTGAAACCGCCGTAGTAGGTAAATGCGGAATACAGGAGCCCGATCGAATGGGGAAACCGCATCTCGTGCGTCAGCTCGACCCGGTTACCGCGTCCTGCGCCCCATGCCGCCGTAGCCCATTCCCCCACGCCGTCGAGTGTCAGCACGGCCGCCTCCTCGAATGGAGAAGGAAAGAATGCGCTGGCCGCATGCGACTCGTGATGCTCCGTAAAAAGGTAGCGCTTCTTGAAGGCACCCTTCAGCCCGCGGTTCATCTCGCGCGGCAGGTGCAGCTTCTTCTTCAGCCACAGCGGCATCGCCTTGGCAAACGACCGGAAGCCCAACGGCGCGTACGAAAGGTAGGTCTCGAGCAGGCGGTCGAATTTCTGGAATGGCTTGTCATAGAAACCGACGTAGTCGAGCTGCTCGGGCGCGAGTCCCGCCTCACCGAGGCAGTAATCGATGGCGTGGAAGGGAAACTCGTGGTCGTGTTTCTTGCGGGTGAAGCGCTCCTCCTGGGCCGCGGCGAC
>JBHHVD010000039.1:0-28646 GCA_046754105.1 Candidatus Krumholzibacteriia bacterium
ATTGAAAGCCTAGACGATCTCGACCAGCTCGATATCGAACGTGAGGTCTTCGCCCGCCAGCGGGTGGTTTCCGGTAAGCGGGTCCTGTCCCTTCGAGGTATCAAACTGCGTTCCGTCGCCGCGTTTTCCCGTGTAACTCACGCGTACTGTGTCTCCGCTTTTCGCCTGTGCCAAGAACACCACCTTCCTCACGAGTTGGAGTGTTGGCGAATCACATCTTCGAGTAGACATAGAATCTACTTTCTCGTTTTTCCCGCAGTCGAAATCCGCACTCCGCCATCAACGCTGCGACTACGCCTTTCTTATAGAAACCCAGGTGAAGTGTTTCCTCTGCGAGAATCCGTCCATTGTCCCTGAACGAGTAGTGCTTCTCCATACAAGAGTACTCGGGCGTTTCATCGATCGTTCTAACCTTTTGAGTATAGACAATCCCACCGGGAAGCGGTCGTCGCTGGTCTTTGTGCGGCTCCTGTACACTCAAGAGAAGTTGGCCTCCTGGGCGAAGGTGCCGGGCCACGTTCTTGAGCCTCTGTGTCTCGTGCGCAAGGTCTATGTCGTGGGTTCCCAGACTAAATCCGTTTCCGTCCTCGATAATTACCCATACTCCGCCGCTTGACACCGCGACATCGAACTTCTGATCGAGTTGCATATGGATGACGTCGCCTTCGATCAACGTAGCGTGTTCGCCCAGTCGATCGCGCGCCAGCGCCAGCATGGATGGCGTAATATCCACGCCCGTTATTTCGTAACTTGGATCAGTATCCAGCAACGCGGCCGCGAACAGGCCCGTGCCGACCCCAAGTTCGAGGATCTTCCTGTTCGCGCCTATAATTGATTTCACCACGTTCGCCATCCCGGCATGATCGTAGTAGCCCGATTTCATCAGTCGATCGTAGTACTCGGTAATACCGGTGTATTGACTTTGTTGATCTGTCTTATCCATTTGCTAGGCCTTTCTTATTTCGCCTGGTTCGTGAGGTAGTCCATCACGAACCGGTTCCATCCCTCCGGTCCCACGCCCTCCACACGGACCAGGTTTGGCGTGCCAATCGCTTCCCACGCATCAGGTCCTTTCTGCACGAGCGCCGGCACGTCGACGGCGGATAACATTGACAGGTCGTTATGGCTGTCCCCGATGCCGACAACCCGCACCGCCCCGAACTCGCGGCCGTACAACGCCGCCAGGACCTCCACGGCCGTCCCCTTGTCGTGCTGTCCTGAGACCGCGAGAAAACGTCCGCCTTTGGTAAGCCGAAGGCCATGGTGGGCAAACGCATTTGTGAGCGTTTCCAGCTCGTCTGGTTTGTGCACGGATACGATGGTTTCCTGGTACTCGCGCTTCATCGCCAGCTCTGCGGACTGACGATCCAGGCCCGTCAATTCGGCCACCTCCGCCGGGACCATGTCTCCGTACCCTTTGAGCCGAATACCCGTGTCGGATCGAATAGCATCGACCGCCTGCCGGATGACTTCGTAAGGGGTCCCGAACTCAATGACGTGGAAGTCGTCCGTGCTGTGATGAAACGTAAAATCGACCTTGAAATAGCCCCGCTCCACAAGGATGGCCCCCCCGTCCTCAACGATGAACGGGTCGCGCACGCCGAGCATGCGGCGATGAGAAACCTGCTCGGCTCGAGTCTTGGAGCTGCAAAACACCACCGGAATACGGCGATGCTGGATGGCAAAGAGGGCGGTTCTGGCCTTGTGGTACGAATACGTGTCTTTGTCGAGCAACGTGCCATCCAGATCGGTGACGATGACAATGCGTTGTGTCTCATGCGTTGTGTTCATGTTGACTCATCCCATCTGCTGAAGACCGTATGCCACCACTATAATGAGGAGCGTATAGCCGAACACCGATGTTCGACCGCGTACCGCCTCGAGCGCTCCCAGTCCGGGACGAAACATATCCTCCAGCGACCGCCATCCTTCGGGCGCACGCAGGACCTGCAACCCGATGGACGACACAGTAGCCACCGCGAATCCAACAAAGTTCCACCACAACCACGACACGTCCGTGGTTTGCCAAAGAACGACGTTTACCGCGATGCCCAGGACAATGCCAATTTTCATTGCCCCCCCGGACACAAGGCGTGTCGCTACACCGACCAGGAAAGCGGCGAGGATGGGGCCGTACAGCAGGCTCCCCACTGCGTTGATCAGGACAATAGTCGTCTGACGCGCCGCCTCGGCGCTGTTGGCAAAAACGAGTGCGGCCAAAACACAGAACCCACCCCAGAACACCGTCAGTAGTTTGGAGACAATCATGTAGTGTCTCTCCGTCGCATCCCGCCTGGCATACCGGCGGTAAAAGTCCTGCATCGTCGCGGCGGAGAGTGAGTTGATAGCCGAGTCCAGGCTCGACATCAGCGCCGACATGATTGCCACAAAAACCAATCCCACAACACCTGCCGGTAGGAATGTCAGAATGAACATCGGCACCATTCGGTCGGGATTGTCTTGCAGTGTGCTGGATAACAAGTCGATGTCCATTCCGAAGCGCCACGCCACGTGCGACATCTGCTCGGGCATCGTGAAAACGGCGCCGACGAGCACTCCCATCACGCAATAGAACAACACCACCGGAAAGCGGCCAAACGCGTTGAACAACAACGATCGTTTCACATCGGACAGCTTTGCGACCGAGAGTTCGCGTTGGACCTGGCTTTGATCACAGCCATAGTACGAGGCGTACAGAAAAATGCCGCCGATCGTCATCGGCCAGAACCCGTATTCTCCGCCGCTCGTCAACCCCCAACGCCCAAAATCGAGGATCCGCCATCGCTCCGGTCCCAACGCATCCACGGCGGCGGCCCAACCCACGAGCTTGAGCGCCGTCACCCCACAAACGCCGATGCCCAGCATAATGATCAGCATCTGCGCCACATCGCTGACCAGCACGACGCGCATGCCGCCCAGGGCATCGTAGACGATGGTCACGACGCCAATTAAGAGGATGGCGCTGGTTGTGGACAGGGGCAGAGCCGTCGAGAGAATCAGCCCGCCGGCGAGAACCGATACCGCAGTTGCCAGCCCCCTGCCCAGTTGAAAAAGCAGGCTGACCAGACTACGGGTCCCCGCATCAAAGCGCTCTTCGAGGTACTCGTAGATGCTGATGTGATTGCCGCGATGCAGCCGTGGAATAATCCAGATGAGTACCAGGAGGATCCCCAGCGGAACGCCGAACTCGTAGCACAGCCATTTGAGTCCGCCGTTCGGTTTCAGCGCAACGAATGCCGGTGCGGAGACAAAGCTGATGGCGCCCAGTTGTGTGGCCATGGTCGACATCCCCGACTGCCACCACGGCACGCGACGACCTGCGAGATAGTAGTCCCACAGGCTGCGCTGCCGACGCGCTTGAACAGCCGCGAAGGCAACCAGACCGAAGAGATATACACCGATCACCGTCCAATCCAGATTCGTCATATTCCAGCTTGGGCATCAGCTCACTTTGAGTTCTTGCTGACGCTTGGTTGCCATCCCTTCGATCAGCACCTTGCCATACGGCGTCGACTCCACCTCTCTCAGAAAGCGATCAAGATCGATCCGTGATAACGCCGGGAAGTATCGGGGCCGGTCGAGATCGGGCGTTCGCGGCTCGACGTATCCCCTTCGCACTGCATCCTTTCTGATCTGCTTCTTGAGCGCATCCGGGCATATCGCCGAGTGGTAAATAACCTGCATCGCCAGGTAGCGCATCTTGTCGATGTGACTTTCGTCCCCCGCTTCGTGCAGGTGTGGGTTGCGCGACTCGATCTGGTACACCTCGATCCGCTCCTTCATGAGTTCCGGCACCGGGCTCTCGCCGATACCGCCAAACTTCTCCAGAATATTCACGATGTGATACGGCTCGATCGAGTACCCCGCTGAATAATCGAGGTTCATGGCGAGATCCATCGACAGCGCGTGTTCGCCGGCGTTGCCGGTCTTGATGATCTCGGTCTCGAAACCGGTATAGTGCGCCATCACCTGGTTGAGCAGCTGATTCGTATTTGCCGATGTGCGTCCCCACTTCCGAAAGAAGAGCTTGGACTCAACGATCTTCGGCTTGCTGTGCCAGGCAATCCGCACCATGCTGTAGTCCGACTGTGCAATTGAAAAACCCGCCGCATACTCACGCACGTACTCCTCAACCGCTCCCGGGAAATAGTTGTCTGCGTCGACAAACCCGATGTATTTCTTGCCGGCCAGTCGAGCCAACATGGTCGCGATCAGCATCCCTTCGGCCTTCCCATCGTACACGGCACCCCTCTTGTTCAAGATGGCGTCGTAGCCGGTTCTCTTGAAGGCTCGCGCCAGATCCGGATCCTTCTGGTGCACAATCACCGCGCGTTTCCCAACGAACTGACAGAAATCATTCAGCGCGTCGACCTCCATGATGAAACGATCCACGGGACGACGCGGGCTGTTCGATACGACAATAATGAGGCACTCGTGCGGTACGCCGCACAGGACGCCCTCGACCAGTTTCAGCCGCTCGCTGCGAACCGGTATCACGACCGCCATGTCTCGGTACACCTTCTGAAGCTCGCGGTACGGTACGGCCTGGATCG
Source organism: Candidatus Krumholzibacteriia bacterium (assembly GCA_046754105.1). Classification (GTDB taxonomy): domain Bacteria; phylum Krumholzibacteriota; class Krumholzibacteriia; order WVZY01; family WVZY01; genus JAZGDW01. Next base: position 4,554 of record JBHHVD010000039.1, read on the forward strand.
CGTGCGTGGCATGGGGCAGCAACGTGTCACCCCCGCCGCAATCGAGCTCGAAGACCTTCTGCAGGTCTCCAAAGCGAACGGCACCAAACCGCTCCACATTCTTGGGTAATTCGAGTCTCATTACTGTTCACCTCCTTTTCCGGCTCCAAGCGCAGCGAGCTTTTTTTGCGTGTCGTGCAGTTGCTGCTTTGCAGCCCCGGTCATCAGACCAACCTGCGCCGCTTGTGTATCCAGGTAATACTGTACGTGGGACATGGGCTCCCACAGCTCTTCATCGCCGTAGCGGTAACCGTAGCGCGACGAGCTTCCCAATTTCTCCGTAACCGACGCATCGGGATCGTATCCAACAGATTCGAGCAGCTTGGGCGAGTAGCCACGTTTGACCGCGAGCTCTTCGAACACGTCGTGAACGTTCGCGCCGTGTTGTGCGGCTTCTTTGGCTCGGAAGGCAATGTCCTCGGGAACTCCGAGAACGACGCCCAGCGCTCGATGGATGCGTTTGGCGAGTGGGTCTTCGCCCTTCCGGATTTTGTGTTGGGGTGCGACACGGAAGGCAAATCGGATCACCTCCGGATCGAGGTACGGCACTCTGAGCTCGATGCTGTGAGCCATGGCGATCTTGTCCTCGCGCTCGAGACATTCCTTGTAGAGCAGAAACGTGTCTTCCCATGAGCGCTCGAGAAAACTGTCATAACCTTCCCGGTCGACGATGGTCGAGTACCACGGGTAGCCGCCGAACAGCTCGTCGGCGCCCTGTCCGGTCAGTACGACCCGCTCGCCCGCTTCTTGCGCCATTCGAATTGCGGCAAACACGGGAATTGCCACCTCGACTTGATTCAGACTATGATCCTCGATCGTCTGAATAACATCCGGAACAATGTCCCCGATGTCGCGCCTGGAAAGCGTTTTGACCTCGAGGGGAAAATCGTGTTCGGCGGCGGTTTTCCTGGCCCATTCGATGTCGGAGGATCCCTCGTTTCTCCCCGCCACGTAGCACGTGAAAGGCACCCCGAGTTTCTGTACCAGAAACGCAATCAGAAAACTGTCGATCCCGCCGGAGTAGATGATACCGACGTGGTCACGGTCGTGCACCCGTTTGCGTACGGCCTCTTTGAGCACGCGGCCGTACTCCTGGACCGCCTGGTTGGGATCACTAATGAGCTCCGGCGACTTCAACCGGTCGGGGCGCCAGAACGTGTGCGACTGGCGGCGGCCCTGCTCGATAACCATCATGCGTCCCGGAGGGAGTCTGTGGATGTGGGCACCGGCCCCGAGCAGGGCCAGCAGAGGCTTCTTTTCGGAAGCAAATGCGGTGAGTCCGCGGGCAAAACCGTAATAAAGCTGTCGCACCCCGATGCGGTCCCGTGCAATCACCGTCGTTTTTCCGTCCGTCACCGCAAGAGCGTAAACGCCGTCCAGGTGCGGCAACAGTTTCTCCATCGCGCTTTCGAGATCGCCACGATATGTATGCTCGAGCAGACGGCATAGCGCTTCGCTATCGCTGCCCGACTCGAGCTCTTCTCGTCCCATCACGCTCCGGAAGAGCTCCCGGAAGTTGTAGATCTCTCCGTTATGCAGGAGGCTCAGGCGCCCGTCGGATGACTGAAATGGTTGAACCCCTCCGGCATCTCCCGTGATGGCCAGCCGAACGTGACCGAGCCCTACAGTGCCTTTCTTGTTGGTGAAATCGATATCGTCGAGCGATGTCTCTCGCTGGCATTCGTTGTCGATAACGAGGCCTGCACCGTCCGGGCCCCGGTGCTGTTGTGACTCGAGCATTTTCCGCAACAGCGGTCCGAGCTCCCGTTCCATGTCACAGGCCACGCCTGCAATGCCACACATGGCTAATCAACTCCCTTGTATTCTGTGGACGTTCCCTGTTTGTCATCGTCGCTCTCCGTGGCAGGATCCGAAGGAGTGCCGGTGGCCAACGACGGGCCGGTGTCGAGCATCGGTGCCGCGTCGAGAGCCTCGACCTCCATGAGGTCGACGATGCGCTGGAGCGACAAGGCAATGGTTGCCTGTTCGATCTCCGGTAGCTCTTTTAGCGCACCCGCCAGACCTTCCTGCAGCGGCGAAGGCGCATGCTGCACGAGTGCTCTGCCTGTGGCAGTCGCGGTTACGTTCACCAGGCGGCGGTCGCGCGTGTCACGCGCGCGCAGGACCAGCCCTTTGCCTTCCAAACGGTCCAGAATCCCCACTACCGTACTCGGGCTCAGGAAAACCTTCTCGGCGATCGCCTTCAGTGTGAGTGGCCCGTCTTGTGCAACGGTAATGAGGCAGATCAACTGCGGTGCGGTAATATCATGGGTTCCAACGAGCTTTCTCGAGTGGATGTCCACGCCGCGTATGATCTTTCGCAGTGCCTGCAGGATCTTGAGGTCGAATCGCTCGGTCGGGATCCTTGGCGTGATAACGTCGCCCTCTGGCGAAACGGCTTCATCCGGGAGGGGCTGTTTGTCTGAATCCTTTGCCATTACTGCATTTCCCTTCGCTCAGCAATCATATCTACAAAAATCATTTGTATACGAATGATCTTTATGCGAATCTAACAGGAGGCATGCACCCCGTCAACCTTTAATTCATTTTGTGCAAATGAGATGTAACCAATTGTTTCATAAGAAGGTACGCGAGTTCCGTTCGGATTCCAGCGAGCCGAGTGAAAGTGAGGTATAGCGCATTATGTGTGATATAATGATCGCACTCGCGGACGCCACGCCGCACCGGCGTGTTGTTTTTGGCAAGAACAGCGACCGGCCCGCCGGCGAATGCCAGGTGCTCTACGATTCCATCGGCGAAAAAAGAACCGCTGCCGGCGTGGTTCAGTGCGCCTTTGTCGAAGTGCCGGAGGGCCCGACTCCTCTACGGACGATCGGATGCCGCCCGTATTGGTGCTGGGGATACGAGACCGGGATGAACGAAGCCGGCGTCGTGGGCGGCAATACGGCCGTGTACACGCGGTCGTTCTGGCAGGCCGAAAACCAGCAGCAGTATGGGCTGACTGGCATGGAGCTCCTCCGTCTCGGACTGGAGCGCGGCAGTACGGCCGACGACGTTGTCGCAGTCATTGCCGACCTTCTCGGGCGGTACGGGCAGTGGGCGCCGGCCGTCCTGGGCAAGGAGCCGCCAGAGGGTTGCTACGAGAATGCCTTCCTCATTGCTGACAAAGAGGAAGCCTGGATCCTCGAAACCGCCGGCAGGCGCTGGGCCGCCCGTCGATTGACCAGTGGAGCCCACGCATTGTCCAATCAGCTGACCATTCGAAACCAGTGGACGACGGGTAGCGACGATTTACTCGGCTACGCTCAGAGCCAAGCCTGGTGGAGCGTGGCAGACGGTCCGCTCGATTTTGCCCTGGCCTACAGCGACCACGAGCACTACGCGCGCCAGGTATCGCATATCCGGTGGAGCCGGGCGAGCCAACTGCTCGCTGGATCCTCGGGCCGGATCGACGCCGATGGGATGATGGCCTGTCTCCGCGACCACTATGAGGGAACCTTTTTGCAGGGACCTCAATTCAGCGAGTACCTTCCCGATTTTCTCACGTTGTGTATGCACGACTCCCCGGCTGCGTTCACGTGGGGAAATACCGCGACATCGGTCGTCGTCGAAATCGATCCGGACTCCCCTGCCGCCAGCCCGTTCTGGTGTTGCTATCAACCTCCTTGTGCAGGCGTGTATCTTGCTTACACGATCGAGGGCGGGCTACCCGCCCCGGTCTCGATGGCGGGTACTGCCGGCCTTCGTTCGGAGTCACCGTTGACCGCGCCGAAGGATGCTTTTCAAGGCGGCTCCCTATGGTGGCGCATGTACCGGATTGTCGAGGCCATCTCGAGATCTCCCGTCAAGCGTCGGGAAACCGCTCGGCCACTATTCGACCCCATTGAGCGGAAGTACTTCGAGCGCGTTCGGTCTCTACGAAGCGAGGCGGTGACAGATCGTTCCGCGCAAATGCGCCGGTGCACCGAAGAACAACTGTCCGAGGTCGAAGCGGTGTTGGATCGGCTGGAACGTGAATGGGGTCTCGAGGGCAACTGACAACGTCGCAGGCATACGGCAATGGCCAAGAAACGCAACAATAAGAAAAAGATCTTCCTAGTCCCCCACACGCACTACGACGTCGCATGGGCGATGACGAAGGAAGACTATCTCAATATCCACAAGAAGATCCTCCGTCAGGCGCTCGACATGATCCGGCACTCGGACTTCAAGTTCCTTATCGAGCAGACGTTTTTACTGGAGGCCATTGAGTCCCAGGACCCCGCGCTGTTCACCGATATCAAGAAGGCAATCGAAAAGGGAAAGATCGAAATCGCCGATGGTGAATACCTGATGCCCGATCCCATGATCCCCGCGGAGGAGGTTCTCGTTCGCGAGATCCTTTTTGGAAAGCTCTACTGCGAGGCCAAGTTTGGTGTCGACGTACCCGTGGCGTGGATGTCCGACGGGTTCGGTCTCAACGGGCAGCTGCCGCAGATCTATCGCAAGGCGGGTTACAAATGGCTCGCATTTCGACGCGGATTGCCGCGCTCGATCGGTTCGCGAACGAGCGAGTTCATGTGGGAGGGTATCGACGGTACGCAGATTCCCGCGCATTGGATGCCGATGGGATACCGCGCCGGCCTCGATTTGACGCAGTGGAAGGAAAGCCACGCCAAGCTGGCCAGGCTCGCAGCGACGAAGAATGTCCTCATGCCGTGTGGCAGTGGCGGCATGCTGATTCAGGAAGAGATTCCCGAGGCCGTCGAGCAGTGGAACCAGGGCAACCGAAAACCCGAGATGGTTCTGGCCACACCACGCGAATTTTTTGAAGCGCTCGATGAAGCGGGTGGGCCTTCCACCGTATTCAAAGGTGAACTCTACAGCGCCGACATGGAGGATATTTTCCCCGACGTCGTCTCCAGCCGCATCTCACTTAAACTGGCCATTCGTGAATGTGAGGACTGGATCAAGTCCATTGAGAAAGCGTCGGCGCTGGCCTACGTCAAGGGCCAGCGCTATCCGCGTGGACGCCTCAACGAGGCCTGGAAGAAAATGCTCTTCCTCGGTTTTCACGACATCGTGCCGGCCTGCGGCATCGATGAGATCTACGACGAGGCGTGGCAGTACGTAAACGACATCAAGAAGCTTGCGTCTGATTTTTACGGCACCTCCCTGGAAACCCTCCTGCCGGATCATGAACACGGCGTCGGCGTGATGGTGTTCAACCCCCACAGCTGGAAGGTCACCGACTGGGTCGAGCTAGAGCTGCGGCTCGGTACCGGCTGGAGCAAGGAACCTGGCGTTTTTGCCAACGGTAAAGAGGTCGTGAGCGAGGCCCGTGACATCGAACGCTGGGACGATGACAGCATCCAGCGCGCAAAGCTCGGATTTGTCGCAACCGTGCCCCCCATGGGTTATCGGGTGTATGAGGTTCGCCCGAAGTCCCGGGAGTTCCGCAGCAAAAAGATCAAGGTCAAGGAAGACCACGTATCCACCAAATTCTTCGATCTTCGTGTCGATCGCAAAACCGGCATTCTCACGGTCTTCGACAAAGAGGGTACGGAGATATTGAAAGGCAACGAGGTCGTCATCGACGCCGAAGTCGGAGACCTCTACTTTCACAAGAGCTACCTCAAGCAGTCGATTGGCTCCGAAAGTGGTGAGGGCATCAAATTCGGCATCTTCAAGCCCGAGGAGCTCAAGATCGAAAAGGGGCCGTTGCGCACGATCATTACGTTCAGGGACTCGTTCTACTGCCTGCGATGGCCGTATTACATCACCGACAAATTCGAACCGCTGCTCTACCGTCAGAAGACCATCGACGTGGTGAAGCGTGTCGTCGTCTACAACGACACGCCACGTATCGACTTCTTCACGGAGGTGGATTCGCAGCAGTCCCACATTCGTGTGCGGCTCAGATTCGACACCTGTATGGCGGCACCCGCCTACACTCGAGAAACGCAGTTCGGCGCCGTCGAACTCCCCGCGGCACGGACGCTCGAGGAGGGTGTCAAGATGCCGTCCTTGACCTGGCTGGCCGCCGAAGAAGCGGAGCGTGGGCTAGCGTTCTTGTCCAAGGGCGTACCGATCAATGAAGTCCGGGGCGGCGAGATCTTCTGCACCTTGCTGCGAAGCGTATCGGTTCTATCCGCCGATGGGGTGAGCGGCCCGTTGATCCCGACGCCGGGCGCGATGGAGTTGGGCAAGCACTCCTACCAGTATTCCGTCTTTCCGTACAAGGGCAGCTGGAGAACCGCCAAGATCCCGCGGGAAGCCAACTGCTTCGGCGAGGGCATCGTTGCCTTCCAGGTCGACCGCCTGCCCACGCCTCGCGAGTACGAGACGTTTTGTCTCGAGCCGGACAACCTGATTGTCACCGCCCTAAAGAAGGCGGAAAAGGACGAGTCTGTGATCCTGCGGTTCTTCGAGACCAACGGCGAGCCCTGCCGGGCCAGGCTGAAGCTGCCCCGGCAGATTCGGGCAGCCGTATTGGCCGACTTGTTGGAGCGCGAGGTCGAGGCGGACAATCGCATTGATTTTCGAGGGTCCCACCTCGAACTCGACGTCCACCCATTTGAAATCGTGACGCTCAAGCTCCTTTTGTGGCAAGAAGCCTAGCCTGGCGGCTGCACGACTCGTCAGCCTGGTTCTGCAAACTCACGGCCACGACACCAGCACTCGAATATCCCTCACATTGTTCTGCGTCGGGCCGCACGTGATATCGTCATCCAGAAGCTTGAAAAACGTGTGTGAGTCCGAGCGTGCCAGGCAATCGGCCGGATCCATACGCAGCGACCGTGCACGCTCGAGTGTCGTGCCATCCGCAACGGCACCCGCGGCGGGCGAATTGCCGTCGATGCCGTCCGTCCCGGCGCTGAGGACGGCAATCCGTTCACCGGCAATGCGACGCACGCACTCCAGAACAAACGCCTGATTACGCCCGCCCACACCGTCGCCCCGCACGGGCGACGACAGTTCCCCGCCGGAGATCACACACACCGGTTTGCCGCGTTCGGCATCCTGCAGGCAACGCAAGCGATCGAGGAGACGCGACGCGGCGACGCCGACGTCCATGTCATCTACCGACGTGTCGACGGTCGTTTGCCAACCCTGCTTCTCGGTGAAACGCCCGGCCGCATCGATCGCGTGACGGTTAGCAAGGACGCAGATCCACTTCGATGCGGCAAAACAGCGATCGCCGGGTTTCGGCGTTTCGGGGAGAGTGGGATTGTGTAGCAGGGACCTCACGCTGTCGGGCAGCTGTGTTTCGAGGTTGTGCCTGGCGATGATTCGGCGCAGATCGTCCAGGGTGGAGTCATCGGGCATCGTGGGACCCGATGCGACGCTCGAGTCTTGCCCCTCGGGCACGTCAGAAACGTAAAGCGTGAGCTGTCCAGCCGGAAAGGCTGCCGCCGCCAGGCGACCCCCTTTTACGGCCGAGAGGTGCTTGCGAACGACATTGATCTCAACGATGCCCGCACCGCAGGTGACGAGCGCGTCGTTTAAGTGCTGCAGATCACGCAGGCTGATTGTGGGGTCAACGGGTGCCTCGAGCAGCGCGGACCCGCCGCCCGAAATCAGAAACACCACGACATGGTCCTCGGTCGCCGTTCGCGCAATATTTAGCGCCATTTCTCCCGCGCGCACGCTCGCGTCGTTCGGGACAGGGTGTCCCCCGCGGAAGCAGCGAATCCCCGGCCAGCTATACCCTTGGCAGTCCGGCGCGGACACCACACCGTCGACAACCTGGAAGTCCCTGGCGTCGAGAAACCACTCCGCCATGGGGACTGCGGCCTTTCCAAAAGTGATGAGGTGTGTCGGCTTTTGTGCCTCGTCCGCACGGCCACGAAGGGAGCCATCGACCTGCGTCCGAACCGCCTCTGATGCGTGTCGAATATCGAGTGCTCGTAAGATATTTGTGAAGAGCATGCGGAGAGTAGGTCTGGCATCGTGGTGATCAGGCAATTGTGCCTCGCGTCGGCGTTATCTTCCCAATGGTGACGAGTTGGAAGGATCAGAAAGGACGCGGATCCTCTTTTCCCTGCCGTCAATATACCGAAGATACTCGCGGAGCGTCAAAGCCGTTCACCTCTCGCGGTGATGCGTGTGAGCGCTGCGGCCACCGACACCAAACAAGGCCGCGGGTATCGCGTTTGGTAAGTCCGCCTATCGATCTGGAAGGCGAGAACGGGGCTTTCTCAACTCTTCGCGGAAAGGAAAGCGACCAGGCACACTAGCACACTCACCGATTGCTTTCGAGACGCTTTTTCACGCCTACGAGGCCGCCGTGCAGCACCCAATGTGTAACGAATCCGCCCGCGAGCAGGATCCCCGCTCGTGACGGCCATTATCAGCCGTCCGTACCTCTCCCACAGCGGGCCTTGTTCGCCCTGTCGTACTCCACGCTCATCCGGATCAGCGAGCAACGACGGCTGGCGTCATATCGCGCCGGCGCCGCGCTCTCCCGTTCTGATCTTGAGAACATCGTCTACGGCGTAGATGAAGATCTTTCCGTCGCCGATGTTCCCGGTTCTCGCGGTGCTGGCGATTGTCTCCACCACCGGCTCGACCATCTCGTCCGGCACAACGATCTCGAGTTTCGTTTTGCCGGCCAATGTGTGTCCGGCCTCGATCACATCCCCCTTTTCTCTTCCCTGTATCTTTCCCCATCCAGCGACTTGCGAAACGGTCAGACCCGGCAGACCCTCGATTGCCTCGAGCGCCTCGCAAACGGCCTCGAGCCGAAACGGTTGTACGATCGCTTTGATCTCCTTCATACATGAACCTCCTAGAGTTCGACGTCACCGCGCTTGATGGCAAACCACTTGTAGATCGCCGGGATGACCAAAAGTGTCAGGGCCGTCGACGTTACGAGCCCGGCCGTTACCACGGTTGCCAGCGGCCGCTGGACCTCGCTGCCGATACCGGTTGCAAAGAGCAGCGGGATCATGCCGAGGGCCGCTGCAGACGCTGTCATGAGTACCGGACGCAACCTGAGGCACGCGGCCCGGACCGATGCCTCGTCAATAGGCAGCCCTTCACGGACGAGTTGGTTCAGGTAGGTTACGAGCACAATGCCGTTCAGGAGCGCAATACCAAAGAGAGCGATGAATCCCACGGACGCCGGCACCGAGAGGTTCTGGCCTGTCGCCCAGAGCCCCACCACTCCCCCGACGAGCGCCAGCGGAATGTTGAGAAAGATGAGCAACGTGTTCTTCAGTGACTTGAAACTCGAGAACAGGAAGAAGAAAATGATCATGAGCGTGATCGGGATGACGACCGCAAGCCGCCGGTTGGCCTCCTGCTGCAGCCTGAACTGGCCACCCCACGTGACCAGGTATCCGGCAGGCAGCTCCACCCTGATCGCCATGGCTTCCTTCCCTTCCGCAACGAACGTGCCGATGTCGCGGCCGGTGACGTTGCACTGGATCGTGATGAATCGCTGGTTGTTCTCGCGAGTGATCTGCCGCGGACCGGTCAGTTCCTCTATCGATGCGAGCTCGTGCAACGGGAGATTGGCGCCCTCCGGTGTCTTGACGAGCAGATTCTCGATTGCCCCGGCGTCACTTCGATACTCGGGATCGAAGCGCGCGAGGATGTCAAAACGCCGGATCCCTTCGAAGACCTGGCTCGCCACCTCGCCGCCGACCGCCGCGCGCACGACTTCCTGCACGTCTGAGACGTTTATGCCGTACCGCGCAATCGCGTGTCGATCCACCTGAATAAGAAGCTGTGGTGTTCCGCTGACCTGGTCGACCTGGACGTCGGTCGCCCCAGGTATGCCGCCTATGAGAGCTGCTATCTCGTCTGCCTTACGCTTCAAGATGCCGAGATCGTCGCCGAATAGTTTGATCGCGAGTTCCGCGCGGATGCCCTCGAGAAGCTCGTCGACGGTCATCCGGATGGGCTGTGTGAAGTTCGTCAACACGCCGGGGACATCTCCCAGATCCTCCCGGATGACCCTCTGGAGTCCTTCTTGCGATCGGACCCGCCACTCGTCTCTTGGCTTGAGCAGGATATACATCTCCGCGCTGTTGACCGGATCGGTGTGCGCGCCCACCTCACCCCGCCCGATTCGCGAGACGACGCCGGTAATCTCAGGGATCTCCATCAATCGGCGTTCTACGAGCAGGGTCGTTTTCGTGCTTTCCTTGAGAGAAATCGACGGCGCCATGGTCAGACGAAGCACCATCGTCCCCTCCTGCAGCTCGGGCGTAAACTCGGAACCCAGTTGCGGGAACACCACGATCCCAATAAGAACCATGAGCAGGGCGAACGCAACGGCCAGAAAGCGTCTCCGAACGAAGAACGTGACCACCGGCCTGTAAATTCGGAGGAGGGCCCGCAGCACCCAGATCTCGCGGTGGCCCTCACTCCGCATCCTGGGCCTTCGCATGAGGAGCGAAGACAACACCGGCGCCAGAAAAATGCCAAAGATCAGCGAACCGGTCATACCGAGGGCCACCGTGTATGCAAGCGGGCGGAACGTCTTGCCCTCGACCCCCTGAAGCGTGAACAGGGGAATGAACACGATGATGATGATCACGATCGCAAACGTAATCGGACGGATGACCTCTCCGCAGGCGCGGGCCACCACACGAACCACGGACTCGGTATTCCTGGGATCTCGCAGCATGCGATCGACGTTCTCGACAATCACGACACTGCCATCGACCATCATGCCGATCGCGATCGCAAGCCCGCCGAACGACATGAGGTTGGCGGAGATTCCGAGGTACTTCATCCCCAGCATGGCAAAAAGCACGGAGAACGGGATGGCGATCGCCACCACGAGACTCGGCCGGATTCCTCCCAGAAAGATGAGCAGGATGAGAATCACGAGAACGATCCCCTCGAGAAGGGCGTGGCTCACCGTTTCGATACATGCTTCAACGAGTGTTTTCTGCTCGTAGTACGGAACGATCTTGATGCCTTCGGGTAGGATGGCATTGATCTCTTCCATTTTTTCTTCAACGCTCGCGATCACCGTCGATGAATTCGTCCCGAAGAGTTTCACCACCATTCCCGCGATAACTTCGCCCGCACCGTTGTGCGTCTGAACCCCGCGCCGAATGGCACCGCCCACCTGCACATCTGCCAGCTGTTTCAAGTATACGGGCGTTCCATCTTCGGTTTTGATGATGATATTTTCGAGATCTTCGATCGTCGACGCGAGGCCGACCGAACGAACGATGTACTCCTCAGCGTTCTTCTCGATGAACTGGGCGCCGACATTCAGGTTGTTCGCGCGGATGGTTTCAATCAGCTCGTTGATCGTTACCTCGTATTGGAGCAAGGCATTGGGATTGACGACGACGTGAAACTGTTTCTCGTACCCCCCGATGCCGAGCACCTCGGTGACACCGGGCACCGTCTGCAGGTGGAATTTGATCAGCCAGTCCTGAATGGTCCGGAGCTCCTCGAGGGTGTACCTCCCGGTCTCATCCTCCAGGTAGTAGAATAGAATGAGCCCCATACCCGTTGATATGGGCCCCATGATCGGCTCGCCGAAGCCCTCGGGGATCTGCTCCCGCGCCTCCTGAAGCCGCTCGTTTACAAGCTGTCGGGCAAAATAGATATTCGTTCCGTCCTCGAAGTACACGTTGACGACGGAGAGCCCGAAGTTCGACACCGAGCGGATCTTTCTGACCGCGGGCAGTCCGTTCATCGAAACCTCGACGGGATACGTTACGTACTTCTCCACCTCCTCCGGCGCCAGCCCTTCGGTTTCTGTGAATACCTGAACCAGGACGGGCGCCACATCCGGAAACGCATCGACCGGCAGCTGGCGGTAGCTCAGGTAGCCCGCAAGGATGACGATGACGCCCACGACAAGTACCAGTAGGCGGTTGGCGAGGACGAAGTTGATGAGTTTCTGCATAACCAGCCTTCCTCCTCGTTAGTGTCCGTGTCCGTCGCCGAAGGCACTCTTTGAAAGCTCGGCTTTCAGCGTGAAACCACCGACGGTGATGTAGCGCTGCCCCGCCGTGAGGCCCGACACGATCTCGACATGGGTGTCGTTACGGCGGCCGAGCTGTACGGCTTGGGGCGCAAAGCCCTCTTCCGTTTCGATGAAGACACACGTCTCGTCCTCGATCGTCTGCAGCGCCGTCTTCGGAGCGAGCAGTGGAACTGTTTCCTCGGAAACGAGGATCCTTCCGGTGACGAAAAGACCCGGGCGCCAGATTCGCTTCTCGTTCGAGAGCACCACCCGCGCGAGACCGGTGCGCGTGTGCTCGTCGACGACCGGCCCGACATAGGAAATCCTTGCAGCGACGTCCGGAGTATCGTGCCCCCCCGAAATGACGACCGCTTGCCCCACCCGAACGTCCGGGATATCCTCCTGATACACGCTCAGATTGACCCACACCGTGCTCAGGTCGGCGACAACGTAGGCCTCATCGTCCTCACCCAGTACTTCACCCAGCGTGATGTGTTTCTCGATCACAATTCCGTCAGTGAGGGATTTCACCTGGTACTCGACCAGACTCTCGTTGCTCTCGATGATTGCCAACACCTCACCCTTCTTGACAGGATCGCCCAATTGTTTTCGCACTTCGGTCACAATACCTGGAAATCTTGGCACGACATGAGCCACGTGATCCTGATTGGCGATGATCTCACCGGGAAGCGTCGTGTACATGTGGAGCTTACCGCCATCCGCCGTTCCGACCTCAATACCGAACTCGTTCATCTCCGCCGCCGTCACTCGCACATGGGCTTCTTCTCGGTGTTCATCATGTCCTTCCTCTTCGGCGTGATGGTCGTCCACCTGCGGGGGTTGGTCCTTCGACGGTCCGAGCACCCGGTACGCCACAGCCGCACCAGCGACCGCTGCAGCAACAATCGCGACGCCCGCGATGATCCTTTTTCCTTTCATGAACGTACTCCTTCCTATCTTGTACCGGTGATGGTTTCGAGTGACTGGCCGATCAGTCGCTCCATGTCGGCGCTCGAGCGGTGGTAGTCGGCCAGTGCGTTGATATACTCTGCTTTCGCTTCGAAAAGTGTACGCTGTGCATCCAGCAGATCCAGAAAACCGAATTTTCCGCGTTGATACCCCTGACTGGTCATGTCGTAGGCACTCTGGGCAGCCGGCAAGACGTCGTCTCGCAGCGCGGTGGCAACCGTGTAGGCCGTGCTGAGCGCCTGGTACGTCTCGGCGAACGCGGCATCCGTTCGTGTTCGTGCTGCCTGCGCCTCTGCTCGCGCCTGGCCCAGGCGGTAGCGGGTCTCCAGGGCTTTCCCCTGGTTCCGATTGAAGAGCGGGATTGGAATGCCCAACCCGACAACCAGGGCACTTTCGTCGATCTCGCTCAGGTGCTTGCCGCCCAAGACGATCGTGAGGTTCGGAATCTTCGCGGCATCGGCGAGGTTGATGGCTGCTTGCCTTCCGTCGAATTCCGTTGCCCAGCGGGCGATGTCGGGATTGTGTCCGGTCAGGTCGGCGAGCTGATCGGCGTTCGGCACGGGAACGATCTCGTCGAGACTGCCTTCCGCGTTGTCGAAGACCGGCGAGCGGCTTCCCCACAGAGCGGCCAGCCGCTTCCGGGCCGCTTCCAGCTCGCGTCTCGCACGCTCCAACTCCAGCCGAGTGGTATGGAGGGTAACCGTGGCCTTGGTCTCCTCGACGGGTGAATCCTTGCCGGCGCGAACCCGCGTCGAAACACTGGCCACCGCCTGTTCCGCCAGCTCCAGGAGCTCTGTTGTTAGCGCCACACGGTCCTGCGCACTCAAGACGTCGACGAACGCCCTGGCCACGCCTACGCAGACGTCGAGCCGCTTCGCTTCGTAATCCCAACCCGACAAGTTGTGCTCGAGACTTGCCAGTTGCTTTCGCTTATCGCGCTTGCCGCCCAGCTCGATCAATTGCCCGAGGAGGATCGTGGTTTCGGCTCCGTCGAATCCTCTCAGCGCGCCCGTACCCGAGAAGTTCTCCATTTCGAATTCGAATTCCGGATTCGGAAGAAGGCCTGCCTGGAGGACCAGCGCCTCCCGGGCGCGAACATTCCACGAGAACCCCGCGAGCTCGGCGTTCCCGGCCAGCGCCAACGCCAACGCTTCGCGCAACGTCAAGGCCCCGGTTGGTTCCTGGAAAGCCTGCGATGGGGGCCCCTGACTCGCTGGATCCTCGGGAGCCTCAAACGCCGGAATGTCTTTGCCGAGTGGCCGCGGCTCCGGCCAGGCGGCCTCTAACTTGTGCGAGGCGCACCCGCTCAAGCCGATAACCCCTGCAACACCCAGGGGTACCACGTATCGTACGAACATAAAAACTCTCCTGACGCTGAAGACATAATCTGGGGATGTCTGTCTTTTTCACGGCGATTGATCCGCGCTCGCTGTTCGCGGCTCGTGGAAAGACAAACACCACATGCCGGCGCCCCGCGGGACCCGGCTGACACGACAGAACTGTCGCTGATAATCTAGATCCGGAGAATCGTGGTTTTGATGGGAATGAGGGCGGCGTCTTTCGCGACGTAACGGGTGACGGAAAGGATCTCCGTCTCGATCGAGATGGGGTTGAAAGGGAGCCTGGCACTGCCGAGCGCGGCTACACTGACGTCCCCGTTTTTGGCTGGCCTCGTAACCGGAGCTGGCGAGATGAGGCTGTCTGTGCACGGGCCGCACGAATTGCCGCGTTCCGAGGCGGGGGATGCTGTGCCCAGAACGACCGTCGACTCAGTCGCGGGTTTCGTGGTCCCAAAGCAGCACTTGTCCGCCAAAGCCTCGTATTCGACCTTTCCGGCCGGTTCGACGCACATGACCACGCCAGGAAGCGTGCCCTGGCTGGTGAAGGCGATAATCAGGATCCAAAGTATCGGGGACAATCGGGTCTTCATAGTTGACAGTTTAGCCTGTGGATCGCGGCTCGCAAAAGCCGTTCTGACCGTTGCGGTTTGTACACGTCGGCGCCTCAGAGGTTCCCTTCCCGCTTGTCCGTGCGTGCCCACAGAATCGCGACAAAAGAGGATGGCAGATCTCGTAGTCGGCTGTCACAACGTGCGTTATCGTCACGCCGTCAGAAGCGGTTTTGCTAAGTCCGCTGCGTCTACCATTCCGCCACTCCGGCGCCGCCGTATGGGTCCAGCGTTGCCTCCCACAGCCCCTCCGCCCCGCGAGCTTCTATTCCCCCATAACCTGCCTTATCTCGTCATAAGCAGCCATATCGCTTATAAGGGACTTATATCGCGATAAGGACCCCTAAGGGAGTTTATGGGAGCTTATAGCGCAAATGCTACCACACCGAGCGATCCGGTCTCGACGACCGGGGCCCTCGAGCCCACCTCCTGGTGGCCGGGTTGAAAATGGTCCCCGGTTCACGAAAGGACCCAGAATCAAATAGGGATCACAGGCAGGTAGAGCCATTCTTCGCAGGTCCACAGGTAGATGATGTCTGCGGCGATTCCCACGCTGCACCCTGTCCTTACGTCTTCACGCCGGGCCCGCTGTGCCGGCCGTTCAACGAAGCGCGGAGCACGGCATAGCCCAATAGTCCGGAAACCAGCGAACCGATCAGGATGCCGAGCCGCTCCAGGCCTAAGTAAGCGGCGCCACCCTGCTCAAACGCCAACGACGCGATGAACAGGCTCATCGTGAAACCGATGCCGCACAACAACGCCGTGCCGTAGAGCTGCCTCCAGCCCACTCCTTCCGGGGGCGAGGCGATGCCCAGGCGCACCGCAAGCCCGGACATCGCCAGGATCCCGATTTGTTTACCGAAGAACAATCCCGCCACGATGCCGAGCGGAACCGGATGAAGCGCTTCGGCGAGGGAGAGTCCGATGACCGGCACGCCCGCGTTGGCGAAGGCAAATACCGGCAGCACGCCAAAGGCCACCCACGGATGCAGCGCGTGCTCGAGGTGACGCAAGAACGACCCGGACACGCGTGTAGAAGGAGACGGCACGCGCAGCGGGATGAACATTGCCAGGATGACGCCTGCCAGCGTAGCGTGCACGCCGGACTTCAAGAGCGCCACCCACAGCGGAAGGCCGATGAGGAAATAGGCGGCCGGCCTCGTCACCCCGAACCGATTGAGGCAAGCGAGGCCAACGACGAGAACCGCCGCAATAACGAGGGAAAGCACCGACAGCTTGGCCGTATAGAAGACGGCAATCACGACGATTGCCCCGAGGTCGTCGAAGATGGCGACGCTTAGCAGGAAGGCTTTGAGCCCCGTCGGAACCCGGTTTCCCAGGAGGGAAAGAACCCCCAACGCGAAGGCAATGTCGGTCGCCGTCGGGATCGCCCACCCCCGCATCGCGACCGGATCCCCCCAGTTTGACGCCGCATAAATCGCTGCGGGCGCCAGCATTCCGCCAAGGGCGGCGAAAGCCGGCAGGCTCGCCTGCCGCGGGCTCGACAAGTGCCCCTCGACCACTTCCCGCTTCAGTTCCATGCCCACGAGGAGGAAGAAGACCGCCATCAAGCCGTCGTTGATCCAAAGCAACAACGGCTTGGAAATGCCGTAGGCGCCGATTCTGACCTCGAGGGGAAGCTCCAGCAACGCCTGGTAGTAAACGGCGAGAGGCGAGTTGGCGACGACCATTGCCAGCACCGCCGCGACCATCAAGAGCAACCCGCCCGCAGCTTCCAGGCGGAAGAAATCTTGGAGCGGCCGTACCTTGTCCGTCAGGCGGGGTGTGCGCGTTTGCACCTCTCCGACGCGCTCCCGCCGGCCGTTAGAACAAGGCATAGATGAACGGTGCGAGCGCGGACCCTTCGGTAAACACGATGAGCATGCTCAGCAGCAGCAGGAACATCATTATCGGCCCCAGCCACCACTTCTTGCGGACTCTCATGTAGGCCCACAGCTCGGCAAGGATGCCGACCCGGGCCTTGAGATCTTGAATCATCCCCATGCCGGAAAACTCCTGCGGTTACTTGTGAACGCGAACAGATCGAAGATACCCGGGCGGCCGTCCACAGAATCGACCGCCGTGCAAAAAGTCATCCTGCCCGCCCGGATGAGCTAACGGGTTGCCCCTCTCGCGCCGACTGGCACTCGAGGCAGCGTGTTGCCTCCGGTCTTGCGCGCAGACGCGCCTTCGGGATATCCGTGCCACAATCCGCGCAAACGCCGTAGGTACCTTCAGCCAGACGAAGCAACGCCTCCTTGGCCTCCAATGCCCGCTGCTCGGCATACGCCGTGCTTCGATCCTTCATCAGTTCGTACAGGACCGTCCTGATGGTCTCCTTGTCCTTTGGCATCGTTACACCCCATTCCATGACGTTGTCCCTCGCTTGGGAACCCCGGGCCGCGGCGATCGTGCTAGTTGCGGGTGGCATCCTCGATGAGATCCCGCGGATCTACGGGGTCCCCTTCGAGTCCGATGGACCGGATCACGCTCTGGAGGGTCTGGAACGCTTCGAGATCCAGGGCGCACTCGTTGCAGCAGAAGAGATGCTCCTCGAACCACCGCTTCGCCGGGGGTTCCAGTTCGTTGTCGAAGTAGGCGCTTGCGAGAACGCCCCATTGGCACGACACGGCTTCCCCCTGTGGGCACCGGTCAATCAGATCGTTCACCGGTTAATATACTCCAGAAAGCGCGATAGGATTCATAGATAATTTGTCTTGATACATAGTTATATCCTATGTATAGTTGTGACATGGAAAGGCTCAACTATCATCATCTCTTCTACTTCTGGGTGGTGGCCAGAGAGGGAACGATCGCGGCCGCGTGCAAAGAGCTCCACGTCGCGCAGCCGACGATTTCTGCCCAGTTACGGGCACTCGAAGACGCAATCGGCCGCAAGCTGTTTACGCGCGCGGGGCGCCGCCTGGTCCTCACGGATACGGGCCGCACCGTGTATCGATACGCAGACGGCATGTTTGCCCTGGGCCGGGAACTGATGGGCGCATTGGAGTCCGGGCACGGCGGCACTCGCCAGCGGATTCACGTAGGCATAGCAGACGTCCTGCCGAAGCTGGTCGTCTACCGGCTGCTCGAAGCCGTCTCGACCCTCGATGAACCTGTGCGGCTGGTCTGTCATGAGGCGCCGGCAACGGAGTTGCTCGGCCGATTGGTGACCCACGAGTTGGACGTGGTCTTGTCCGACGGCCCCATTGCGCCGGAGGTCAGCGTGCGCGCGTTCAATCATCTGCTGGGAAAATGCGGGGTTTCCATCATGGGCACGAAAGAGTTGGCCACGGCCCGTCGCCGGCGCACATTTCCCGGCTCGCTCGACGGAGCGCCCTTCCTTCTGCCCACAAGGAACACGACGCTGCGATCGGCTCTCGACGAATGGTTTGATGCGGAGAAGATCCATCCATCGGTCGTCGCCGAAATTTCAGACAGCGCCCTGCTGAAAGTATTCGGGCAGGCCGGTGGGGGGCTCTTCGCCGTACCCGAGGTCGTCGAGCAGGATGTCCGGCGTCAGTACCGCGTGCGGGTCCTGGGCCGTGTACCGTCCATCGAAGAGCGATTTTTTGCGATCTCCATCGGGAAAAAGCCGAAACACCCTGCCGTCGCCGCGATTACCGGCGCGGTCAGCGAGTTCTTCCAATGAGAGATCGCCGCCGGGGCCCTTGAGCCCACCTGTTGGCCGCCGGGCGACAGACGGGCCCGGTTTCACAAGAAGCGGCCAGAATCAGTTGCGGGACGCGGGGCCCTCGACTAGAATATCAGCTCGGATATCCTCCCAAAACGGATTCGTCCACACACCCCCGGTAAGAGAAACTGAGCCGTGAGCAAAATCATCGCCCGGAGCGCCGCATCATCGTCCAAGGCCGGCATCGACATCACGGCCGAGTACACGCAGGTCAAACAGCTCGTGGACGGCGGGCAGCCCGTCGTCTTCGTCACCGGCAAGGCGGGCACGGGCAAGTCGACGTTGATTCGCTACCTCCGCGACGTCGTCCGCGGCAATTGCGTCGTCCTGGCCCCCACGGGCGTGGCCGCGATGAATATCGGGGGCGCGACGATCCATTCCTTCTTTCGCTTTCCGCCCAGGCGCCTGACCGACGACGACGTCAAGGCGGTGCGCTACAAGACGCCCTACAAGAAACTGGATGTCCTCATCATCGACGAGGTGTCGATGGTGCGTGCCGATGTGCTGGATGCGATCGACCGCTTTCTTCGGCGAAACGGCCCCAGAAAGAAGCTGCCCTTCGGCGGCGTGCAGGTCGTGCTCGTGGGCGACCTCCACCAGCTGCCGCCGGTGGTCTCGTCGGGCGAAGGCGCGGAGCATTTTGAGGCGGCCTACGAGAGCCCGTTCTTCTTTAGCAGCCGGGTGATGGCCGCGGCCGACGTGGCATCCGTCGAGCTGGCCCGCGTCTTCCGGCAGCGGGACGACGCGTTCATCGACATCCTGAACGGCATCCGGCTGGGCGCCCCGCCGCCGGAGCTTCTCGAACGCATCAACGCGCGCGTCACCCCGGCGGTCGACCCGGACCGCGAGACGGTGCTCTCCACCACCAACCGCATCGCAGACCGCATCAACAAGCAGCGCCTGGCCGCCGTGCCCGGTCTCGCCCGGGTCTATGCCGGCACCACGAGTGGGAGTTTCCGCATGGCAAACGACCGTCTGCCGTCGCCGGCGGAGCTGCTCCTGAAGGAAGGCGCGCGGGTGATGTTCACGAAGAACGACAGCGAGGGACGCTGGGTAAACGGCTCACTGGGCGTCGTGGAGAAGCTCGCAAAGAAAAACGTTCTCGTGCAACTGGACGCCGGCGGCGAGACGGTGGAGGTGGCCAGGGCCATGTGGGAAACCTATCGCTACGAGTTCGACGCCGAAGAACAGGCCCACGTGCCCGTGGTCTCGGGGGCGTTCCAGCAGCTGCCGCTCACCCCGGCCTGGGCGATCACGATCCACAAGAGCCAGGGCAAAACCCTCTCGGCGGCGCGGATTGACCTGGGGCATTCGGTGTTCGCCCCGGGCCAGGTCTACGTGGCGCTCAGCCGCTGCCGGCGCCTCGAAGACGTGTCGCTCTCGCGGGCGATCACGCCCCACGATGTGTTTTGCGACGGGCGGGTGAGCACATTCTATGAGGGGATGTTCGGGCACGCTACGTGATCGTTCGTCCCGCGCGCGTCCGCTCCACGACGCCGCGAGTCCCCTACTCTCCCTCGAAAAACTCGACTTGCAGGATCTCGAATCGCTTCGTGCCCCGGGGCAGCGTGACCTCCACGACCTCGCCTTGCTTGTGGCTGAGCAGCGCCTTGGCCAGCGGGGACTGGTAACTGATGATACCCTTGTCGACGTCGGTCTCTCCCTCGCCCAGAATCGTGTACTCGCGTTCGTCTCCCGACCCGACGTCCTTGATCCGTACTCGTTTGCCCAGGGTTACGACATCGGGCGCGAGGTCTTCCTTGCGCACGATCCGGGCCTTGCGAAACCGCTCCTGCAGCTGTCCCAGCCGGCCCATATGCAGCGCCTGTTTTTCCTTGGCCGCGAGGTACTCCGCGTTTTCCTTGAGGTCGCCGTGCTCGCGCGCGGCCGCGATTTCCTTGGAGATATCGTGCTTGAGTAGCTTCTCGAGCTTATCGATTTCGTCCTTGATTCTCCGGTAGCCGTTTTCGGTAAAGTAGTACTCGGTCATGCAGTCCCTTTCCCAAGTGCAAATCGCGGCAGCGACACGGCGCCGGCCTTGCCTACTCCAGGCAGACCCCCGCGCCGACCCCCGCGGTGTGGGATTCCGCCGTCTTGACTTCGACCACGGGCTCGGCGATGCCCCCGGTCTGCTGGTAGAGGCTCAAGAAGAGTTCGCTCGAATCGGCGGGGCTGGTCCTCGTTACCGCCACGCACCACGGCCGCTCCTCCCCGACCATCAGCACCATGACTCCCTGTCCCATGATCGTGTCTCCGGGAGTCTGCACCGCCCGCCATGACGTGGATGACTTTACGATGACGCGGTACACGGGCGGCGCGGGTTCAAAGCCGCACCCACACACCCCAACCGCTGCCAGGATGAACAGTCTTTTTCTCATAGAGGTTCCCCGTTGATCCCACTATACCACAGGGTGCCATATCTTGCACTGGGTGGCAAGACCTCTACGATGGCCTGCAGCCGTACGCGGAATTTGGCTGCTTGACTCCGACACAAATATCGGACTGGTCAGGAACTCGCGCGTTCTACGCGCCCTGTTTCGTGTCAGCATGAGTAGGACCATTTCGTCCGGTCGCTGCCATGCCACATCCCATTGGCTACAACGCCTTTGACCGAGAACTGCCCGTACGAGACCTCTTCAGAATAGTCCCTCATGTTTCCCTCTCCGGAACCAGATACGAGACCCGAGTCTGGGTGTTCGAAATAGTCACTCGTATGCGGCCCCGTAGAGCCTTCACCGAAGGGAGTGTCGGTAAACTCGATGAGGATAACCACTATTCGCGCGGTGTCGGTGATCGACGCTTGCGTGATCGGGCGCAAGGGGAATTGAGGCTCCAGAATGGCTTCGGCTTGGGATTCGACCGCGCCGCGTGCATGTCGAGGAACCGGCGGATAGTCGACCCCTACGACAGCACCAGACGGCACTAGACGGCCGCCAACATCTGGCTTCGCGTATACCCATACACCGTCAGTACGCCGTACGATCGTGTAATGATCTTTGGTCTCGTACCAGTGGAACCGCTCATCACCGTATAGCCGCACAAGAAACGAGCTGCCGCTGGGTTGGTTAAGAGTGAAGACATCCTTTGGGTTTGCGGGGACGGCGGAGACCAAAACGCCGAGAAGCAGGATCCTAGTAACGGCAAGAAGGGCGGTCAGTGCACCACAAAGTGAGACATAATGCCGCATCAACCCCTCCTGTTCGTCGGCTAGAAGGACAGCACGTCCAACAGTACGCTTCGCAACCCCGTTTTGCAACTTGAATCCACCTCAATGCGGGGTTCAGAGCGATCAAGGGCCTACAACTTGACAATTGTCAAATTGACCGGCCACTGTGCGGAGGACTAGAATGCGCCTGTTTCGTGCAGGGCTGCTGGCGTGCACCCCGATATATTCCACCATTCGACAGAGGCCCCGCGCCGCAGGTGCCGGAGGGGCACGATGTACGCTGTAAGGGAAATGGCTTCCCAGACTGCCGGAGCAACGGGATCGGGGCGGATACCTCGGTCCAGTTCGACGAAGCAAGCGCAGGAGGTGTTGGTATGAAAAAAGTGTTCACGGCCGTAGCTATGTTCTGTTTCATCGCCACCGCGGTTGGCTCGGTTCAGGCATTTCCGATTGCCAAGCCCGGCACGGAAGGTCTGCTCGTGATCGTAAACACCTTGGGTCCCGTCGTCGCTACGTATCGGGGCAATTCAGCCACCTACAGTAACGATCTATATCTCATGCTGGATGCGAGCGGGAATCCCGGGGACGACGGCGATCTGACCAATGACCTGTTCATTTTCAACAACCATTCCTCGCCGGTCGGAAGCAGTGTGAACCTGGGCTCGTTTCCCAACGGCACCGAGTTGATTTTCAGGCTGCACGTGCGCAACACCGGTTACGATTTTTACACCGGTCCCGCGGGCCGCAATCCGGACGGGTATGCGCACGCGCGAGTCGAAGGCGACTGGCAGCCGAACGAAAGCCTGGTCAGCTTCGAAGATCTCTATAACGGTCCCTTCGTCTACAATGATCTCAGTTTTTCGTTTACGAACACGATACCGCTTCCGACCAGCGAGACGACCTGGGGCAAGATCAAGGACTTGTATCGTTAGTGGCACATGTGGGCCCGACGCGATCATCGGGCGGCTGGGGTTAACGCGCTTTGAAAGAACATGGTGGGTGGGGACGGTTGGAAAGTGACGTCGTCTGGGGCGCCGCAGGCGCCCCGCGCGCCAGATTCCGGAACAAGAGTTGCTTCCCTACGCCGCCATGCCAAGCACCCTCGTCATCGTCGCCGTACTCCTCGCCGGACTTAGCCTGGCGTTCTTGATCGCGGGCCTTTCGGCCGCGCGCAGGGGCCGGCTTGCGGGCTCGGTGTTCGGCACCCTGGTGGCGCTGCTTTGCCTGGCACTTTCTGCCCTGTGCGCGACGGTAACGGTGGCCACCCAGGGTTACCGGGCGCTTACCCACGAGGAAGTCGCCGCCCGGGTGACGGTGAACCGCCTGACCCCCGAGCGCTTCAGCGCGCGCTTCGCCTTTGCCGATGGCCGCGAGCAGGTTTTCAACCTGGCCGGCGACGAGTTCTACGTCGACGCCCACATTCTCAAATGGAAACCGGTCGTGAACGTCCTCGGGCTGCACACGAACTACCAGCTGGACCGCGTGGCCGGGCGCTACACGAAAGTAGAAGACGAGCAGACCCTCCGGCGCACCGTCTTCCCGCTCGCGCGAGAAAAGCGCCTCGACATGTACGACCTGCGCTCGCGCTTCTCCGCTCTTTCCCCCCTGGTCGATGCGGAATACGGATCGGCAACCTTTATCCCCGTAAAAGACTGGGCCGTCTTCGAGGTCCGGGTCTCGACCACGGGCCTCCTCGTCCGCAAGATCGACGGCGAGTAGCGGCTGCACTTGACATCAATCAACTTCTTGTATCGCGCTCGGAGTAGTAAGATCATTAGATGAAGCCGGATACAATCTCATCCTGGACAGCGCTCGCCGTGGCCTGCCTCGTGGCGGCCGGCTGCAGCGATTCGTCGCAGGCGCCGCAAACGGATACGCCGCCCTTGGCGACATCGTGCACCGGCGTGCCGGTATTCACGGTCTCTCCGGTCGACCCGCGTGCGGTCGAAAGCATCGCCCCCCTCGGCAACCTCAACCCGCCCGGGCACACCTTTCCCACCGACCACGTCTACTTCTATCTCAAGCCCGGCGGTGGCGGCGGCGTGACGGTGGAGACCGGACTGTACGCGCCCGGCGACATGACCCTGACCAGCGCGAGCGCTTTCGAGCACGTCAACGCGGGGCTGCTCGATTTCAGCATCACACTGGAGTGCGGCGACGTCGCACTGGTGCTCGGACACGTGACCACACTCGCCGAGAATGTATTCGGCGGCACTGCCGACCTATCCAGCTGGCAATTGCTAAACGAGTACACGACCGGCGGCGAGACCTACCGCATGTACCGAAAACCCTTCGACCGCGCCATGCAGGCGGGCGACTCGCTGGGGACCACGGGCGGCAATCCCGGCCAGTGGGCGCTCGACGTCGGTGCCTACGACCGGAGCCGCGTCTCG
>JBHHVD010000040.1:0-27775 GCA_046754105.1 Candidatus Krumholzibacteriia bacterium
CTGCCGGAGGTATTCTTGAAGTCGGTATCCGTGGCCTACAACCTGGGCAAGAAGCCGAGCGGGGTTACCGCCGCCAGCTTCGACATGTTCCAGCCGTACCGGGTGCGGGAGAACGTGCTCTCCAGACCGTTCGAGGGTTGCGGCAGCAGCTACTCCTTTAGCGGCCATCACGAGATCATGTTGCCGCTCCTCTACCACCTCCTGGACAAGGGCTAGGGTCGCGGCGGGTGGCGCCCGCGCTGGCACGCCCGCGGATCCCACCGCACGAGGGTCGAATCGCAAGGGAAGGCGATGAGAGTGCAAGCGAGGCATCTTCGCAGCCGCATGGGCGATCTGTTCTGGGGGCTGGTGCCGGTCGCCGCGACCGTCGCTCTGGCCTCAGTGGTGCTGGCCAGCCAGGTGGTGAGCCCGCACCACCGCATAATAAAGGCCGGGGTCATGCTCGTAGCGCTCATTATCATGTTGCGTTTCGAGATGCTCTACAGTCTGTATTTCTTCGTCTTCTTGTTTCCGTTTCCCAGTGGAATGCTCGTTACGAGCACCAACATCCTTTTGATGACTCTGCTGACGCTCTTGTGGGCCGTGCGCGCAAACTCTGCGGGTATGAGACTCTTTGCCCGGACGGAGATCGACAAGTTGGTAATACTGTTTACCGTCGCCTACCTGCTGTCGTTTCTGAACGTGGAGCAGAACTCCGACCTGATCGAGGGCGTCAAGATCGTGTGGCGGCAGCTGACCGCGTTCGCTTTCTTCTATTTGATCGTCAACTTCGTCACCGACGAAAAAAAACTCAACGGGATCATCCGCGTGGTGTCGGCGTCCGCCGGGTTCCTGGTGCTGACGGCCCTGATCGAGATAGGAGCGCCGGGTGTTACGTTGATACCGGGCTGGATAAAGACCGGGCAGCGGTTGGGGCAGGGTGAGCTGGGATATCGACTGGAGTCGCTTCGTGTAGGCGGCGCCGTGGCCAGCCACGGGCTCTTGTCCGACTATTGTACGATCTCCATTTTTTTCATGGCGTTCCTGTTTTTTCGGGCCAGAAATCCGATCGAAAAACTGATATGGGCCCTCACCACTATGGGAACGTTCGTGGTGTTGTTGGCGACCGCCAATCGCGGCGCGTTTTTCGGCCTCGTCATCGGCTTTGTCTATTTTCTCTACGTGTTCAGGAGCCGGTTCAATCTCGTGCGGTACGTGATCGTCATTTCCGCCATGCTGTCCTTTTTTCTGGGGGCCCAGCTTCTGCTCGACAAGTACACGCTCGCGGCGTCGGTCACCCAGCGCATGCTCGGCACGCAGTTCGAAGGCCTGGTGCCGGACAGCCGGGTCGGAGTGTGGGAAGTACCGCTTCGCCGGAGCCTTGAGCACATCTTCGTCGGCCACGGCCCGTACTTCGGGATCACTCCCGGACTGGAGCGCATGTTCTGGCCCCACAACGCGTATATCTACTACCTGTTCACGCTCGGGCTCCTGGGCCTGGCGTCGTTCTTGATGATCGTCTACAGGGTCGCGAAAACGTCATTCCTCCACGGGCACCCCGCCGCGCGCGGCACGTTCGCCGGGTCGGTCATGGGCATCCTCCACGTCCAGCTGCTCATATTCCTTTTCGAACAGTTGCGGACGGACCACCAGCGCAATACCGACTTCGTATACATCTATATCGTGTGGATGCTGTTCGGTCTTATCGTCGCCACGGGCAAGTTGATCCGGGCACGGGCAAACGCGCTGGCCTCGGAAACCGCGGCTAAAGATACCCCAGGGCCTTGAGCTGCCGGATCGTTTCGGCGTCCGCCTGCGCCTCACGCCGGTGGTCCACGTCCCGCGCCTTTTCCAGGTAGAGGTCCAGCTGCATCATCAGGTCCGCCATCACGTCGGGCCGCGCCGCGGACAGATCCCGCTTTTCCTCCGGGTCCGTGGCGAGGTCGTAGAGGTGGGCCGTGTCGGTAGAGTCAACGTACATGACCTTCCAATTGCCGCGGATGAGCGCAGTGCAAAAGTCCCCTTCCGAGATGGACGTCAATCCCAGGTCGCTCTCGTCGCCGGCGAGCAAGGGGGCGAGGCTGGTCCCCATGGTCTCCGGCGGCGCCGGGCGGCCGATGAGCCCGGCGAGCGTCGGCAGGATGTCGATGTGCCGCACGAGGGATTCGATGCTGCGTCCACCCGGGAATCGATCGGGGGCCCACACGATCAAGGGGACGCGGATGAGCTGTTCGATCAAGAGATTGTTGTGGTACAGGGTCCCGTGCTCGAGGAACTCGTCGCCGTGATCCGCCGTGATGATGACGAGCGTCTCGCGTTGGCGGGAGATCTCCCGCACCCGGTCCAGTATGCGGCCGATCTCGTGATCGGCGTAGAGAATCGTGGCGTCGTAGTAGTCACGGAGCGCGGCCAGATCGTGCGGCGGCAGCTCGCGCGCCCGCCCCTCTTTCAGCAACTGCACCGTGTCCCGAAAAAGCGCCTCGCTGTCACGGCTCTCGGGCGACGGATGAAAGGCGCGCTCGAAGCGCTCGGGGGCGGTGTACGGATGATGCGTGTCCATGTAATGCATATAGAGAAGGAACGGCCTGTCCCGCAACCGCTCCAACCAGGCGAGGCCACGGTCGGTGACGGCGCTGGCGTCCGGCGAGCCGCTCGCGACGTACGCGGGCCTTTCCAGCAGCCCGAGCTTGTGCAGGGCCCGGTACACGCTCAGGCCATAACAGCCCGCGTTGAACTCCTCGACACGGTCAAAACCCTGGGTCATGCCGAAAATGGACTTCAGATAAATGTTGGTCATCAGTCCGACCGAAGTGTACCCGGCCTGTTGGAACAACTCCGCGATGGTTACGCGTTCGGACGGCAGCGGGCGGATCAACTCGCCGCGGCTGATCGCCCCATGGAACGACGGATACAACGAGGTAAACACCGACGGCATTGCCAACACCGTACGATTGCCGTGCGAGCGCGCGTTGCGGAACACGATTCCTTCCCGCGCCAGGCGGTCAATATTCGGTGTGGTAGTGCGCTCGTAACCGTACGCCGACATATGGTCGGCACGCAGCGCGTCCAGCACGATAAGGACGACGTTGGGCCCGGCGGCGTCGCCGGCGCGCCCGGGCAGCCGCATATGACCGCTGCCCTGGCCCACCCAGAGCACGATCCCCAACAGCAAGGAGATGCCGGCTACGGCCGCCAGTGGCGATGTGCGGGGGGGGTGCGCCCGGCGGGCCACAACGCGCCCGATCGCCGCCCCGACGGCAATCCCCGCCAGCAGGAAGACAACGACAGCGGCCCCATCGGCGGAGGCCCATAGCCGCCCCAGGGCAGACAACGGATGATTGCGGAGAAACCAGTACGAGGAGGTTAGGAAAACAAAAGCGCCGGCGTGAAAAGGGACGAATCGGGCCGCAGAAAGCAAGCGCCCTGCCAATACGCCCGCCAGACCGACCACCAGACCGAATACCGTGCCGGCGGCGACGGCGGATAGCAGGTAGATGGAGAGCACCCGCAGCACCGGATCACCGAGTACGACGTATTGACCCCGGTACGGCAGCGCCGCCTCCGCCGCGAACAGCGCCAGGCCGGCGAGGGCGCCGAATGACGCGGCCGTTGCCACGTGTCCCCCGAGCACGGCGGCCCGGCCCGCGCGACGCCGCATCAGGCCGCCTCCGTCTCTGGCAAACGGCCGGCGGGGCGGGTCCGCAGGGCGGGGTCCCCGGGCGCGTGGTACGAGCGGCGCGAGCACACTGGGATCATGGGTCTTTTCAACATGAGCGCTGACAACCTGTTACGGAATACGGTACCAGAATCTCCCCGACGGTTCGAGTGCAAAATACGCCGGAGGCCCGAAAAGATACCTGGCCGCGGGCCGCGGAGGCGCCTTCGGCCCGGCTTCCGAATCGCGTTCCCGGGCACTCCCGAACGTGCCCCGTAAGGGCGACGTACGCCTTGACATCAAACCGGAGAGGTGATAGTATTATCAAACCAATCAGGAGGTTACCTCGAAGCTACTGCTAAGGTTCTTATACTTGGTTCGCAGCATGGATCGTCAATCGTAGGGTCCTGAAGGGCCCCGGTATAAGGTCTTTAGTAGGAGGTTCGGGTCGAGCGCTTTACCGCATGCCATGGAGTCCGGGTGCGGTCTTTTTTTTGTGCTGTGCGCGTCTTGACACATCTATCTTGTGTATAACAGGTTAGGGGATTCTGTGGGCGTAAGGGGAGACGCAGGTGGACGGTCTCAACGGCTGCTCGACCCGGCGGTGGGTGTCGGGACGATGCCGCGGGTGGAGATCCGAGAATCGATTGCCTACGACGTCGGCAAACGGATCTTCGACCTCGCGCTGGGGCTGTTGATCCTGCTCTTGCTGGTTCCGATCATTCCACTGATCGCTATTATGATCAAGCTGGATACCCCGGGGCCGGTTTTCTTCAGGCAGGAGCGCGTGGGGAAAAACGGCAGGGTGTTCCGGTTTTACAAGTTTCGCTCGATGCACCGCGAGGCGGAACGGCGCAGGCGAGAGGTCGAAAGCCTCAATGAGCAAGAGGGCCCGATTTTCAAGGCGCGCTCCGACCCGAGGGTTACCGTCGTCGGGCGCTTCCTACGCCGGTCGAGTCTCGATGAGATTCCCCAGATCTTCAACGTGCTCAGGGGCGAGATGAGCATCGTCGGGCCGCGACCGCACCTGCCCGCCGAGGTCGAGAGATACCAGCCGTGGCACCGCAAGCGACTCGAGGTGATGCCCGGTATCACGTGTTTGTGGCAGATATCGGGCCGCAGCCACGTCAGTTTTAACGAATGGATGCGACTGGACATCGAGTACCTCAGGCTTCGCAGTCTCAGAACCGATCTTGTAATCTTCCTCAAGACCGTCCCTGCGGTGATTGCCAGGAAAGGCGCGTACTAAGGCCCGGAACCCGGGCGGGTCCGGTAATTCGTAGAGGTATTTGACAAGCGGCGGATTCGTGCCATCATGATAGCAGCGGAGCGCTCGAGGCGGAGCTTCCGTGTAACGTAGTGGAGAGGCTCATGGCAACGAAAACGAAATCGATCGCGCGCATCGTGGTTCTCGCGGGCTGCTGCGTATCCCTGGCCGCCTGCTCCTCGGGCCGCAAGCAGGTGGGCACCCTGGGTGGCGTGTATCCGCGGCAGCAGCTCGGGCAGTTCTTGAAGGACACCACGCCGGCACCGTCCAGCGAGTACATCATAGGTGTCGGCGACAAGTTGGACATCGCGTTCTTTTTCAACGAGGATTTGAGCAAGCATGAACTGCTGGTACGGAGCGACGGGCGTATCACTTTGCCCTACGTCGGCGACATCATGGCGGCGGGACAAACGCCCATGCGGCTCGATACGTTGCTGACGACCCGGTTCGGCGAGATCCTCAAAGACCCGAATCTGTCCGTGATCGTTGTCGAGAGTACGACCCCCACGGTCTACGTAATGGGGCAGGTGCGGTCGGCTGGCGGCTATGACTACACGCGATCGATTTCGCTGCTGCAGGCGCTGGCACTGGCGGGAGGATTCCGGGACGGTGCGAAGGCGAACCACGTACTGGTGATCCGCCGCAAGGGGCTTTCCGGGATCGTCGGCGTGGAAGTCGACGCCAAGGCGATAATGGAAGGCGAGTCGGTGCAGCTCGATATACCGCTGCAGGATCTCGACATCGTATACGTGCCCAAGACGCGCATCCAGTCGATCGCCGACTTCGCGCAGACACTGGACCAGATCGTAACGCCGCCCACCGAGCTGTTCTTGAGGGGATGGCAGGTACAGGTCCTGAGGCAGCAAATCGAGCTGATACAGAACAATAACCAGTAGCGGTACGGATCGCAACGGAGCACCGTCATGTCGGACTTGAGCGCCGGAAAAAAAGAAGCAACGATCCGTGACTTTCTGAACGTCATCTTTCGTCGGAAATTCGTGATCCTGTCCATTATTCTCCTGACGACATTCGCCGTCGTGTACCTGCAGGCCTCGCAGCCCCAGACGTTCCAGTCGTCGGCGCGCATCCTGGTCCAGCGCGGTCAGAGAGGCGACGTGTTTTCGGGGCGCCCGACCTACCTGACGTGGACCGAGGAAGTCAGCTCGCAGATGGAAGTGATCCTCTCCGAAGCGGTATTCGAAAAGGCCCGCCGAATCTTCGCGGATTCGGTCGCGGCGAGGGGCTTGCCGGACGTGTTAGTTTTCAATCCCGGGTCGGCGCGGGCGGAGGTGGTCGGTGAGTCCAACGTATTCGTCATCAGCTACTCGGGCTACGACGCCGACGAATGCCAGGTGGGATGCAACGCGGTCACCGAGGCCTACAAGGAGTACTACCGCGAGCGGGCGGCGCCGCCGTCCGTTTCGGATTATTTCCACACCGAGATCGAGGACGCCCTGACC
The DNA here is from genome assembly GCA_046754105.1 of Candidatus Krumholzibacteriia bacterium. Lineage (GTDB taxonomy): Bacteria > Krumholzibacteriota > Krumholzibacteriia > WVZY01 > WVZY01 > JAZGDW01. Next base: position 6,362 of record JBHHVD010000040.1, read on the forward strand.
GACCTCGAAGCCTGGCGTGTCAAGAAGAGTGAGTTCCTGAACAGCGAGAGATACGTAGGTCTGAGCGAGGAGGCCCAGCGCCAGACGTTGAAGCTGAGCCACCTCGAGATCGGCCTGGCGGACGTGGAGACGGAGCTGTCATCGCAGGCGATGCGCGTGAAAAACTTCGATGACCTTCACCGTTTGCGGCCCGACGAGCTGGAGGCCAATCTGGCGATCGGCGGCACCCGCAATGACCTGCAGACCGCGATCATGAGGGACATCAAGGCGAGCCTGCAGGACCTGCGCCTTGCAAAGGAGGAGTTGCTGAACAAGTACACGCCTCGTCATCCGGATGTCGTGTCGATCGAAAAGCAGATGCAGGACCTCCTGAAAGGCCTGAAACAAGAGGTTCAAAACGCATACGATGTGGAGAAGGCCGCATACGATGTTTTGGTCGTGAAACGGGAGACGATCGCGGGGCAGCTCCGGGACACGCAGAAGGTACTGGCGAGCCTTCCCGACAAGGAAGTCCAACTAAGCCGCATCGAGAACAAGATCGAAACGGCCCAGACCCGCTACGACCTTTTGATGAAGAGGCAGAATGAAGCCGAGATCGCCGTGGCGAGTAAGCCCGAATGGGAGATCACCGTGCTGTCGAGCGCCGGCAAGGCGTGGCCCCGCAAGACAAAGGACTACGTCCGCCTGGCGCTGGGCCCGTTCCTCGCGCTCATCGTGGGGCTTGGCGTGGCGTTTTTCTTCGAGAGCCTGGATCATTCGTTGAAGAACATCGGCGAGGTGGAGGAATACCTGGGCACTTCCGTCCTGGCGACCTTCACGGATATCGAACGGCGAGGCAAGGCGTAACATGTACGAGTCCTTTTATCATTTGAAGGAACAGCCGTTCGGTTCCACCCCGGACCCGCGCTACCTGTACAAGAGTATTGGTCACCGCCAGGCCCTGGCGTACCTCGCCTACGGCGTCTTCAGGAAAAAGGGGTTTCTCGCCGTGACCGGCGAGGTGGGGATCGGCAAGACCACAGTCATCCGGGCGTTCGTCAACGCGTTCCACCCGTGCCTCGACGTGTCGTTCGTGCTGAACACGACGGTGGGGTTCGAGGACATGCTCTACCTGATTCTCCAGGACTTTGGCTGCAAAATAGATAACTCCTCAAAGGTCGGCATGCTGTCGACGCTGAACCGCTACCTCATCGAGAAATTCGCCGAGAACCGGAACCCGCTGATCATTATAGACGAGTCCCAGAATCTCTCGGGAGAGGTGCTCGAAGAGCTGCGCATGCTCTCCAATCTGGAGACGGACCGCTGCAAGTTGCTGCAGATTGTGCTGGTCGGCCAGACCGAGTTGCTGGGTATACTGAACCGGCGCGAGTTGCGGCAGCTCAAACAGCGTATCCCGGGCATCCTGCGCATGAAGAATCTGCAGCCCGGAGAAGTGGGAGAGTACATCCGCTACCGGCTCAGGACGGCAGGGTTGACCAACGGCCACTTGAATTTCACAGAGGGAGCGCGCGCAGCGATCTATGACTATTCGGCCGGAGTGCCCCGCCTGATAAACATGATCTGTGACCGGGTGCTGGTACGGGGATACCTGCGGCGGACGACGACCATCGTGGAGGAAATGGTGCGCGAAAGCGTCCATGAAGTCGCGCAGGGCTCGCGAGGGGACGAAGACTGGAGTCAAACCGCATGAGCAAGATGTTCGACTCATTGAAATGGGCGGAGGGAAGGCGGCGCAAGAGCGTATCCCGGCCGCCTGAGCCGGCGCCGCAGCCGAAACGGGAAGCGGCCGTCGAGCCCAGGGTCGTCGACACCACGGGACTGCCCGATGAGTTCATCAACGAGCTGGGGGCGCTTCGCAATTCGTTGGAAGGGGTGTTCACTCGGGAGAAGCGGTCGATTCTTTTTGCGAGCGCCGCGTCGGGTGAAGGGACGACGACGATCGCGGCGAATTTCGCATGGTTCCTGTCGATGCAGGGGATGGGAAGAGTGCTGCTGTGCGAGATGAACGCGCGCAGACCGGCGTTCACCAGCCTCTTTGCGATCAACGGCAACGTGGGCACGACGGACTATTTCGCCTCGCCCCACGACCTGATGTCGCTGGTTCAAAGGCCGCACGGAGGCGGAATGGGAGTGGTCCATGCAGGGGGGCGGGATCCGACCGTCATCCAGCTGCGTCTCAAGCAGGTGATGCCCCGCCTGGTCGCCGAGGCGCTGCAACATTACGACACGGTAATCATCGACGCACCGCCGGTCATCAGCTGCCCCGAAACGCCAGCCATGACGGGTTTCGTAGACGGCGTGGTACTCGTGGTCCAGGCGGAGAGGACGAGGCGTGAGGTCGTGCTGCGTTCGATGGAATCGATCGCTAATTTTCAGGGAAACGTTCTCGGAGTCGTTCTCAACCGGAAGAAGTACTACATTCCCGAGTTTCTCTACCGGCGTATCTAGCCCTCTTCGTGATCCCGGATACGGTCAGCAGCAATCACCCCGATGAAGAACAACCCGAACGAAATCCTCGTGGCGCTGTCTCGTCAGATCGGCCGCGAGGTCGTCGCCAGCCTGGGCGATGACAACGTCGAATCGATCTTCGTAACGGGGAGCGTTGCGCGGGGTGAGGCGGCGGGTTACGTCGCCGGCGGTTTCGTGGAGGTCTATTCGGACGTTGACGTCGCCGTCGTGGTCGACGACGCGGTGGACCTCGACGAGTGCCGCATGGTCGCGAAGCGGATTGCATCCGCCCACGAACGGCAAACCGATTCGTACCGCGTGTTCCCGGTGCCGGACGTGGGCGTGTTTACACACGATGATCTTCGCGCCCAGCGGGCGCGCCCCGGCACGGTGGACATGGACCGCGCGCGCCAGGTGATCTTTGGGAGCGATCGAGCGCCGGAGGGGGCCAACGGCCGCTCACCGTCGGGCATCGACAGGAGCGAGGCGTTGTACCTGCTGGAACACCGGCTGCTGGAGAGCCGCGAGGTATGCAGCGGGACGGGTGGTGAGGGGCATGAGAGATATGCGCACTACGTAACGCTCAAAAACGGCCTCGACGCGGTAAGCGCCATTCTGATCGGGCTGGGCAAGTACGAGCCGTCGAGGGAGGAGCGGCTGCGGGTCTTCTGGCGGGAAGAGACGCAGAGGGCCGCCGCGCGGCTGCTCTCGCCCGGGGCGGTGGAGACGATCCGTGCGTGCGAGGCCGCGATGCGGGACCTGCAGGGAGCCTTGGTTCCCGGGGCAGACGATTTTGCCGCCCGGCGCCTGGAGGTGGATCGCCTCCTGCTGCGTTTGTGGAAGAGCGTCAGCGACGACGCCGCTGGGCGGGCGGGGGAGGGCTGGTACGATGCCATCCGCCGGCGCACGGCCGGCGGCACGGCGCACCGCCGCGTGAGGGAACTGATGGTGCTTGCGCGGCGGAGATCCGTTTCGCGTCCGCAGGTCCTCCTCGGCGCCCGGCGCCTGGCGCGGTTTTCACCGGTCGATACGTTAAGACTCATCGGCCTGATCGAGTCGCTGCTGGCGGTGTGTGCCGACGAGGTGACGGATGCGCGTATCGAGCGGGAATTTCTGGGCATGGTGGACGGGTTGACCCGCAGGTTCGGATTCCGGGAAGGGTCGTTATTCCGCCGGGGACGGGAAATGTACAGGGCGATCACATGAGCCACGGCGCGGCAAGGACGCACGTAACCGTTCTCATCCTGATCGACGCGCTCGGCTGGGAGATCGTGCGGCGGTTTGGTTTCTGCAGGGATCTGCTGCCGCACGCGGGGGTGACGGACACCGTTCTGGGCTACAGCAGCGCGGCGATCCCGTCTCTGCTGAGCGGACAACCGCCGTCGTCCCACGGGATATGGGCGATGTACCGCTACGACCCGGATGGGTCGCCGTTCAAGGTCTTCCGCTACCTGCCGCGCCTGCCCCACGCGCTCGAGTGGCGCGCGCGCGCCGCCACCCGCTGGGCGCTTCGCAAGCGAAACACGATCCGGGGCTACTACGATCTCTACGAGATCCCGCTCGACGTCCTGGGAAATTTCGACGTCGCGCACCATGGCGACCCCTACCAACCCGGCGGGTTGAGCCGGCAGACGCTGTTCGATGACCTGGTGGGCCGTGGAGTCCGCTACCGGCTATGGAACTATCGAACCCCCGAAGCGAGCAACTTCTCGGCGCTGCAGGACGCGATCTCCGGCGATGCCGAGGTGTTGTTTTTCTACACTCCGGAACTGGACGCGCTCATGCACCACGTCGGCATATTTCACGAGCAAGTGGGCTCGAAGCTGGAGAGTTACGAAGCGCAGGTTCGCGCGCTCCTGCGCCGGGCCGAGCAGGCCGGCAAAACGGTGTCGGTCTACCTGTTCAGCGACCACGGCATGACCGACGTGCACGAGGTCGTGGACCTGATGGCGGCCGTCGGGGAATGGGGCTACGGTCCCGGTGGAGAGGTGCTTGCGTTTTACGATTCGACCATGGCACGTTTCTGGTGCCGCGGTGAGACCCGGCGCGGCCTGGTCGAGAGGCTAAGCGCCACGGGGTGGGGGCACGTCGTCTCCGAGTCCGAGCTGGAGAGGTTCGGCTGCCGATTCGAGGACTGCTCGTACGGGGACGTGATTTTCTTGCTCTCCCCCGGCCACTTGATCATACCGAGTTTCATGGGCCGGGTGCCCCTGGCGGCCATGCACGGATACCACCCGGATGACCGGTATTCGAAGGGATGTTTTATGACCAACGTCAACCGTGCGCGGTTACCGGGGTCCATCCTGGAGCTGAGGAATTATTTCCTCGACGCCATCGGACGGGGCGCGCAGTGACGGGGACGGCACGGCGATTGGGAGCGGCGGTGTTCTGGAGCGTTTTCGGACGGGTCGGGCGCTTTTCGCTCGGACTACTCAGCAGTGTCATCGTCGTTCGCTCCCTCGGCGACCACGATTACGGCGTCCTCAGCCTGTTGCGCACCGTGCTGGCGTTCGCCGTCGTGATCGCGGGAGTGGGCCTCGGCCAGAGCGTCCTGAAATACCTCCCCGTACACCGGGTGGCCGGCGACCGCCGGGGCGCGGTGACGCTGGTGCGCCGGGTAGCCGTCATCCAGGCCGGCGCCTGGGTCGGCCTGCTGGCACTCGCATACCTCGCCGCGCCCGCCTTCGAGGGCGCCTTTCAAATCGAAGGCGCGGCGGATTTGCTGGTGGCGGCGGTGGCGCTTGCGTTTTTCGAACTGGCCCTGACCGTTTTGACCCACATTCTAAACGCGTCGTACGACACGAAGCTCTTGAGTGCCGCCGGGGTGGTCTCGCACGGGATCTTCATCGGGCTGTTGCTCGTATTGCTGCCCCGGGGTTGGGGGGTGCTCGGCGTGCTGGTGGCCGGGGCGGCCGGCCAGTTCGCAACGTGCGCGCTGGTGGTGAAGACGGCCGGCAGGGCGGTGCGTGCGGTGGCCGACGATCCGCAGGAGAAGGCGGCCGGTATCAACCGCGCGCGGTTGCTGCGCTTTTCGGTCCCGTTCGGCCTGATAGGGGTCTTGAATATGATCGTCTGGCGCCAATCCGAGACGTTGTTCCTGGCCCATTTCCGCGGCCCGTCCGAGACCGGATTTTTTGATCTGGCCTACCGCTTGCCACAGACGGTACTCGAGTTCATCCCGGGCACCGTGTGGCCCATTGTCATGGCCGGATTCTCGGAGGCCTACGCGAGAAACGAAGAGAATCTCAAGCTCGTTGTCGAAAAATACTACCGGATGCTCTTCTTGTTGTCGATGCCGGTATGCCTTTTTGGTATTGCACTCGGGGGGCGCATGATCCCGATCCTCTTTGGCGAGGCGATGCGACCGGCCGCCGTACCGGCACAGGTGTTCTTCGGCATCTTTACCTTTTCGATGTTCTCGACGCCACTGAGCATGGCGCTTTATGTAATGGAGAAGACACACGTCAATTTGCTAATATATTTGTTCCTGGCGCTGGTGAACGTTGGGTTGGACCTGGTACTTATCCCCAAATATGGTATAACGGGAGCCGTCATTCCCGTCGCCCTGGTTATTCTGCTATCGCCTTTCATTTATAAGCACGCGCTGGGACGGTTCGTGTCGGGCGTCACCGTACCGCTCGGGTTCATCGGCAAGTGTTTCCTGGCGTCGAGTCCGATCCTGCTGCTGCTGCCGCTCGCGGGACTGGTGGGTGGTGTGTTGGAGTTGGGCGCTGCGGCCGTAATAGCGGCAATCGCAGTCGTGTTGGCGATCAAGAAGACGGGCCTGATCGGGCAGGACGAGGCGGATTTGCTGAGTTCGATCCCGGCAGCGTCCGGGCTGGTACGGTTTATGACATCACGCGGAGGTATCCATGCATAGAGAACTGTCAATCAGCGTCGTCATCCCTTGTTATAACGAGGAGGAAGGCGTACAGACGGTGATCAAGTCGCTTCCCGAGTGCGTCGATGAAGTCGTCGTCGTGGACAACAACTGCACGGACCGGACCGCCGAGGTTGCGCGGGCCCTTGGCGCCCGGGTGGTAGCGGAAACACGCAAGGGCTACGGCGCGGCGTACAAGGCCGGTCTGCCGGCGGTGACCGGTGATATTACCATTACGATGGACGGGGACGGTACCTATCCCTCCGAGCAAATAGAGGACCTGGTCGACTACCTGGTCGATAACGAGCTCGATTTCGTCTCGGCTTCCCGGTTCCCGCTCAACAACCCCGACGCGATGAGCTTTACGAACAAGATCGGCAACGTGGTCTTGACCGTCGCGATGCTGCTGCTGTACGGCACGGGTATCAAGGATTCTCAGTCAGGAATGTGGGTCTACCGGTCCAGTGTCTATAAGCGCATGAAGGTAACGAGCGACGGTATGCCGTTCTCGGAAGAAATCAAGATAGAGGCCATTCGGGGAAAGGGCATTCGTTTCGGCGAGTACCACGTCAACTATCATCCCCGGGTCGGAGAAGTCAAGCTGGACAAGTGGCGTGATGGTTTTCGCAATCTCTCGTTTCTAGTGCAAAAGAGGTTCCAATAGGGAAGCGCTTGCGAATATTCTCCCTGCCACTGCTGGGGTTGATGCTCACCGGGCTGGTCGCTTCGGGCCTCGTCAGCCTCTTTTCTCCTTTTTTGCGCTTCTGCGTTCTCTTCCTCTTGTATTCCGTGCTGAGCGGGGAGTTGATCCGCTCCGCCGCATGGGGCGGGCACTCGTGCCCGCCGGCACTGCGCCTGCCACTGGCGTTCTTGCTCGGTGCAGGTTTTTACGCGGTGGTCGGCTGGATCTGCGCGGTGTCGGGTGTGGGCTTCTCGGTGTACGTGGTCGTATTGCAGGTAGTGGCCTTCGTTCTCTTCGGAGCGGTTTTCGTCGCAGGCTCCCGGCGGAGCGAAGGGAGGGCGATCCGCGCGCCCGGCTTCCGCGATCGCCTCGCACAGCGGCTCTTCGTCGCCGCCGCGCTGGGGACCGCCGTGTTCTTCTTCGTCTTTCCTCCGGTGTTGAACCACGTCGGCGACGCCTACGACCACATCGGGTACGTGCGCGCCATCGCCTCCGAGAACCGTCTCTTTCCCGAGGGTGTGCTGGCGCCGGTGGCCGGCGAGGCCGTGGAGACACCGAAGAGCGATCCGCGCAAGGGCACGTTTCACCCGCTCGTGGCCGCGGTGGCGTCGCTCGCCGGTCTGGATCCGGCCGCGGTATGGCGGTGGATGCCGATCTTCCTGGCGCCGATCGCCGTGCTGGCGTTCGCCGCCTTCGCGCGAGCGCTCTTGCCCGGCCCCGGTTACGCGCTGGGCGCCCTGGTGCTGTTCTTCCTCTTTCAGGGTGGCCGCGGGGTGGAGTTTCTATCCACCGTCTCGTACGGGCAGCATTTCGCGCTGGTCGCGTACTGGCTGCTCGTGGTAGTCACGCTCGAGTACGGCCGTTCCCCGTCGCGCGGCAAGCTCGTCGCCCTCGTGCTGCTCCTGGGCGGAGGGGCGTTCATCCATTTCGACGTGCTCATTCATTTCGGGCTTTTCGTGTTGTCGCTCCTGTTGTTTTCACGCGCGTTTTCGATCGGCCTGCACGCCGCGGTGCGCATCGTCGCAGCCTCGATCGTTTGTGCCGTCGTGGTCTTGGTCTGGAAGCTGACCGTCTCCTACGAGCCCGGCAACGAGTTGCACACGCACCCGCAGGGACTCCTCTATTTTTTCGACGTCGGCGACGCGCATTTCGTCCCCAGTCCGGTCGAGCTGCTCAAGAAGAACGGGCTGCTCTTTCTCGTGGGAATGTGTATGGTGCCTTTCCTGCCTTTGCTGCGCAGACACCACCGCTGCGCCGGGATGTGCCTGGCCCTGGCGCTGCCGCCGCTCGTGATCGCGATGAACCCGTGGGCCGCTCCCGCCGTCTACGAGCGGGGCGCCTACCTGCTGCACCGATTTCTGCTCAACGTCCCCGCGCACGTGATCACGGTGTTGACGTTGGGCTCCCTGGTCACGTGGGGCCGCGGAGGCAACCTCGCGCGAAAGGCTCTCGCGCTCGTTGTGCTCTTCGCGTGGGCCAAGGTCTTCTTGCTGTCGGCGGCGGGGTGGAGTGCGCGGGCGAAGCCGCTGGCGTTCGGGGGTGCGGGCAACCAGCCCGCCGGTGAGGTGGGGGAGTTGATCGATTTCATGCGGCGCTCGGTGCCGGCGGGCGCGGTGGTGGTGAGCGACCCGGTGACGAGCTATGTGTTGAGCGCGTACACCGACACGCGCACCGTCGCCGTTCTCCACCAGCACGCCACACCAAACGACCGGCACCCGTTCGAGCGCTTGCGGACGGCGCGCTCCGTCGTCTCGCCGCTTGGCAGCCAGCACGAGGTGCTGCGTGCACTCGAGGAGTACGACGTATCCTACGTCATCGTAAACGGAGCCTACCGAGCGCCCGTCACGGAGTTCCTCGCCTTCTGGGACCCGGCGCACGCGCGGCTTACCACCCAGAAACTCGACGGCATGGACGGCGCCCTCGAACGGGTGTACGAATCGGAGCGGATCACGATGTACGCCGTGACGGGAGAGCGCATGGGGGAGTACACGTGGTTCCCGAGCCTTCCCTTCCTGGACGAGCCGGAGCACGCGGTCGCCGCGTGTGCGGGAACGGATACGTCCGGGCCGATCCGGATCACGGGGGCGTCGATACACCCCCGGCAGGCGCTGCCCGGCGAAGAGGTCCGGCTGACCGTCGCCTACCGGCGCCGCGACCGGCCGCGCTCTCCGCTGCCGCTCAAACTCCACGTCCGTTTGCAGGATCGGGCGTATTTCGCCGCTGCGAGACGGTACCCGGGCGACAAACACGTCCGCCGCGCTCTCGAAAGACGGCAGGGGGCCTTCCGGCGTTTCCGTTACGATCACGTGCCGTTCCGGGGTGAGCTGACGGCGGACATGTGGCCGATCGAGGAAGAGATCTATGAGACGATTCCCCTGCGCCTGCCCACGAACCTCGGCGAGGGGCTCTACGATGTCGAGTTGCGCCTGGTGCACGATACGCTGATACCCAACTTTGCGCTGCGAGATTTCGTGTTCAACGATGATTCCTACGGGGGAGAGGTGTGCGCCCAACTGGACGTGCGCCGATCGCTTAGCCGGTGACAGCGAGGCCCGCATGATCCACGTGTGTTACATGGTCGATGCTCCGTACGCCGGCGGGGCGGAGCGCTACGTTGCACTGCTGGCCGAATCGCTCGATCGCAGCCGGTTCGTGCCCTCGGTGGTGGCCCGTTCGGGGGACGGTCTCGACGAGTGGTGCAATGACCTGCGGGCGCGGGGTATTGCGGTCAGCCGCGTGCGCATGAACCTGCCGTACCGCCCCGGTGACCTGCTCGGGATCGTTCGTGCGCTCGCGAGCCATCGCCCTCACCTCGTCCACGTCAACATGCCCGGCCCCTACGACGGCCAGATGGGACTTCTCGCCCCCGTCGCCCGTTTCGCCGGCGCGGGTGCGGTGGTAGTCACCGAACACCTGCCCATGGTGGGGCGCTTGTGGAAGCGCGCGCTCGTCAAGGCCGTGGCCTACCACTGGGTCGACAGGGTGCTGACCATATGCGACGACAACGTTCCTTATCTCAAGGGATTACAGAATGTACCTGATGAGCGAATCGAAGTGATTTACAACGGGCTGCCCGGCGATTTCGGGAGCGGCCGCGAGCGGCTTCGGCGCAGGGCCCGGGCCGGGCTCGGGCTCGACGACGAGACCGTGGCCGTCGGGTTCGTCGGCGCCCTGGTGGAGCACAAGGGTGGGGGCGTCTTGATCGAGGCGGCGGCGGGTATCGAGGAGGGGCCCTGGCAGCTCATCGTGGTGGGCGACGGGGAGCAGAGGTCCGGCCTCGAGGAGAGCGCGCGCTCGCTCGGCATCACCGGTGGCGTGCGGTTTCTCGGGCAGCGGTCCGCCGCGGAAGTGGAGGAGATTCTCTGTGCGCTGGACCTCCTTGCGGCGCCTTCCTTCGTCGAGGGAATGCCGTATGTTATTCTGGAAGCGATGGCGTGTTCGCTGCCGGTCGTGGCGAGCGCGGTGAACGGTATCCCGGAGGCAGTCGTTGACGGGAAAACCGCGCTGCTGGTGCCGCCGGGGGACGTGGGCGCGCTGCGTGGGGGCCTGGCCCGTCTCGTCCGGGAACCGGAGACGCGGAGGCGGATGGGCGAGCGGGGACGCGATCGTTTCGAACGGTTGTTCACCGTGCAAAGGCAGGTTGCATCCGTGCAACGGAGCTATCTCGAGTTGTTGGGGGCACGCGATCACGGGAGAACGCGTTGAGCGCGGAACGAAAGCCCAGGGTGCTGCTGATAAAGCCGGTGCTGCCGTTCCCCCCGAACCAGGGGACGAAGGTCGCGTCCTTCGGTCTGATCAAGGCGCTGCAAAGAGATTTCGACGTCACCGTTCTCGCTCGCATCCTCGGCGCCGAGGAGAACGAGCCCGCGCGCGAGTTGGAGAGATGGTGCGCGCGCGTGGTCACGGTGATGGCGCCCAACCGCCGGTCGGCTCTCCATCGGGTTTTCTACAAACTCTATTACTACCTCGTCTCGATCCTCACCCGCCGCTCGCTCAAGGGCCTCTACGATTGCCCGCGGCCGTTCCTGCGCGCCGCCCGTGAGCTGTCCCGCGAAGGGTTCGACCTGGTCATCGTCGAGTACTGGCAGCTGCGGGCCATGCTCGATCTCTTTCCCAGGGAGAAGTGCATCCTGCTGACCCACGACATCGACATGCTGGTGAATCGGAAGATTTCACTCCTCGAACGCAACCTGATGAGAAAACTGCAGGCCGTCCGCCGCTGGCTCCTCGAACAGAAGGAAGAGGTGCGCGCGTATCGGGCGGCCGCCCACGTCTGGGCGCTGACCGAGCGCGACAAGCTGGCGGTCGAGAGTCTGTGCCGCGACGACACCACGGTCGAGGTCATGCCGTTCGGGCTCGACGTCGATTTCCTGCTCCCGTCCGGCATGGCGCGCAACCCGGGCGAGGTCTTGTTCCTCGGCCATATGGGGGCTCTGTTCAACCGGGACGCGCTGGATTATTTCGTACGCAAGATACACCCGCTCATGGACGAACTGGAGGGGTTGTCCATCACGATCGTCGGGGGCAACTTGCCGAAAGAACTGGAGTTCTTCGCGCTGCAGCCGGAGGTGGAAGTCGTGGGCACCGTCGCCGACGTCCGTCCCTATCTGCACCGAGCCGCCTGCCTGGTGATCCCCCTTCGCTTCGGTGGAGGACTGCGCATCCGCATTCTGGAGGCGATGTCAGCCGGCGTGCCCATCGTGTGCAGTGCCGCGGCCATTGCCGGCATGCCTTTCGAGGCGGGCAGGGAATTCCTCGTCGCCGAGACCCCTGCGGAGTACGCCGCCCAGGTGGGACGCGTCCTCGCGGACGGTGAAACCGGCGCCCGGCTCTCCGAGGCGGCGCTGGCCAAGGTGCGCAGCGCCTACGGGGTCGAGGCCCAGGCGGCTCGCGTGGTGGAAATGGTCCGCCACCGGATTACGGCCTCGTGACGGCCTCTGGAGGCCTTCTTCGCCCGAAAAGCCCGCTAAAAAACTGCTGGAAATGAACTTCGGATTATGATATCCTAGACGAGCTAAGTCAGAGTTTCAGGGGATGTTAGTTAGCCAGGCACCATAGGGCATAACAGCGAAATGGATCGGATCCACAGAGTACCTTTTCTTGATCTGAATTCCCAGATAGAACCGATTCGAAGCGAAATATACAGCGCCATTCAGACCACGATCGACGCTTCCGACTTCGTTCTGGGTCCTCAGCTCGAGGCCTTCGAATCCGCTTTTGCCGACTACTGCGGGACCCGCTATGCGGTCGGCGTAAGTTCGGGCACCGATGCGCTCTATCTCACCTTGCGCGCGATCGGCGTCGGCCCGGGCGACGAAGTCGTCACCACCCCCAACATGTTCATCGCCGCCGTCGAGGCCATCGCGAGGACGGGCGCCACGCCGGTGCTCGTGGATGTGCTGGAAGACACGTATTGTATCGATCCCGAAGCGCTCGAGAGCGCGGTGACCGACCGAACGCGGGCCGTCATACCCGTTCATCTCTTCGGGACGCCCGCCGACATGGATCCGCTGATGGCGCTCGCCGCCCGGCGCGGGTTCCAGGTCATCGAAGACGCCTGCCAGGCGCACGGTGCGACGTATGGGGGCGAGCGCGTGGGGGCGATCGGGCATGCGGCGGCGTTTTCGTTTTACCCCACCAAGAATCTGGGGGGATTCGGTGACGGTGGAGCGATCACGACGGATGACCCCGATATCGAGCGAAGGGTGAGGATGCTTCGCCATCATGCCCAGTCAGAGAGAAATACACACACGGAAGTCGGTTACAACAGCAGGTTGGACGGCATCCAGGCGGCGGTGTTGAAAACGAAGCTTCCGCACCTGGATCGTTGGAACTCTCGGCGGAGGGAGCTGGCGCTCCGTTACCGCGAGGGGCTCCGCGGGTCGGATTATTCATTACAGGAGGTGCCGGAACAGACAGAGACCGTTTACCATGTGTTCGCGGCGCGCCACCCAAGGCGCGAACTCGTGCACGAGCAGTTGGATCAGTCGAAGGTTGGTTACGGCCGGCATATCGCCCGGCCGATCCATGAGCAGCCCGGTTATCGCTTCCTAGGCTACGACAGGGGGGCGTTTCCGGTAAGTGAGAAGCTTTGTGACGAAGTCGTATCGTTGCCGATTTATCCATCAATGACCGAAGCGCAGGTCGATTACGTAGTCGACGCGCTGGTCAAGGTGAACGTTTCGGTGTGATGCTAACCCCACTCACGAAGGACAGCAGCCGTGAAGAAGAACCTTGCAGCCTATCGATACCTCGATGAAAAAGTCATACCGCTCTACGTGCCGGAAGCGTCGTTACGCTCGATAGACGAGCGTATTTCCAAATCGTCCAGCGCCGACCTGGCCGTGAAGCGAGTATGTGACCTTTTTTTCTCCACTTTTATTCTTATCTTCGGGTTCCCGTTCTACGCGTTGATCGCCCTGTTGATCAAGTTGACGTCGAGCGGGCCGGTGTTGTTCGTCCAGGAAAGGGTCGGAAAAGACGGCAAGGCTTTCCGGCTGTATAAATTCAGGACCATGGCGGATCGGAATAACGACAACGTCCACCGGACCTTCACCGAGAACTTTATCAAGGGTGAAATGTCGGGCGGTAATGGCACGGAAAAGAAGCTCTTCAAGCTCGAGAAGGATCCACGGATAACTTCTATCGGACGGTTCCTCCGCAGGACGAGTCTCGACGAGCTACCTCAGTTCATCAACGTTTTCAAGGGTGAAATGACGGTCGTTGGGCCGCGTCCCCCCGTCACCTACGAGTATCACCATTACCAGGAATGGCACAAGAAGCGGCTCGCCGTGAAACCCGGTCTGACCGGGTTATGGCAGGTCAGCGGGCGCAGCTCGGTGCCATTCGATGAAATGGTGATGCTGGACCTCTACTACATCGAGAACTGGTCTTTGCTTCTCGACAGCAAAATAATTCTGAGAACGGTGCCGGTAATGCTCTCCGGTTCTGGAGGCTACTAGGACTCACCGCTCTCGAAGGGAAAGCACAGCACGCAATGACTCAACAGCCTCTGGGAATAGGTGTAATCGGTTGCGGCTACTGGGGCCCGAACCTGATTCGTAACTTCAATCAAATCTCCAGCTCCAGGGTGATCGTGGGCTCGGACCTCAGCGAAGAGCGTCTCGGCCACATGAAGAATCTGTATCCCCACCTGCGCACCACGCGTGACTACAAGGAACTGCTGGCGAACGACGACATCCACGCGATAGCGATCGCGACGCCGCCTCGGTCGCATTTCGAGATCGCAATGGACTGCCTGGAGGCAGGCAAGCATGTCTTCGTGGAAAAGCCGCTGGCAACGGCCACCAACCAGTGCGAGGCTCTCATCGCGACGGCCCGCAAGAACAACCTCACGCTCATGGTGGGTCATACCTTCGTGTATACGGCCGCGGTCAACAAGATCAAGGAGGTCATCGAGTCCGGAGAGCTCGGTGACGTTTACTATATCAATACGACGCGAGTGAACCTGGGGATCTTTCAGGACGACATAAACGTCGTGTGGGACCTTGCGCCCCACGACGTTTCGATCATGAATTACATTCTGGATTCGATGCCTGAAGAGGTCACCGCCCAAGGGCACGGGTACATACGCAACGAAGTCGAGGACGTCGCCTTTCTTACCATCAAGTATCCGGGCTCGGTGATGGCGCACATTCACGTCAGCTGGCTCAACCCCAACAAGCTCCGCTCTACGACCGTCGTGGGCAGCAAGAAGATGCTCGTTTACGACGATATCAGCTCACTCGAGAAGATCCGAATCTACGACAAGGGTGTCACCGTCCAACCGCACTACGACACCTTCGGTGAGTTCCAGCTCTCGTATCGTTTCGGTGATATCTTCATCCCCAAACTCGACGACAGCGAGCCGCTCAAGATCGCCTGCCAGCACTTCACCGACTGCATTCGCGAGGGGCGCACGCCGAGAAGCTCCGCGGAGCACGGCCTGGACGTGGTGCGGGTGATCGAGGCGTCGGACGAATCGCTGGCCTTGGGAGGCGCGGCAATTCCGCTCACCGGTCACGCGGCGGCGGCGGTGCCTTCGAATACCCCTGAGGCTAAGAAGAAAAAATAGGTGTTCCAGTGGACAACGTTGGTAAACTGCTGATTGGCGACGGCGCCAATGTCGATGACGGAGTGCACATGGCCTACTTGTCGGTGCGGCCGGACGTAGCGGACGTGCTCGAGGTGGGCAAGAACGCCACGGTACGCTCGGGGAGCGTCCTCTATGCGGGCACCATGATCGGTGACGACCTGCAAACGGGCCACAACGTGATCATCCGCGAGGAAAACAAGATCGGCAACCACCTCTCCATCTGGAACAACTCTATCGTCGACTACGGCTGCCAGATCGGTAACGAGGTCAAGATCCACTGCAACTGTTACGTCGCTCAGTTCACGACGCTCGAAGACGGCGTTTTCCTCGCACCCGGCGTCACCATCGCCAACGATATCCATCCGGGCTGTCCCGACTCCAGGCGCTGCATGAAAGGCCCCACGCTGAAAAAGGGAGTCCAGATCGGCGTCAACGTGACCATACTGCCGTACGTCACCATCGGCGAGAACTCGCTCATCGGCGGCGGCTCGGTCGTCACCCAGGACATTCCACCGAACTCCGTGGTCTATGGCAACCCCGGACGCGTGCACGGGTCGATCTTCGACCTCAAGTGTACGACGGACATCAGGGACCGGGGCCCTTACGTGTAACTTTTCTCGTATCCGTGAAACGCATCAAAGTTGCTTTTGTCGCCTCCACCCTCGACGTGGGGGGTGCGGAGAACGTTCTCTTCGACCTCGCCACGCGGCTGCCGGACGAGCGCTACCGGTCCGCCTTCTATTTCATGAAATCCCGCGGAGTGGTCGGGGCCAGGCTGCACGCGGCGGGCCATCGCGTGGCGGAGCGCCTCCAGCGCGGGCGCTTCGACCTGGCGGCGCCGTTCAAGCTGGCCGCCCGCCTGCGGCGCTTTTCTCCCGACGTCGTGCTGCTGCTCGATCATCACAACGCGATCCTGTGGGGGGGGCTGGCGGGGATGCTCTGCGGAGCCGGCAAACGCGTCATCGCCTCGCACGCGACGGGCCGGATGGGGGGGCGGCCGAGTTTCACCCGCAGCGACCGTGCGATCGTCGCCACGGCATCGGCGGTCGTCGCGCTCAGCGAGGCGCACGCGGGCTACTTGCGGGACGAGGAGGGAATACCGGCGTCGAAACTGGTGGTGATCGAGAACGGTATCGATTGTGAGCGCTACGCAAACGCGGACGACGGCGGCGGTCTCCGCCGGGAACTCGGGATCGAGCGCGGAGAGCGCGTGGTGACGATGGTCGCGGCCCTGCGGCCCGAGAAGGCGCACGAGGCGTTGCTGGACGCCGCAGCCGGGCTGGTGGAGACGGGGGAGTCGTTGAAGTTCCTCATCGTGGGGGACGGGGAACGCCGGGCGGTGCTGGAACGCCGGGCGGGAAAGATGGGCCTCGGCGGGCGCGTACTCTTTCTTGGTGAGAGAGAAGACGTCCCCGCCTTGCTCGCGCTGTCCGACGTACTCGTGCTGCCGTCCCACGCCGCCGTGGAGACGCTGCCTCTGGCGGTGCTCGAGGGGATGGCGGCGGGCGTGCCGGTGGTGGCGAGCCGGGTCGGTTCGCTGCCGGAGGTGATTTGCGACGGTGTAAATGGGCTGCTTATCGCGCCGGCAGATGCCGTTGGACTGGCACGCGCGGTTCGTGATATACTTACCCACCGTGCTCGAACGGCGCAAATGGTCGAAAAGGCCCGGGAGACGGTACGAGAGCGCTACGCGGTGGAAGGCATGGTGGCCGGCTACGAGACGCTGTTCGAGCGCCTCGCCACCCAGGAGGAACCCAGGCAATGACAAAGGCCCGATATCCGACCGACGCGATCATAGCACTCACCTACCGGTGCGACGCACGCTGCGAGATGTGCAATATCTGGCAGATCAAGCCGCAGGAGTTCCTCTCGGTCGACGATTACGCCAAGGTGCCCGAGACGCTCAACGATATCAACATCTCCGGCGGCGAGGCGTTCATGCGCAAGGACGTCGTCGACATCGTCAAGGTCATAAACGACAAGTGCAACCAGCCCAGGATCGTCGTATCGACCAACGGTTTTCGTACCAAGCAGATTGTCGCGGCGATGGAAGAGTTGCGCAAGACGATCCCCGATATCGGTATCGGGGTCTCCCTCGATGGCATCGGCGAGACGCACGACCGCGTCCGCGGCGTTCGCGACGCGTACAAGAAGTCTCTGGCCACGCTGCACCAGCTCAAGGAACGCGAGTTCTCGAACGTGCGCATCGGGTTTACGGCCCTCGACGGCAACGTGGGCGAGATGCGCAAGGTCTACGACCTCGCCGGCTCGCTCGGCGTCCAGTTCACGACGGCCGTCGCGCAAAATTCGGATATCTACTTCAGCACCCAGTCCAACGAGCACCTCAACGGCAACCGCCTGGCCGACGCGCTCGGTTACGTGATCAAGAGCGAGCTGCTCAGCTATCACCCCAAGCGCTGGATGCGAGCCTATTTCGAATCAGGCACGCTTCTCTTTAACGAAGAGAGCCGGCGGCTCCTCAAGTGCAGCGCGGCCCTCGATTTCTTTTACCTCGCGCCGGAAGGCCGCGTCTACCCCTGCCTGACCATTCCGTCCCCGCTCGGTGATCTCAAGGGCCACACCTTCGAGGACGTGTGGCAGAGCGAGCAGGCCGACCGCGTTCGCGCCGAGATCGACGGCTGTGAGAAGTGCTGGATGATCTGCACCGCGCGTACCGCTCTCAAGAAAAACGTTCCCAGGGTCCTGTCGTGGATCGCGAAGGAGAAGGTCAAGACTCACCTGGCGAACTAGCGGCATGCGTGTCCTCCAGATAAACAAGTTTTTTTTTGAGAAAGGCGGGACGGAGCGATACTACTTCGCGCTGTCCCGCGCGCTGGAGAGCCGCGGCCACGAGGTAAGCCATTTCTCCATGCACGATCCGCGCAATCTGCCGTCACCGCAGGCCCGCCATTTCGTCGGCCACACGGACTTGAGGGGTGGCTATTCGGCCCTGCAGAGCGTGCCCCGCGGGCTGGCCTTCATCCGCTCGCGCGAGGCGGCCTCCAAACTCGGTCGGCTCATCGCCGAAAAGCGCCCCGAGATCGCCCATCTCCACAACATCTACCATCACATTACGCCGTCGATCATTCCCGTCCTCGAAGCGGCGGGTGTGCCGGTCGTGATGACGCTGCACGACTACAAACTGATCTGCCCCAACTACTCGCTCTTCGACGGCCGCTCGTACTGTTTCCGGTGCAGGGGAGGGCGGTTTTTCCGCGCGCCGTTTGCGCGCTGCAGCGAGGGGTCGTTCTTGAAGAGCGCGCTGCTGGCCATCGAGTCCTACTGGCAAAAGGCGACGGGTGTCTACGGCGCGGTGAAGTTCTTTCTCGCGCCCAGCCGCTACATCCGCGCGCAGTACGTCGCCGAAGGGTTCGACGAAGAGCGCGTCATCTACCTGCCTGCGTTTGTCGAATCAAGGGAGGGTGGGCAACCGGCGGAGCGGCGCGGGGACCTCCCGGAGCGCTACGTGCTCTACCTCGGGCGGTTGAGCAGGGAAAAGGGGCTCTTGACCCTCATGAGCGCGATGGAGCGGCTCGACAGCGTGCCGCTCGTCGTTTGCGGGGACGGCCCGTTGCGGGACGAGATGCAGCGGCGGGCGGCGCGCGCCGGTGACGTGCGGCTTCTCGGTCACGTGGAGCGCGCGGGGTTGCAGCCGGTAATCGCCGGTGCGGCGGCCGTCGTGCAGCCCAGCGAGAGTCCGGAGAATGCTCCCTTCAGCGTGCTGGAAGCGATGGCGCTCGGAACACCGGTGATCGTTTCCGACATGGGGGGACTGCCAGAGCTGGCCGAAAGGGCGGCGGGCAAGGTGTTTCCCCGTGGTGACGCCGAGGTGCTGGCGCAGCGTGTGCGGGAGGTATGGCGGGACGGCGGCGCCGAGGCCGCGGTGCGGGGACCGCGTGCGATCGAGAGCGACTTCTCGCGAGACACCCACATGGAGCGGCTGGAGGCCGTGTACCGGCGGGCGCACGTGGCCGGAGGGGTTGGGGCATGAAGGACGCCTTGAAGATCGCCGTCATCGGCCAGAAGGGGATCCCCGCCCGGTACGGCGGGGTCGAGACCCACGTCGAGCAGATCTCGACGCGGCTTGCCGCGAAGGGGCACGACGTGTCGGTGTACTGCCGCAACCGCTTTCGACCACCGGCGCGTGAGGTGACGGACTCGAACGGGTTCGAGATATCGGACGGCGGCCTGCGGTACAGGGGCGTGCGCCTGGTGTTCCGGCCGAGCATCACGACCAAGCATCTCGACGCCGCCACGCACAGCCTGCTGTGCGCCGCCGAGACCGCCCTGCGGCGCTCGCTCGACATCGTCCATTTTCACGGCATCGGCCCGGCCGCCTTCGCGCCGATTCCGCGCGCGGCCGGGCGCACCGTCGTATCCACCGTGCACGCGCTCGACTACCGCCAGGCCAAGTGGGGGTGGTGGGCCCGCAACCGGCTGCGGGAGGGTGAGGCCACGGCCGTCCGCAGGAGTGACGGAGTGATCGCCGTATCGCGGGTGCTGGCGAAGCACATCGCCGAGCGCTACGGCGTGGCCGCGCGCTATATTCCCAACGGGGCCACGGTAGAGCAGCCGGTGCCGCCGCGGCGGCTGCACGAGTACGGCCTGCAGGGAAATGACTACATACTCGCCGTCGGGCGCATCATCCCGGACCGCGGGCTCCACCACGTGATCGACGCCGTGCGCCGGCTGCACAAACCGGTCAAACTCGTCATCGTGGGTACCGAGGCGCCCAGGACCTCGTACTCACGGATGCTGGAGTCGGTGGCCGACGAGCGGGTCATTTTTACCGGTGACCTCTACGGCGAGGATCTTGCCGAGCTCTATTCCAACTGCCGGCTCTACGTGCTCGCCTCCGAGGTGGAGGGGCTTCCCATAACGGTCTGTGAGGCGATGGGGTACGGGCGGGCGGTGCTGCTGAGCGACATCCCGGAGAACCGCGAAGTCGGCGGCCCGGCGGCGGAATACTTCAAGGTACATGATGTTAGCAAGTTAACAGAACAACTTGAAGCGATGCTCGAAGACAGTTACGATCTTGGGTCACGGGGCCGCCGGGGGGTGGAGCGGGTCGCCGGGCATTACAACTGGGACCGCCTGGCGGAAGAGGTCGAGGGGTACTATTACGAGGTCCTGGGGCGCTAGCGCTGCCGAAACTCGTTTTCGCCGCGCGGCCCGATCTGTTATGTTGTCTCCGATGATGCAGCGGAATGTGAAATGGGTGACCTGGTCGTTGCCGCCCTGTCCGCCGGCGGGTGCGCGAAGCGGCCGGCGGTTCGAAGCGCCGAGCCGGTCGACGACAAGCCGTACCGCCTGGAGTCCGAGGGGCAGGTGCCGCCGTTCGGGCCGGACGCCGTTCGCCGCGAGGTCGACCGCGTGGATACGTTCGAAGACCTCGAGGTCGTAGAAGAGGGCATAGAGGTAGAGGACGTCGAGCCGGTGCGGGAAGTAACCTCCGAGCCGGTGGATTCGACCACGATGGTGGTGCCGGGGTACCGCGTTCAGGTGTTTGCCTCCGGTATTCGAGACAACGCCGTGGCGATGCAGGGGCGAATGGAGCGGTTGCTCGAGGTGCCGGTCTACCTGGAATTGCTGGACGGTATCTACAAGGTCCGGGTCGGTGATTGCCCCAACCGGGCGCAGGCCGAGGCACTCCTCCAGCGCTGCCGGGAAGCGGGTGTCGTGGACGCGTGGATCGTCACGAGCGACGTTGTGATCCTGCGCGGCAAAGAGTGAAACGGCGCTTCGCCGCGCCAGAATGCGGTTGACATAACGTTTGTGAAACTTATAATTTACTGCGATACGGGGCGGGAATAGCTCAGTGGTAGAGCACAACCTTGCCAAGGTTGGGGTCGCGGGTTCGAATCCCGTTTCCCGCTCCATTACGACCTACCGACAAGCACTTCTTACGGCGGCATAGCCAAGTGGCTAAGGCGACGGTCTGCAAAACCGTTATCCCCGGTTCGAATCCGGGTGCCGCCTCCATTGTTTTGCGAACTAGCTATTCTCTGCCTCCCGGAGAGAGATTGCTGGCGAAACGACCCACTGGTTTCTTATATCATAGAGAAAGGTCTACTGTCCTTTTCTTCGAACCGGGATGGCAAGGATGCGCGTGGGGACAAAGTCTCGTCGGGCGTTTACTTTTATCGGTTGAAGACGACCGGATTTTCCCGGACTCGGAAGATGAACGTTTTGAAATGACGCTGAGGTGGGCTCTTCGGTAACGCGGTATGGATCGAGAATCAGGTCCGGCGAGCGTCGTGCGGGACCGGCTTCCAAAGAGTGTTCAACGTTTGGCCCGGACGGAGGAGC
>JBHHVD010000041.1:0-26523 GCA_046754105.1 Candidatus Krumholzibacteriia bacterium
TGCCCCCCTCCTCGAGGATCTCGTATCCGGTCTCGAGCGCGACGGTAAGGGCGTCCCTGTACGCCTTTTCCCGCTCGGGCGTCATGTTTTTGCGGAGAATGGTCCCCGCACCGCCGTGGACCACGATGGCGATGGGCCGTTGCTTCGGTGCCCGCGCCTGCTCGGTGCCGTTTCGCTCGACGCATCCCCAGGCGAGGCCGGCGAGCAGCAGCGTCACCATGATGGTTCGGTAAACGCGGTTGGAATTCATATTCCCCTCCCTCGGCGGGTGTTGTACATTGTTTGCGGAGTGAATCACGACGCGCGGGCGTGGCGGTGGCTCCGCGTGTCTGTGATTATATCATACACGGGTGTTTCCCAGAAGCCCGTGTATACTCGTGGAGCGATACGATGCCGCATCGCGCGATCTTGCATATCGATATGGACGCTTTCTACGCGTCGATCGAGATTCTCGAAAACCCCGAGCTCCGCGGCAAGCCGGTCATCGTCGGCGGCACGCCGGAGACACGCGGTGTGGTGGCCGCGGCGTCGTACGAGGTGCGCAACTACGGGGTGCACAGCGCCATGAGTTCCTACCGCGCCAGGAAACTGTGCCCGCACGCCGTGTTTCTTCCTTCCCGCATGGGGCACTACGTCACCTATTCCAGGAAAGTATTCGCGATATTCAGGGAATACACACCGCTGGTCGAACCCATCTCCATCGACGAGGCGTTTCTCGACGTGACGGGCAGCCGCAAACTCTTCGGGCGCGCCTCGGAGATCGGGCGCACAATCAAGGAACGCATACGCGACGAGATCGGCTTGACGGCGTCGGTCGGCGTGGCGGAAAACAAGTTTCTGGCGAAACTCGCCAGCGACCTCGAAAAGCCGGACGGCTTCGTCGTTATCCAGCCTGGTGAGGCGGAGGCACGTTTGGCCGAGCTCCCCGTGGGCAAGCTGTGGGGGATCGGCAAGGTGTCGCAAAAGCACCTGGCCAGCCACGGTGTTCACAAGATAAAGGACCTGCTCGCGTTCCCGGCCGAACGGCTCGAGTCCGTCGTCGGTTCGTACGCCCGACGGCTGCGTGATCTCGCGCGCGGCGTCGACGACCGACCCGTGGTGGTCGGCGAGGAATCAAAATCCGTCGGGGCGGAGACCACGTTCGCGGAAGATATCGGCGACGCCGGTGAGTTGCGGCGGCTGCTGGACAGCCTTGCCACCCGCGTGGCGAAACGGCTGCGCAAGGAAGGCTACCGCGCGCACACGGTCAACCTCAAGGCACGCTATCCCGACTTCGCGACGGTAACCCGCGCGCTGACGCTCCCCGCGTCAACGGCCGTCACCCAGGAGATTATCTGCGCCGCGCGGCAGCTCCTGGAGAGCCGCCTCGGCCGTGGCGACAGGCCGCTTCGGCTGCTGGGCGTGTCGGTGTCGAACCTGGTGCGTCCGGCCGAAGGTGAGCCCGAGCTGTTTCCCGACCGCGCGAGAGAGCAGGAGGAGCGAGTAGACCACCTGCTCGACGACATTCAAAAACGCTTCGGAGAAAAATCGATCTGGCGTGGAGAGACCCGCCGCAGGCGCAGCGATGATGCTTGACGGGATCGTTCGCGGACCTTGCCGACGGGCGTGCCCCGCCTTTCCGAGACTATTTCAGGTGGACGTTGACCAGCGGCAGGACGCGTAGCAGCCTGGGATTGTTGCCCGCGTAGTTTATGACGCCGATCTGGACTCCGTTGAGGAAACGCGTGAAGTTGTAGAGACCGATCTGCACGCCGGCCATTTCGTCGAACACTTTGTTGTGCGCCGCGGCAACCAGGCCTTCCGCGTGATGGAAGCGGCTTACCAGGCCGCCGATCGCGGCACCACGCACTTCGTCCGCGCCGACGCCGAGCCCGCCGATGGCGAGGCCGGTCATCGCGTCGCCGCCGACCCCAAGACCACCGAAAAAGAGACCGCGCATGTCATCGCCGCCCACCCCCAGGCCGCCGAGAAAGAGCCCCGTCATGTCGTCCCCACCGATGCCGAGACCACCGGCCGCAATCCCCGTTATGTTGTCTCCACCCACGCCGAGCCCCCCGGCGACCACGCCGGTCATGTTGTCGCCGCCGACACCGAGCCCCCCGGCAAAGAGTCCTTCCATGTCGTCCCCGGCCACGCCGAGGCCGC
Source organism: Candidatus Krumholzibacteriia bacterium (assembly GCA_046754105.1). Classification (GTDB taxonomy): domain Bacteria; phylum Krumholzibacteriota; class Krumholzibacteriia; order WVZY01; family WVZY01; genus JAZGDW01. The sequence goes on from JBHHVD010000041.1 coordinate 2,146, forward strand.
CCACCGCGAGGCCCGTGATATCCCCTGCACCCATGCCGATGCCCCCGAGCATGATACCCTTGAGCTCGCCGCCGCCCATGCCGACGCCGCCGATCCCGATCCCCGTCACACCGGTCTCGACGCCCAGCCCGACCAGTCCCACGGCCACGCCGGACACGTGCTCCGCCCCGAGCCCGACACCGGTGAGCATGACCCCCGTCAAATCGCGGGCATCGATGCCGACCAGACCCAGCTGCAGGCCGTGGATTTCGGCGCGCGGGTTGTTGCCCGGCTTCCACAGGGTCAGATTGACCCCGGTTACGTTCTCTACTCGTTCGTCGGTGAAGTTGATGCGCAGGCCGGTGAAGTGCTTCGAGTTCCCGAGACTGAGGCCGACGTTGTTAACCGCGAGATCGAGCGACCCGCTCCACCCCGGGCGGGCGCCCAGGCAGAGACACGCGAATGACAGCCACAACACTTTTCTATGCATTATTCTCCCTTGGCCATCTTGACCGTTACACCCCAATTCCATGGATCAGCAGGGGGCTTGGCGTTCCAGCGGTTGAACGAGTGAGACCCATCCGATTCATAAAACAACTTGTACTCACCTGCGTCCAGCGTCACGGTGTCGTTGTAGATACGATTCTTGCGCGCGCCGCCGGCGTGATCGGTCATCCGGTACGTCATTTCCCAGATGACCCGGCCCGTCCTGGCGCTTTCGATCCACGCGTAGTCGTACATGCGGCCCCTGTTGCCCTCTCCAATCGCGTAGATGCGCACCGTGCTCCTCCTGGCAAGCTTGAAAGATTTGTGCTCGTATTCGTTGTTGCCGATTCGCACGATTTGTGCGATCACCGACTTGTCTTCTTGCTCTTCGTAGCTCGTAAAATCGGACTTGTTACCGCCGGCGAAAAAAATGGTCAACCCCCAGTGCGCGGGATCGTGCGGTTGTGACGCGTTCCAGTCGCGATAGGAGTGCGACCCGTCGGTTATCGAGTAGGCCAGGTAGTCGCCCTTATCCAGCTTGATGACCTCGTTGACCATGCGGTTCTTGCTGGCGCCGCCGGCATGGTCGCTCCTGCGATACGTGAACGCCCAGACGGTCTCCCGCGTGTCCGCGTCGACGATCCAACTGTAATCGGCCATGTCGCCGCTCACCCCTTCGCCTATCGCGTACACGCGCAGCTCCATGGGTTTCTTCAACGTGAAGCCCTCGCTGCGAAACTCCTCGTCGCGAAGCTCGGTGAGCTGGAGGAGTACGTTCTTGTCCTCGACTTCCTTGTAATCGGATGTTCTTGCGTATTCGGCCATCCCGGGGTCGGCAGCGCGAACGGTGAGCCCCCAGAAAAACGGATCCAACGGGGGCGCGGAATTCCACTCTTCGAAATCGTGCGAATCGTCCGTTGCGCAAAAGATCGCGTACGACCCCGCGGGGAGTGAAATCGTTTCCTTGCGCATGCGATTCTTGGAGGCGCCGCCGGCGGCGTCCGAGTTGCCGTAATCGAACCGCCAGACCGTCTCGCGAGTGGCCGTGTCGATGATCCAGCTGTAGTCGTAACTGCCTTCCTTGTTCATCTCGCCAACGGCGTACAGTTCGAGGTCGATTCTCCGGTCCAGGGTAAGCGCCAGCTTCTCGAACCGGTTCTTGCCCAGCCCTGTCAGCGACACGATCGCGTTTTTCTGGAGCTCGCGGTGGTATTCGATCAGCTGCGCCTCGTCGAGCGCCCGTCCGTCACCGCGCACGACGACCCGGAACTTCTTGGCGGCCCGCCGGTAATCCCGGTAGTCGAAGTCGCGGCCGATGATGTCGTCCAGCGCCCGTCCGAAGAGATTGTCGCGGCCGTACCCGCGGCTCCACGGGAACGACGCGTAATACACCTCGTATCGTCCCGCCGGCAGGCGGAGGTCGCTCGTATATTCGCGAAGGTGGTCGGAGACGGACTCCGAATCGGCGTCCCTCATCTCCCACACGACGTCCCGCGTGTCGGCGTCGAGGATCCAGGCGGAACTCATCCTCACGTCGGTGCGCTTGCTGCGATGACGGATGCCCACGGCCAGGACGGAAACCTCCTGTTTCGAAGCGAGCTCGAACCCCGCGGCGGCGATTTCATTCGGGCGCAGGCGCTCGATCTCGACCAGGACCCGGTCCTGGGACCGTGCCGGGACGGCGACCGACACACCCGTAACGATCAGTAGGGCTTGCAGGAGCTTGCGATAATGTGTCATGCGTGGAGACCTCCGCTTCATCCGTTAAGACGGCGCACCCCCCATCCAGGGTTGCAGGAACGTATTTGAGTTTATTCTCGTGCCGGGGCGGTATCGACCCCGCCGGATCTAGCCGGAACGGGGGAAATCACCATTACTGGCTTATATTCCGTCTGGTTAGACCCTCCGGAAGCTTAAAAAGTTGGGGGTCAATTGGTTCCCGGCGCAGCTCCCGCACCTTGGACCGCTCGCTGGGGCTCTCGCCCTCGTAGGCGACGACCATGATGGGAAATCCCTCCACCCCGGCGGCGTCCTCCCTGGCAAACGAGAAGAAAGCGGGCAGGCGCTGGCCGGCGCCCTCGAACATGTCCGCCATGTCACCGAATACCACCAGATCCGCGCGGGTGATGCCCAGCGCCCCCCAGGCGGCGGCCCAGACGTCCTCGCGCTTCTCGCCGCCTTGATAGCCCTCGTACTGGTCGCAGGTCCAATGACTTACCCGGGTGCCGGTGGAGACCTTACGGTACTCGGGGCGGGCGGGGTCTTTCGCCAACTCGTCCACCGGCCGCCGGTAGAGGCGCTCCATCTGCCGCTTGCGCTCCGGAGTCAGGTTCTGGATCTGTCGGTCGATCGCCTTTCGGGACCGCTCCGCCTGCGCCCGGATGCGCTGCATGTCGCGCCAGGTCACCTCGACGTAGGTGGATGCCCGCCGGTCGATCAGCCAGTAGCGCGGCTTGTTCTCCGTGCCCCGGTCGTAGATGACCGTATAATCCGTCCCTCCCTCTGTGGAGTCGATCCGCAGGCGGTTCTTCTCCAGGTACACGGTCGCCGTACCCTCCGAGGTGGGCCGGGTAAAGGTTTCCGTGTCGACGACGATCACCGTGCCCGCCCGGCCGTCCGCGGCGGCGAAGGCGATGAGGCAAGCGGCGGCCAGCCAGGATCTGGTCCAATGCATGGTGTCTCCAGTTGAACGTGGAAGCGATTGCAGCACCAATAAAATCGGTACTTCCGTGGGCCCGGCGCCAATGGTAGCGCGGATGGATCGGCCTGTCAAACCGCCCGGCTCCCCGGGGCCGGGCCATCCCGGGGGGTTGACCCCGGGGCCGAGTTGACCCGGGCCGGGGACCGGTGCTACAATGAAACGTCCCGGCATATCGCCGTTGAACCTGCCGTTGCCGGGCCGGTTGGGTTCGCCCCGTTCCTGTATATGGGGTGTCCGATGAAGTCCGCGTTTGTCCTCCTTGTTTGTATCGTCGTAGCCGCCATGGCCACGAGTTGCGGCGATGATCCCGTCGCCCCTGTCACCGTCCCCGAGCAGGCGCTCGCCGAGATCGTCCTGAAAACCACCGGGGGGGCCGCGGGGATCGTGGACACGGTTACCGTCGGGTATTGGCTGAGCCCGACGCCCTTCCCGAGGAAATCGGACGCACAAAGCCTCCCCGTTTTCGACGTGCCGCCGGCGCTCGTTTCGGTGCGTTTCACCAGCGCCGACGAGGGCTCGGTGTTCGTTGTGAACACGGCCAGCAACCCCGACTTTGCAGCCGCGGTGGCGTTTCTCACCAACGGCGTGGATGATTTCACACGGTTGCTCATCGGCTTTCCCCCCGCGGGAGCCACAGGCGGATCCTCGACGGAATCGGTCGCTTTCGGCGGCGGCATTCTGGGAAACTACAACCCCGATCTCAAAGGCGCTTCGATCACCGGAGTGTCCGTCGTGCTCAAGCGCGTGGTGCTGACCACCCCGGGCCGCGATCCGAACGGAGACGGTAACTGGACGGACCACGACATCGACGTGCGGCTGGTGATCACCGGACGACCCTAGCCGGTTTTTGGGCAGGGCCGGGTGGAGAAAGAGGTTACATGAAACGACTCGTCGCTATCACCGTGTGCGCCCTCGTTGCGCCGCTGTTCGCCGGTTGCGGAGATGACGCCCCCCTGTCCCCGGCCGTAGCACCGCAACCGCTGGCGCGGCTGCCCGTCTCCACAAGCGGCGGGTCGATCGGAATAACCGATTCCGTTTTGATTCGATTCTCGATCAGCGCTACCCCTTTTGCGGCGGGATCGGGAAGCGCCGGCGATACCGCCGCGCCGATTCTGGAATTCGTGAATATTCGTATCTCCAACGCGGACAATGGCAAGACCCGAGCGGTCGGTCCCTCGAACACGCCCGATTTTGCGACGGCCGTCGGGGTTTTGACGAATGGTGTGGATGATTTTGCGCAGCTGATTCTGGCATTCACGCCAGCCGGCCAACCACCGCCCCCTCCCATGATGGGTTCCGCGGAGTCGGCCTATATCAACGGTGGTCTGCTTGGAAATTACGACCCCGATTTCAAGGGAGCCGAGATAACGGGCGTGTCTGTCGTGGTGCGGGACGTGCAAATCGCGAGTCCCGGCCGTGACCCCAACGGCGACGGCAATTGGACCGACGTCACCCTCGACGCGAACCTGGTGATTATGGGCCGCCCGTAGCGCGCCGCGGCCTCTACAAACCCAGTTTCTTGAGATAGCTTTCGTGGCCGTTCTGGTTGAGGCGCCAGTACTGGAGCCGCTCGGAGCCCGTCAACTCGGCGTCGAGATCGGGAGCGAACCGCCACTTTACGATCCGGTGGGGGTACTGCTCCTCAACGTAGAAAGTACCGTCCCGCCCGTCGTCGACCGCCACCCTGTACACCATCACCTTGAACCCACCCGCGGGGACCCTGATGCGTACCGTTTTCGTTTCGCGCTCGATCTCCGCCCCGACCCACGCCGGCGGCTTGTGGGAGAGCCGGCCCGAGTAAGCGCTCGGCAGCAGCTGGATGCGCTTTTTCCCGCCCGGTTCGAGGTAAGCCCCTCGCAGCCCGCGCAGCAGGATAAAGAGGTTGTCTTCGGCGACGCCGTCCGGGGCGGCGTCGAGCTGACGCGGTCCCGATTCGTCTTCGAAGTAGCTGTAGTAATGCCCGCGAATCCCGTTGCGATCGAAACGCAGGTCCTCGTAGACGTGCCCGCACCACTCCGCGCTGGTGAACGAGATCTTCGCCGGCGAGAAATCACCGGAGCGCACGAAGACGGACGTCATCGTGTTGTAGTCGTAGATTCCCGTCTGGAAATCACGCACGATGTTGAGCTTGAGCGCATCGAAAGTATCGGAAGGGTTGCGGCCGGCGTCGTCGACCTTGACTCGTTTCGATTCGCTGAACGGCTCGGTGACGTAGATCGTGACACACGTGCCCTTGCGCTCCTGCCCGTACCGCGACACGGTCAGGCGGTACCCGCTGAGCTCGGCCTTGCCGTCGTGCCAGTGGGAATCGAATTCCTTGTCGTTCGCCCGGGAGGGGCCGGCCCACGCCATCGAGACGGCGAGCGCCGCGGCGGCGCACACCGGCGCCGCGGCCCGTACGAGCGCGGCCGGAGTGCCGGCGGCCCATCGAAGTCCCGCGGCAGGGCGCGCCGCTGTTGCTTCGAGTCGTGATTCGTAAGATCCTGCGAGCATGACCGTTCTCCTTCTTAGCCGTTCAAGATACCGTATTTCCCGCCGACCTTCCGAAAGGCGGCGATCGCGCGGTCGAGCTGCTCGCGGCTGTGGGCGGCGGAGAGCTGCACGCGGATGCGCGCCTGGCCCTTTGGCACCACCGGAAAGCTGAAACCGATCACGTAGATTTTCTCCGCCAGCAGGTCGCGCGCGACGTCGTGCGCGAGCCTGGCGTCACCGAGCATGATGGGCACGATCGGGTGCGTGCCCTCCTTGATATTGAAACCCGCCTTCGTCATTTCGCCCCTGAAATACGTCGTGTTTTGTTCCAGGCGATCCCGAAGCTCCGTTGTTTCACTGAGGAGGTCCACCGCAGCGGCGGCCGCCATTACGATGGACGGCGTCAGCGTGTTCGAGAAAAGGTACGGCCTGGACCGCTGGCGCAGAAACTCGACGATCTCCTTGCGCGCACTGGTGAATCCCCCCGACGCGCCGCCCATCGCCTTGCCGAGCGTGGACGTGATAATGTCGACCCGCCCCATGACGTCGCGGTACTCGTGGGTGCCGCGTCCTCTCTTGCCGACGAAGCCGGTGGCGTGGGAGTCGTCGATCATGACCAGTGCATCGTATTTCTCCGCGAGGTCGCAGATCGTATCGAGCTTCGCGAGATAGCCGTCCATGCTGAAAACACCGTCGGTGGCAATCATGCGCAGCCGGTGCTTCCCGCATTCCTTGAGGATATCCTCGAGCTGATTCATGTCGGAATTCTTGTAACGCTTGCGGTCCGCCTTGCACAGACGGACGCCGTCGATAATGCTCGCATGGTTGAGCTCGTCGCTGATGATGGCATCCTCCGACGCGAGCAGGGCCTCAAACAGGCCTCCGTTGGCGTCGAAGCACGAGCTGTAGAGGATGGTGTCCTCCATGCCGACGAATTCCGAGATCTTCCGCTCGAGTTCCGTGTGCACGTCCTGGGTGCCGCAGATGAAGCGCACCGACGACATTCCGTAGCCGCGGTGGTCGAGGCCACGATGCGCGGCCTCCATGATCCTCGGGTGCGACGACAGCCCGAGATAATTGTTGGCGCAAAAATTCAGGACCTCTCCCTCTTCGACGGTGATTTCGGACGCCTGCGGGCTGAGGATGACGCGCTCGTCCTTGTACAGCCCCGCCTCGCGGATGTCCTGCAGCTCCCTGGTCAACTTGTCCTTAAGGGCCCCGTACATGCTTTGCTCCTTCTCGTCGTTTGTGCTCCAGCGGCCGGATCGTGGAAACGCGGCCCCGCCTTCAATACGTGGTGACCGCGACGCGGCGCCCGCGCCTACCCGCCCCGCGACCACTGGATCAGAACCTTGGGGTGGGACAGGATCCGCCGCTCGAAATCGTCCACGTCGTAGTCTTCGATGTTCACGACGGTTCCGTCGCCCTTCCCCAGGATGACGTCGTGGATCTTGTCCTGAATCTGATTGTCCCGCGCTTCGAGGAGATCACGCGAAATCTCCCACGTTTCGAAGATTCTCCGTCCGATGACACTGTGCAATGACACTCCCCGGACGATAACGCGGGAAAAATTCTCGATCGTAAAGTCACCGCTCTTGATGCCGAAGAGCACGATGTCGCCGCCCTGGCACACCGCGTTGATCGCGTTGTTGACCGACGAGTTGTACCCCGCCATTTCGAAGGCCACGTCGACACCGTCGTCTCCGAAATCCCGGACCTCGGCGACCACGTCCGGGTCGCTGCGCCACGAGTCCTTCTCCGGCTTGAAGCGGACCATTTTGTCGACGCCGAGTTTCTCCGCCATACGGGCGTTTTCCTCGTTGGGCTCGACACCGACGATCCTCGATGCGCCCAGCGCCCGCGCGATCAGCAGCGTAAAGAGCCCGATCGGGCCGCAACCGAATATCGCCACGCTTTTGCCGCGCAGGTCGATCCGTGTGGCGGCGTGCACGGCGTTGCCGAACGGCTCCTGGATGGCCGCCACGATCGGCTTGATCTTGTCACGGTTCGTCCTCCACAACACGGCGGCGGGCAGCTTGATGTACTCCGCAAAACACCCGTCCCGATGAAACCCTATGATCTTCTCGTTGTCGCACACGTGCCGATCGCCGCGCAGGCACCGGTGACACCGCCCGCATGTGATGTGCGATTCGGCCGCCACCATCTCACCCTGCCGATACCCGAAACGGCCTTCGACCTCCGACCCCGTTTCCGCCACCTCGCCGAGCAGTTCGTGGCCGACGACGCGAACGTCTTTCTTTTCTCCGTCCAGCGAGTCGAAGATCATCGACTTGAACGAGTCGCGGAACCAGATGCCGCGGTCGGAGCCGCAAAAGCCGGTGTAGAGAACCTTGACGATGACGTTGGTCGCGTCCTCCGCGTCGCGCGCCTCGTCGAGCACGGGCCTGGCGACCTGGACCCTGCGCAGCCCCCGCGAAGCCTCCCAGTCGTCCCTGGAGCGGTCGAAGACCAGCGCCCACATCTTATCCCCCATCGTTCGCCGTCCTTTCCATGGCCGGCACGCCTTCGTTCGCCCGCGCCGCAGCGGCGCTGGCTCCCTTGTCACCGCTGCGTTCGGCCCGCCCGTAGAGCGTTGCGCCGCGCGAGCTCTCGATCCGGACGTCGACGAGGTCCCCCGGCCGGCAGCCGTTCCCGGGAAACACCGTGGGCTTGAACGTGTCCGTGCGGCCGATGAGGCAACCGCGTTCCTTCCTGGCGGGCTCCTCGACGAGCACCTCGAAAGTTCGTCCCACGAGTTCCTGATTCCTTTCACCGGTAATTTGTTTTTGAAGCTCCACGAGGCGCACGATACGCTCGGTCTTTTCTTCGGCCGGGACATCGTCTCCGAGTTTCTTTTCCGCGTAGGTTCCCTTGCGCTCGGAATACTTGAAGATAAAGGCGAAATCGAAACGAACCTCTTCCATCACGCGGCGCGTGTTCTCGAAATCCCGTTCCGTTTCCGTGGGAAAACCCACGATGATATCGGTCGACAGCGCGACCCCCGGCATCGCGTCCCGCATACGTGCAGCAAGTGACTTGAAGGCGTCCACGGTATAGGTGCGCTTCATGAGATCCAGCACCCGGTCGCTGCCCGACTGCAGCGGCAGGTGAATGTGTTGACAGACGTTGGGATGCTCGGCAATCACGCGCAGGAGCGACTCGGGAAAGTCCTTCGGGTGTGGCGAGGTGAAACGCACGCGCTCGATGCCGGGCACGTCGGCCACCATGCGCACGAGACCGGCGAAGTCGTGGCGGCCGTGCCTGTATGAGTTGACGTTCTGCCCGAGGAGCGTCACCTGCTTGTAACCGGCCTCGGCCAGGGACTCCGCTTCGGCCACCACACCCAGCGGGTCACGGCTCCTCTCGCGCCCGCGCGTGAACGGCACCACGCAGAACGTGCACATGTTGTCGCATCCCCGCATGACGGCGAGCCAGGCGTTGATGCCGCCACCGCGGAGCGGGTTGACGCCGGAGTAGGTTTCGCTGCGCGAGAGATGGAGCGCGCAGCCTTTTTCGCCGCTCGTCCGGTTGTCGCGAATCAGGCGCGGCAGCTCGCGGTAGCTGTCGGGGCCGGCGATGAAGTCGACTTCCTCATGCGTATCGAGCAGATCGTCACGGAGATTCTGCGCCATGCACCCGAGGATGCCGACGGTGACCGGGTATTTCTTCTTTGCTTTGACGTGTTTTAGCTGCTGCAGGCGGTGGTAGATCTTCGTATGCGCGTTCTCACGGATAGCGCACGTGTTGATGAGGATGACCTGGGCATCCTGCTCCGTCTTTGCCACGCCCCATCCCGCCCGGTCGAGGATCGAAAGCACGAGTTCGCTGTCGTACTCGTTCATCTGGCAGCCGTAGGTTTCGATGTAGACGTTGAGCTTGTCCATGCTTTCCTCTTGCCGGCGGCCCGACGCCGGTCCTGTCAGCAACGGCCCATCCGCGTCGCGGGCGGGCTCGGGGGTTGTCGACGGAACGTTCGCAGGAGCGAGCGAGGATCCGCCCGCGAAGCGGGCTAGCCGAGCGAAGCGGGCAACGTGACGGAGACAAGCCCCCGAGTTCACCCCCAGACGTGTCATTCGCGCAGCCGGCCACAGTAGTCAATCTATTGCATTTTGTCGTAGTCGCGCAAGCGCGCATAGAGGGTGGGTTTCGAAATGCCGAGCATGGACGCCGCGCGGTGCTTGCCCTTTACATGCGATACCATGCGCTGCGCCAGCAACGCTTCCAGGACGGGCAAGAGCGGGTTGGACTCCGAGTAGTTGCCGAGCGAGATGATCTGATCGACGAGCTCATCCAGACGCCGGCTGGTCTGGCGGCCCGCCCCCATGACTTCTTTCAGGAAATCGTCGGGCAGCGACGAAGGGGTGATCAGCTTGTCGTCGGACAGCACGACCACGCGCTCGAGCACGTTCTGGAGCTCCCGGACGTTGCCGGCCCACGTCGCCTTTTGAAAAAGCTGGATCGTTTCCGGCGACAGCGTTTTGGGCGCCATCCCTTTCTCCCCGCAGCTCTTCTTTATGTAGTCGAGTGCGATCGCCAGCATGTCTTCCTTACGCTCCCGCAGCGGCGGCAGGTCGATCAGGATCACCTTGAGCCGGTAGTACAAATCCTGCCGGAACTTGCCCTGCTTGCAGAGCTCTTCGAGATCCTCGTTGCTCGCCGCGACGATGCGAACGTCCGCCGTCAATCTCTGGTTGCCGCCGAGGCGCATGAAACTCTTGCTCTCGATGAAGTGCAGGAGCTTCGTTTGTGTTTCCACCGGCATGACGTTTATATCGTCCAAAAACAGCGTGCCCCCGTCCGCCATCTCGCACAGACCCGGCTTGCGCTGCACCGCACCGGTAAACGAGCCGCGCTCGTGCCCGAAGAGTTCGCTTTCGAGCAGGTTGTGCGGAATCTGCGCGCAGTGAATTTCCTGGAAACGTCTCTTTTGCCGGGGGCTCTTGTAGTGAATGGCGCGCGCGAGTGCGGATTTTCCGGTGCCGCTCTCTCCGAGGATCAGGATACCCGAGTCGGTGTCCTTGACCTTTTCGAGTATGCGAAAAATCTTTTTCATCGCCTCGCTCTTGCCGATCAGGTTTTCGAAACGAAACTTGACTGAGGCGTCCGATTGCATTCCGTCGTCCCGGATTTCCAGGATCTCGCCCTTGAGAAACTCCTCGTTCAGGTGCAGCATCAGCTTGAGGCTGCCTGCGACGTGGCGGCCCAGCCATGTAAAGAAGTTGATGTTTTCCTTGGAAAGCGGAAGCCGGTCCTTTTCCAGGTAAAAAAACAGGCATCCGAGATCCTCGCTTGCGGCCTTGAGTGGGATGCAGAGAAACTCTCCGCCCTCCGGGTCACGCCTCCGCAAGACGTCGGGAACGTCCTGGGACAGACTGTCGACGAGTCCGCCGAGCAGCAAGGTGCGGCGAAAAATTGCATCCGCCTCCGGCGGCAGCGCCACACTGCGTTGGCCCGTGCCGTCGAAGACGCGGAACTGGTTGCTGTCGGTCCTCAGCGCCACGTAACAATCGGTGGGATCGACCACCTGCCTCGCCGCTTCCATTACGCGGCGCAGAAACTCGCCGTGGTCGGTTGCGTAGTCGGTCAGCGCGCTCAGCTCGTAGAACGCCATCAACAGCTTCTGGGATTCCTTGCCCGCGATATGGGTCCGCACGGGGTGGGCGCGGAGGACGTGCTGGAGTTTTACGAATTCTTCCGGCAGCTCGCGGCCGATGTCCGCGCGGATGAAATCCTGCGCGCGATCGAGATAGTGGCGAGCCTCGAGATCGTTGCCCGTTTCGGCGTGAATGAGACCGATCTTCGATAGCACCGTGGCGGCGAGCCGGTATTTCGAAAGCGCCGTGTATTGATTCGACGCCCTCTCGTAGTGTTTTAGCGCCTCGACCTGGCGGTTCTGTTCGCTCTCGAGGTCTCCAAAAATATCCTCGATCTGCGCGGTTTCGTACTTCGAGCCAATACGCTGCACGAGTTCGAAGGCGGAGTCGGCGAATTCACGCGCCTGGCCGAATCGCTTCTGTTTGAGGCACAGCGAGGAGAGACGGCGCAAGGCGCCCATTTCCTCGTTGATCGCCTGACGTTGGTGCGAGACGTGAAGGGACTCCCGGTATTGCTTCTCGGCCGCATCGAAATCGCCGCCCTCGAGCGCGATATCGCCGAGCGTGGCATAGTTGTCGGCCGCGAGCGGCGCGTTCTCCAGCTCTTCGCTGATGGCGAGGCTCTCGCGGCACTTGGCTTCGGCTTCCTTGAAATTGCGCCCTTCCAGGTAGAGGAGCGCGAGGTTGAGATAGCCGCCGGCGATACCGGCCTTGTTCTTCTGATGCCGTTTGAGTTCGAGGCTCCGGTTGTAGTAGTCGAGCGCTTTTTCGTATTCGCCCTTGCTCTGGTAGGCGAGGGCAAGGTTGTTGAAGCTGGCCGCCAGCGCGTTCTCATCGGCCGAGCGCTCCCGCAGGTAGGCGCTCTGCTCGTAGTAGGAAATCGCCTCGTCGTAGCGGCTCGTGTTGAAGTGAACCACGCCCATCAGGTTGAGCGCCTGCGCGACGATCAAGGGATACTGGTTGGGGCTAAGCGTGTTCAGACTCAGCCGGCACGACTCCATCGATTTGTCGTAGTCGCCCAACCGGTATTGCAGCCAGCCGATATCGTTGAGCAGTTGGGCCTGCTCGGGTATGGGCAGGGCCGACTGCAGGTCGTCATTCGCCGTCTCGAGAAGATCCAGGGCTTGTTTGAACTCGCCGCGGGCTTCCCAGCGGTCGGCCAGCAGGCGGTAGGTTGCGCTCAGGCGCGGCGCGTTCTTTAGTACCTGATCCGTTTCCGCTTCCGCGATCAGGCCCCGTGATTCGAGCAGTAGCTCTTCGGCCCGGGGCGCCTCCCCCCTGTGCAGCAGGTCGAGGGCGAGTTCGTAGTGGGCGAGCACCTGATCCGCGAACGGCAGGCTCTCGAGGATGCGTTTGCCCGCCAGGCCGATACACAGCGACACCACGGCAGGGTTTCGCTTCTCACTCTCCGAGCCGCGCAGGTAGGCGAGCGCATGTCGGGCGGCGAGATCGGTGTTGCCCGAGTGCAGGGCGTGAAGCAGCAGAAAAAAATTTGGAAAGAAACGCTCGCGTTCGCCGATGAGCATGATCGTGCGATGGAGTTTCTTGCGCCGCTGCTCGGGGATGCTCTCGTAGATGAGACGTCTCAAGGCGACACTCGCGATACGCACGAAGAGCGATATTACATTCTTGCGCGGAATCTTCCGATAAAAAAGCTCGATGCCATCTAGGGAAACAAGCTCGAGTATGGCAGCGCGGATCTTGTCGCCGGCCTCGGAGAACGCAGAGGTCACCAGGTCGATCGGCATGGAGAACCTCGCCACCGCGATGAACTCGAGCAACTGCCGCTCCTCGGTGCGCAGCTTGCCGAGGTAGTCCTTCGCCAGTTGCTCGGGTGGCGCGGTGTCGGGCGCACGCACGCCGAGTTTGCGGAGCGCCGATCGCAGGTAATCCCCGAGGTGGTCCGGTTCGTCTGCGGTTCCGCGGGTCGTGATTTCCCGGTAGGCGTCCCCCCGATTCCGGCTGAGCTTTCTCAAAAAACCGGTGAGCTCGCTCGCCACACCGTTCGCGTCGATGCTGAGGATCGCGGACTCGCGAACGCCGCCGGGTGATTCGAGCAGGGTTGTGGAAAAATCGGAGTTGGCGAACTCCTTCTCGTCGATATCATCGATCACCCACACACGGTGCGGCGCAGGTTTTCCCCTGGAGGCCGATCTTTTGCCCGGCGCGGGGAAGAGATCCCATTCGTCCAGCGCCGTCACCTGGCGCCCTTCCGAGCGCACCAGCCGCGCCGCGGCACGCTCGAGGATCGTGCTCTTGCCCGTGTACGAATCGCCCCGGACCACGACGACACCGCCGTCCACGCACACCCTCTCGACTGCCTCGTCGACACAAGGCCCGATGTCGAAGCGCTCATCCTGCGCCACCGGCCCCGCATCCGCGTCCAACTGTCGTGCGAACAGCCTTTTGTAAGCGGCGGCGAGGGTCGTGGCGTCGCCTTCCGCAATGGCCCCCGCCGTTTCCCGGAGACGCGCGCAGAACGGGTCGCCGTCGGCCTCGGCGACGCCCGCAACGCTACCGATCAACGCCTCGAGCAGCGGCAGATGGACGTTGGCGTGTTCGGATCTCAGGACGGGATCGGGAGGTTGGGTGCGGGTTGGGGATCGGAGGTCACGACGCGCCCGAGCCGCCACCGGTGCTCCCGGTCCCGAGAGAAACGGGACCGCGTACGCGCAGGGCAACAGGGCGAATCCCCCGCCTTCGGTCCTGGCAAACGCCTCGGGGAAAAGATCACCGACCTGGAAACGGTAGCGCTCAAAGGTGGACAGGGCACGAATCAACGAGTCGAACAGCACCGGCAGGTCTTCGGGCACCCGCGCCGACGGCGTCACCGGCTCGAGGTGGTCGATGAGGAATTCGATGCGGTCGCCCTCGGCCGCCAGGGAGAGCACCCGGGGGCAGAGTTCCGGTGCGATCGCCGCGGCGGCGTCCGCACGAAACTGCAGCACGCTGGGCAGGAACTCGGACAGGGCCTTGGACTTGAGGGTGAGACGGAGAAATCGGCGTTCGCTCACCAGGTCCATCAGCGACGCAATCCGCCACGCGCCGGCCTGGATCTCGTTCCCCGTGGGTTCGAGATTCTGATGGTACGAATGGGATGGATAGAACGCCATGGCACCCTGGGGGCAGAATCGTCAAGAAATCTTACGAGTAAAATTATTTTACGCCTACCCGCCCCGGAATTCAAGGAGTTTATTGGGCGGCGCGAACTGGTGTGGCGGGGTGCTCAGGTGAAATAGAGGATTCGCCCGCAGTTTTCGCAGCTAAGGAACGAGTCCTTGGTCTGAAGGGAGGGGTACGACGTGGGAAGGGTGACAAAGCACCCGAGGCAGAGATTGCTGGTTACCGGCACCACGGCGCGCCCGTACGACTTGGAGAGGCGTTCGTAACGGTTCAAGAGCTGGGGCTTTATTCGCTTGGCGAGGGCTTCTCTCGCGTCGTTCAACTCGGTGATCCCGTCGAGTTTGAAGCCCATCTGTTTCATCTCCGACGAGGTGTCGGAGTCCTTTGCTTCCTTGAGCATGAGATCCAGGTCCTGGAGGGCGACCAGGAGTTTGACTTGATTCGCTACCGAATCCATCTCAGGCGGCTCCCAACGCTTCCTGCAGCAGGGCGAAGTCCCCCGCCTCGACGAGACGCTTACGGACGGCGGAGGTCTTGATCAGCTCTACCAGGTAGCCAAGTACTTGCAGGTAGAGGTTTTCCTTGTCCTGGGGCGGAGCGATAATGAGGAAGAAAAGATGCGTCGGCTTCTTGTCCAACGCATCGAAATCAACACCGTCTTTGGAGCGGGCAAAGAGAAGGGTAAGCTCTTGCACGGCGAGCGAGCGGCCGTGGGGGAACGCGACGCCCTTACCGATCCCCGTGCTCCCCAGCCGCTCGCGCGTCATGAGCATCTCGAGGATCAGATCCCGATCCTTGAGGTGACAGCTCTCGCTGATACATTCGACCATCTCCGACAACGCTCCGCGCTTGTCTTTGGAAGTGAGGTCAAATATACAGAGTGATTCCTGAAAGAATTCTGCGAGTTCCTGAGGCTTCATTCCGTGCTTTCAACTTGGTAGACGCTATCAGAAAATCAGTTCCGGCTCAATACGAAAAATGCGACTTTTGTCGGATTTGCTGCTATATTCCTGTCCGTCATGAAATCCGACCACGCACAAGGCCTGGTTCTGCGTGTCACGGGCCACGAGGTCTGGGTAGACGTGGGGGGTAACACGGTTGTTTGCCTGCTGCGGGGCCGGTTTCGCCGAAAAGACCGGAATCTGCAGGTCGTGGCCGGTGACCGCGTAGAGGTGTACACGAAGGGTTCGGCGGGTGGCCCGGCTCCGATAGAAGCGGTACTCCCGAGGCAATCCTGGTTGTCGAGGTACGTGGGCGGGCGTCACGGGGCTGAGCGCGTGATCGTCGCCAATATCGAGGTGCTGATCGTCGTCGTTTCCGTGCGCTCTCCCCGGCTCCACTACCAGTTTCTCGACCGGGTGCTCGTGTCGGCGGAGAGAGGTCAAACGGAAGTCACAATCTGCCTCAATAAAATCGACAAGCTCGATTCACCCCGGCAAGCCGAGGACTTTGTTCGCCTCTACGAGGCGCTCGGGTATCCGGTCATCCAGTCCAGCGCCCGGACCGGTGCGGGGATCGACCAGATCCGGGCGCTGCTCCGGGGCGGCGTCTACGCTTTTGTAGGGCAATCAGGGGTCGGTAAGAGCTCGATACTGAATCGCATCGACCCGATGCTCGACCTCAAAGTCGGATACGTGGCGCGCAAGACCGGCCGCGGCCGGCATACGACCTCGTACTCGCAACTCTTTCGGATGGAGGGCGGGTTTGTGGCCGATACGCCCGGCATGCAGACGTTCGGTTTCCCGGGAACGGAGGAAGGAGAGTTGTCCGAGTGCTTTCCGGAATTCCGTGGATTCGAGGCGGAGTGCCGCTTTCGGCCGTGCACGCATTCGCACGAGCCTGAGTGCGCGGTAAAGAGCGCCCTCGAGAAGGGCTTCATAGAGCCGTCGCGCTACGCGAGCTACGAGGGTATGCTGTCGGAAATCGGCGCCCGCAAGAAGAGACGACGATGACGTGCCTTCGCGGCCTGCTGCAAAGTGAAGCGGCCTGGCGGCCCGGCCCGACAAGGGACTGAACATGGGTGTTGTCAAGAGAATGGAGCGGGCCGGCAAGCGGTTCTTGATCCGTCTGACGACCGCCCTCGTTCGCACCGAGGCGCTGCCGAAGGAGGCCGTCCTGTCCCCCACGCCCAGCCGCATCCTCGTCATCCGCCAGCACAACCAGATGGGTGATATGCTCCTTGCCGTCCCGGCGTATCGCGCCATCAAGGAGACCTGCCCCGGGGCCGAGCTGGGGGTCGTATGCGCGCGGATCAACCGGGACGTGCTCCTCAATAACCCGTACGTGGACCGGGTCCATACGTTCGCCGGTCTCAACCCGCTCCGGGTCGTGTTGCTGGTCCGTCGGTTACGACGCTGCCGCTACGATCTCGCCATCGTTCTGCACACCGTGTCGTTCTCCTTTACCAGCGCTATGCTCGGGCTTCTTTCCGGCGCCCGCTACCGCGTGGGTTCGACTTCGCGGCCGTTCCACAACCGCATGAGCTCGGCGTTCTATCACCTGGAGCTTCCGTTGCCCGGCGCGGACGAGCTCGACGGCATGAACGAGGCCGAGCACAATCTCTACCCCCTGGGCGCGCTGGGGATCAGAACAGCGGACATCCGCCCGGTGCTCGTACCGACGGCGGCCAACGAGCAGTGGGCCGACTCCTATCTACGCCGGCATATGACGCAGGACGTACCCGTGGTCGCGGTGCACCCGGGCGCCGGTAAGGCCGGCAACATCTGGCCCCCGGAGAAACTTGCCGGCGTCGTCAACCGGCTGGCCGCCGCGCGAGAGATCGGCGTGTGCGTCATCGAAGGTCCTCGCGACGCGGGTCCCGTGCGGGCGTTTTGCGGTGTGGCGGACACCCGGTGCGTAACGCTCAAGGGCAGGCCGATCGGTGACGTGGCTGCCGTCCTCAGGAGGGCAAGGCTGGTGATCTGTAACGATACCGGCGTCATGCACGTGTCGTCCGCCGCCGGCGCGACGACTCTCGGCATCTTCGGTCCCACAGATCCGGTGCGCTGGGCTCCGAGGTGCCCCAACCTGCACGTGGTCCGGGCGGAGCACGGGCGGCTATCCGAACTCAAACCGGAAACCGTCTACGAACGGGCACGGGCGCTCCTCGACGCCTCGCCGTGACGCCCCCATCCTTACGCGTCCGGCCTATCGTGGCTAGTAGATGGGACTGAGTGTGATGTTGAGGGAAATGGTTTCGTTGGCGCCCACGGTGATCTGATTATTCCACACGTTGAACCCCGGTTTCTTGACGGTCACCAGGTGGTCGCCCGCGTCGAGTTCGAGCGATTTGCGAAGTGGTGTCACACCGACTCCGACCCCGTCCACCAGAATCTGCGCGCCGGCGAGCGTGGAGATCGCGATGTGGCCGGTGAGTTTTTCCAGGATGACGTTCCGCGTGGAGAGCTCGCCGGGGGTGATCCGTATCGTCTCGCTGTAACTCCGATACTTCGGGCTGCGGCACTCGATGGAATGCCGCCCTCGCTTGAGCTGAACGCGCAGCGTCGGCGCGGCGTCGCCCCGGTATTCGCCGTCGATGTAGATCGACGCCCAGGGTTCCACTTTGAACGAAATCCAGCCCTTGCGCGGGGACGGTCGCGGTTTGGGCGTGTCGGCGGGTTTGGAAGGAGACGTCGTATCCAGAGGTGGGGTCGTAGTGGTCGCTACCGGATCGGGTGTCCCGATGGTTTCTCCCGCCTCCGGCTGCGTGGGCGGATCGGTCGTCCCGGCCGCGGCTGGATTCGGGCTCCCCGGGCTCGTAGCTGTGGAGTCGGTGGCTGCCGGTTCCGTGGTGTCCGCCGCAGCAATCAACTTGTCGAGGATCATGCCGGGCAAGTAGGTACTTTGGACAGCGGTCGCGTCAAGGCCGCTGAGCTGGGTTGTCTGGCCCTTGTTGTCACCGGCGACTACGCGCGTGAGAACCTGGCGTACCTGACGCTGGACCGCGACCGGGGCCAGCGTGTAACCGAACCCTGCCGCCCCAAAGAGGGTGGCCGCGGCGATCGCAGCGACCAACCCCCTCCGGAGTCGGCTTTTTCTTGTCTGCCTGTAGACGGTCTTGGGGAGCATCACCGTAGCGCCGTCGGTAGCGAGCAGGTGCTTGAGGCTATCTGTTGCCTCCCGTAGCTGGGCCAGGCCAAGGTACTGCTCAATCGCCTTTTTGAAATCGGCCGCCTTTTGAAACCGCGCCTGCCGCGCCTTGTTCATCGCCTTGGAGAGCAGGGACTGAACGGACTGGGGTACCTCGACGTTGAACCGGGACGGGTGGGGGGCGTTCTTGTTCATGATGTTCTGGATGACGCTCATGTAGCTGTCATCCCGAAACGGCTGCACGCCGGTGATCATCTCGTAAAACATGGTGCCGAGAGAGAACAGGTCACTGCGATGGTCAACGCTCTCGCCGTACGCCTGCTCGGGTGACATATATAAAGGCGTTCCCAATATGGAGTTTGCAGCCGTGTGCTGAGTGGAGGATTGTGTCAGTTTGGCCAACCCGAAGTCGGTGATCTTCACCTTGCCCGCGCGCGTAAGCATGATGTTGCCCGGCTTGATATCGCGGTGAACGATTCCTTTGCCGTGCGCGTGTTCGAGACCCTGGCACACCTGGTGGACGATGGCCAGGGCGACATCCACCGGTACTTGCTTCCACCGGTCGAGAATGTCGCGCAGGCTGTCGCCCTCGATGAACTCCATCACCATGTAATAGGTGCCGTCCTCAGTGCCGAAATCGATGATCTTTACAATGTTGTCGTGATCGAGCGAAGCCGCCGCCTTGGCCTCGAGGATGAAGCGGCGGGTGAAGTTGTCGTCCTCGGTCAGATGCGGATGGAGTTGCTTTATCGCGACGACGCGATCGAGCGATGTCTGAATCGCCTTGTGAAGAACAGCCGTCCCACCGGAGGCAACAAGATTGAGTATTTGATAGTTCTTGTCTTTAGCCACGCATCTCACCTCGCCAGAACAAGACGCTCGGCCAGGTAAGAGGGAAGGCCTTCAGACAAAATCTTATCCTGGCACGTAGAGATGTCGTAGGGCACGCGGAGAAACTCGATCGTGTCCCTTTCTTCATCGAGGATTACGACACAGGCGTCGGGGTTCTTGTCGCGGGGTTGACCGGTGCTGCCGACGTTTACGAAGTACCGGTACCCTTCCTCGATGCAGACCTTGCTGTCGCGCACGATCTCCATGCGGCCCCGCACCTCGTCCATGCGGACGAGGACGGGCAGGTGCGTATGTCCGACGAAGCAGAAGCGCTGCCCGATCGACGAAAGAACGCCGCCGACGTCTTCGAGTGCCTGAATATAGCTGAATCGCATCGGCTCGACGGGAGAGGCGTGGGTGAAGCAATAGTCCCCGTCGATATAGACCAGGGGCAGATTGGACAATGTGGTAATGTCTTCCTCGTCGAGCTGGTCCCGGGTCCACTCGACGGCCGCCTGCGCCATAGGATTGAAGTCATCACTCGGGATCACGCCGGCGACGGCGAGATCGTGATTGCCCGCCAGGATCAGATTGGCCTCATCCCGCAAGATTTCCATGCACTCCTTGGGGTTGGCTCCGTATCCCACGACATCGCCCAGGCAGTAGAGTTGATACGGCCCGAGTTTCTGGACAAAAGCCAGCGCGGCCTGCAGGGCCTCGAGGTTGCCATGGATATCCGAAATCAAGACGTACCGTGTCTTCTGCGGTGCGGAAGTAGACATTTCCATGGTCGACGGTTACTCCTCGTAGATGAACTCGTGCTTGCCGATGCGAATCGCGTCGTGGTTTTGCAGGACGTGCTCCTTGACGGGCTTGCCCCCAACCGTGACCTTGCGATATCCGTTTATGTGGCGTAGAACGTGGCCCCCGTTCTCGGGTACGATCTCGGCGTGCTGCGCGGCCACAAAGAAACCGTTGATCTCGACGTCCGCCTCGTCGTCCTTTCCCATTACTATGGGCTTGTGGAGGCTGATCTCGGATTGGCCGGAGCCCGTTTTCTCGAGCAGTCGCGGCGCCGAACCCTCGCCGTTTCCGGGTGACGCCGGTTGTTCTGGTACCTGGCCGGGGCCGAAGACGACGGTTTGATCGAACGGCGCGATATCGGGTCCCCCGGCGACCTCGACTCCAGTCTGGCTCTGAATCTTGAGTGTGTGCTTGCCGATAACGATCTGGTCGCCGGACCTCAGTTTCGCGCGCCCGACTTTCTGATTGTTCAAGACCGTTCCGTTCAAGCTGTCGCAGTCGCGAATGTAATAGTCTCCCTTTTCCTTCTCCAGGACCGCGTGAAGCCGCGATACGGCCAGGTTGTCTATCACGATGTCGTTGTCCGCCGTGCGGCCGATGTTGAAAACCGGTTTGTCGAGAATCCAGTGCCCGATTTCCTTCTTCTTGAACACCAGCGTAACTACCGGTGGTTTCGACAAATACAAATTCGTAACGTCGCCGAGGTGGTGCTCGTCGATCATTTTGGCGTCACTGGCGTACTTGACGAGCAGGTCTTCGTAGACGGTGATCTCCAACGGGCGCTCCGCAGACAGCGTGTAGATCTTGATCAGGAAATCCTCGCGGAAGTTGCGCTCCTTGGGCGTCGGCGACGACTCCTGGTGGCAAAGCGCAGTCACTCTGCCTTTTTCGTAGCGAAGCAGCGCCAGAAACGAATCCTGCATCGCGCAGACGATGCGGCTCTTGCCCTCTTCCTCGATCTTGTCGAGCACCTGATCCAGGTCGACGAGGGAGGTCAGGAGTTTCAGCGCGGGTTTCTTCTGAAACAGGATCAGCAGCGAGTGCAGGATCTTGTTGTTAACCCCGTAACAGGTCATCCGCGGTGACATCAACTGGCCCGCCGTCAGCAAAAAATCTTTTATCGACGTGTCACCGAACTGCGTTCCGTCGATCTTGCCGGCGCTGTAAATTTGGCTTTCGCGAAAAAAGAGACAATGCTGCTGCTCGCCGTCCGCCATCTCGAGGTAGCACGGATGCTTCTCGCTTAGCTGAAGCGCTTCCGCAACTACCGCGTTGAGATCCGCGGGCGAGTAGCCTTCGTAACTTCTTGCGATCTTCAGGTACGGCAGCTTTATACTCACGTCAAACGTCCTTCTGCGATCATCGAACCGGGGGCGTCATATGCACGGGCTCGAAAAGGGCAAAAAGCATGCCAGAGAAGGGCTTATGCAGGCGAGATGAATCACTGTATGCCGTTGCGACATCGGCAGATGCACGGCCGGGTTTCGCGCGGCGATTTGTACCGCGGCGGTGATGCATTAGCGCGACGTTGACCGCAAAATGCCGGACGAGCGCTGTCCTCCGGGTCGAACGATGACCCAACACGTCTTGTTGTTCCCCAGAATGCCCCACGGGGAGCCAGTTTGCGTGATGGGGACGGGATTTTTCCCTTGAAATCGGGCCATGAGATCGTATACAATAAGGGGAGTTCAAGGACCCACCTATGTTCTCCAGGGGCACCGTATGTAAGCAGGTTTTGGGAATGGTCGCGGGGACGCTGTTTATCCTGGCGGCTTTTTTTGTTTAAAAGGGGGCAATAGCGATTGCGTATGACTGGTAAAGTTAAGTGGTTCAATGAAAGCAAAGGCTACGGATTCATCAAGCAGGAATCCGGAAGAGACATCTTCGTCCATTACTCCGAGATCCAGGGTGACGGCTACCGGACGCTTACCGAAGGCGAGACGGTCGAATTCGAAACCCGCGAGGGGCCGAAAGGTCTCGAAGCAACCAGAGTGTCGAGGGCAGCGCAGGCCGAAGGATAGACGCCTGCCCCGATGGGGGGATAACCGGCGGATCGACTATTTGACTTCCGCGCTGATTCGCTGCAGGTTTTTCTTCGCTTTCTCATTGCTGGGATCGATCTCGACGGCCTTGGACCAGGCCTGATAGGCGTCGTCCGTCTTGCCCATCTTGTAATAGGCGTTGCCGAGGTTTGTGTAGGCTGAGCTGTTGTTCGTGCTGCGGCCCAGAGCCTCGTTGTACATCTCGACTGCCTGGTCGTAGTGGCCTCGCTTGAAGAAGATGTAACCGAGATTGTTGTAGGCCGCGTGCAGAGCGGGGCTGATCTCAACGGCGCGTGTGAAGGCCTCGCTCGCTTTTTCCTCGTCGTTGAGTTCCGTATAGGCCAGCCCGAGGTTGTTGTAGGCCTCGGCGAATTCCGGGTCCACCCGGACGGCTTCGAGAAACTGGTCGCGCGCCATCTCGTAGGCGCCGTTGTGGAAACTGGTAACGCCGAGATTGTTGAATTTTTTCGCTTCCTTCTTGCCGTGCCTCTCACGCTCGTTATTACGGTGTTTCTTCCCGTCCTCCATGTAACCGAGAAGGTCTTCCTGGTTTTCCGCGAGGCTGTCCAGGCGCACCGTCCAGGTCTTTTGCTGGCTCTGAAGATCTTTGACCGCCGCCGTGATCGTGTCATGCCATGCGGACATCTTGCTCTCCATTTCCTGCTGCGACTTCAGAGCTGTCTCCAACCGGTTCTTCACCTCGGCGATCGGCGCGCCACCGCTTTTTGAGGAATGCTCGAGCTGTTTGGACATGTCCTCCGTGTGCGCCTGAATCTTGTTGAAGTTCTGGCGCAAATCCAGGACGATTTCGGACACGGTCGCCGTCAGATCTTCTATGCTGCCTTCGCGAGTGTCGATTTTTTTCTGGAGCGATTCGATCTTCTTCACTATCTCATCGCTCCCCGCCTTGTCGTCGGCCTTGCGTAGCGACTCGATTTTTTTCTCCAGCGTGTCGATCTTTCTTGTCATTTCGTCGGTAATCGCCTTGCCGTCGGCGGCGGGCAGCGAATCGATTTTCTTCTGTAA
Organism: Candidatus Krumholzibacteriia bacterium; assembly: GCA_046754105.1. Classification (GTDB taxonomy): domain Bacteria; phylum Krumholzibacteriota; class Krumholzibacteriia; order WVZY01; family WVZY01; genus JAZGDW01. The sequence continues at coordinate 25,293 of JBHHVD010000041.1, forward strand.
GGAGTCGATTTTTTTCGTAACTTCGTGCGTCGCCGCCTTGCTCTCGTCTCTGGGGATCGAGCCGATCTGCTTTTGCAGCGCGTCGAGTTTCTTGGACACGTCATCACTCAAAGGACCGCCATCGGTTCTTTGCAAGGCGTCGATCTTTTTTTCGAAAGCCTTCTGCATGTCGGCCAGTAGCCTGGACTGGTTCTTCTCCGATTCGCCGAGACTCTTCACGAGTTCCGCCACACTCTGGGTCTGAAATTTCCAGATCTTGTCGATGTCCTTGGACACCTGGCCCGAGATGTCTTTCGACGAATCCGGGGTTCTGGGCGCCGCGGGCGGCGGTTTCTCCAGCATTGAGAAAATCAAATCAAATTGACAGTCATCGGATTTCGCCTTGTAGAACCGGCAGGCATCTTTCATGCACTCAAGGTGTGACGGTACGTCTTTTTTGGATCCCTTCGTGGCCCTGGCCTTGGTCACCGTGCCGGTCGAGGGCGCTTTGTCTCCTTCGTAGCCGAGAACGACGACGGCGTCACCGCCGGTATTGGCTTGGGATGACCCCTGGCCGAGTGTGAGCGTGCTCGCATTATCATCTCCCAGCATGTGGGATATAAAGGGACAAATCTTCATCGGACCGTTCCTCCTGTTCGTGACTTCCGGCTCATAATTTTGTTACTTTCTCGAGCACCAGGGCCGCTCCGCCGATCTGGCGGATATATTTTTGATAATTCAGTTTTGCTATATCCTCGATTTCCGCGAAATCGGGGTCCTCACTCATGATCTTCAGGTACACGCTGTGGGCCGCGTCGAAGCGATTCAGTCGCTGGTAGCAGTGTGCGATGCGGAGCAAGTATTCCCGCCGTTCCTTTTTGCTCAGCGCCGTCAGCTGGACGGCCTTGAGGATGACGAGGGCCGAGAGCGGCTGGTCTTGATCGAGGTAGTAGGCGGCAAGGTAGAGCTTGCGCTTGATTTCCTGACCCACATTCTCTGGTGTAAACGTCAGCAGCCGCCGCGTCTCGTCGATTCGACCCAGCAATGTCGCGCGCTCGATGAGGCGCAGCGTCTCGGCGGCCCCGAGCTTGCCGTCGTCAAAGCGGGCGCACAGCGCATCAAAATCTTCTTCCACTTCGGCTCCAAGATCGAGTTCGCGCTCCCGCGGCTCCGATGCGACGGGGGATTCGGTCGCGGCCGGCGGTGGCGGTGGCGGTGGCACGATCGGCTCTTCCCGTTCGATCGGGGCTTG
>JBHHVD010000042.1:0-26493 GCA_046754105.1 Candidatus Krumholzibacteriia bacterium
GAAAACCGACGCGGTCGCTCTAGGCTACAAGAGAAGAAGCTGGCAGGACAGGATTTATGTGATCGAGATCGCCAAGGGTCTGGCGATCACGATCTCACATTTCATCAGGAATATCGCCGCCCTGGGCAAGGGGCGCGTCGGCATCACGCACCAGTATCCAGAGGTGCCCAAGCCGATCGACCGCCGGTGGAAGGGCGAACACCGGCTGATGCACCGCGAAGACGGGACCCCCCGCTGCGTGGCCTGCAACTGCTGTTCGACGGCCTGCCCCGCCGATTGTATCGCGATCGTAGGCGCCGACAGCGGGAACGACTCGGTGGAGAAATACCCGGTGTCGTTCGACATCGATATTCTGCAATGCGTGTTCTGCGGGCTTTGTGTGGAGGCCTGTCCGTGCGACGCCATTCGTATGGACACGGGGAAGTTCCCCGAATCCTGCTACGAGGGGCCGATTCATATCCTGAATATCGATTACCTGATGAACAACCATCCGCAAGGCCGCAGCAAGGTGAGCGAGGCGATCTACTAACGCCGAGCTCGCTCGGGAAAGATCTTTCCAGGGTTGAGAATGCCCTTGGGATCGAAGGCGTCCTTGATACGCCGCATGAGGTCGATCTCCTCGTCGCTAAACGCGATGGGGAGGTATTTTTTTTGCGAATAACCGATACCGTGCTCACCGGAGATGGTGCCTCCTAACGAGACCGTCAGCCCGAAGATCTCCACGATCGCCGGGTCCAGGTTATCCTGCCAGTCGCGGTCGCTCATGTCCATTTTGAGGATGTTGACGTGCAGGTTTCCGTCTCCCGCGTGCCCGTAGCAAACCGTCTTGATGCCGTAGCGTTGGGCGATCTTCTTGACGCCGAGCAGAAGCGGCACCAGGTTGTTGCGCGGGACGACCGTGTCCTCCTCCTTGTAGATCGACAGCGACTTTACCGCCTCGCCCACCGCGCGCCGCATCGTCCACAGCTCCTGTTGCCTGGCGAATGAGTCCGCCAGCAAGACGTCGAGCGCACCCTCACCGAGGGCGATCTCACACACCTGTTCGGCCGCGCGCCGGATGACCGACTCGTCGCCGCCGTCGAGTTCCATCAGCAGATGAGCCTCCGCGTCGCTATGCGGGATCGTTATGGACAGGTGCCGCTCGGTTATCTGAACGGCGTCGCGTTCGAGGAACTCGAGGGCGGAAGGCGTGATACCCGCGTTCATGATGGCGGGGACGGTCCTGGCCGCGGCCTTGAGCGAGGGGAACGGTGCGAAGAGCGTCAGGCGATGCTTCGGGTAGGGAATCAACTTGAGAAAAATCCTGGTGACGACTGCCAGTGTTCCCTCGGAACCGATCACCAACTGGGTCAGGTTGTAGCCGGTGGCGTTCTTGAGCAGCTTGCCGCCGTGGTGGATGACCGATCCGTCCGGTAATACCGCTTCGATGCCAAGGACGTAATCCTTGGTAATGCCATACTTGACGGCGTGCGGACCCCCGGCGCTTTCGGCCAGGTTGCCGCCGATGCGGCAGCTGCCGCCGCTCGCCGGATCGGGAGGATAGTAGAGCCCGGCCTCTTGTGCGGCCTCCTGCAGGTTTTGCGTGATGACCCCCGGCTCCACGACCGCCATCAGGTTGCCGCGGTCGATCTCGATAATCCGGTCCATGCGCTCGGTTGCGAGCACGATGCCCCCGTGCACGGGCAGCGCGCCCCCGGAAAGACCCGTTCCTCCTCCCCTCGGGGTTACGGGAACGTCGCTCTGCCAAGCGATCGCCATCACCTTCGAGACCTCATCCGTAGTGGTCGCGTGAACCACCGCTTCCGGGCGAAACGACAGGTCTTCGGTCTCGTCCGAAGCGTAGAGATCCCGCGACTCCGGGTCGGTGAGTACGTTGTCGTCACCGACGGCGTGTCGGAGGCGCTCGAGGACGGCGCCGGTCACGGGTTTGTAGGATTCTCTCGCAGCCATGATTGCTCCGCCTCGAACCATACCCGAAGGCCGGCTCAAAAAAAAAGCCAAAATCCACGCATGTATCCCGTGGGGGCACCCCCGCCGCGGCGCGGCTCCGGCGCCCGGCGAAAGCGCCGCGCGGGTCGCCGCCCGGTTCGGCGTTTACACCGCCGCGAAAATCGTCTACTATTTGTTACCGGAGTGCCCACTCCGCCCGGACCCTGACGCAGCCTTTACGGCGTAGGCGGAGCAATGTCAAAACCGCGGTTTCTCCCTCACCTCCCGAAATTCCTGTTCACTGTGGTAGTCCTGGCGGCGGGAGCCCGCACCGCTGGTGCCGCCGATCCCGACGACGTATTCTGGAGCGCCAACACGAGCTTTCAGGGCCCGCAAGGGCTGATCGACGAGCTGGTCGTCGTCGGGGATGATGTCTATGCCACGGGGCGCTTCAAGACGGTGGGCGGCCGGCCCATTCACCACATCGCGCGCTGGGACGGCAGCCAGTGGAACGAGATCGGCGGCGGTGTTGGAACGCCGACGATGGGGCTGATCCACCGCGTGCTCGTGGACGGAAACCGGGTGTATCCGGCCGGCATGTTCGGGGTCGTGGGAGGTAACGTTCCGGCGATGAATATCGCTATGTGGGACGGCAGCGCGTGGGATACCATGGCGGGCGGCACCGACCGCGCGGTGCGCGCGCTCGCCAGGGCGCCGGGCGGCGACGTGTACGTCGGCGGCGAGTTCACGACCGCAGGCGGCGTCATGGCACGGGGCATCGCGCGCTGGGACGGCGTCCAGTGGCACGCCCTGGGCTCCGGTATCAACAATCACGTGGCCGCAGTCGCGGTCAAGGGCAACAACGTATTCGTCGGCGGCGCGTTCACGACGGCCGGCGGTAGGCCCGCGAGTTTCATCGCGCGCTGGGACGGCAGCCAATGGCAGCCCCTCGGGGCCGGTGTCAACAACCTGGTGACGGCAATTGCCAGCGATGGCCAGGATGTCTACGTCGGCGGCCTGTTCAGCACGGCGGGTGGGGTGGCCGTCCACTCCATCGCGCGCTGGGACGGCAGCCGTTGGTGGGCGCTGGGTGCCGGCGTGTCGGGGCCGGCGCCGGCCGTAAGGGCGATCTATCCCGACAACGGGGGTCTCTACGTCGGCGGGTTCTTCCGTTTCGCAGGGGGGCGGCCCGCCAACTATGCAGCGCACTGGGACGGAGCGGCGTGGTCGGCGTTGGGCAGCGGCACGAGTTTCTCGGTCAAGGCCTTCGCCCGTCATAACGACATAATCTACGTCGGAGGGGAATTCCTCAGCGTCGGCGATGGTGTCACCTCCAATTACCTCGCGGAATGGACAAGGTCACCGGCTGTGCCCGTGTTTTTCGACCGGTTCACGGCCACTCCCGTCGCTGCCGCCGTCGAACTCGCCTGGGACATCCGCTACGACGAACCGATCGCGGGCTACAATATTTACCGCTCGCAAACCGCTGGGACGGCCCCACGGCGGATCAACCCGGGTGGTCTCATCGGCGAGCAAACGCGGAGCCACACGGACCGCGACGTCCGCGGCGGGGCCGAATACGAATACGTGCTGGCAGCCGTCCGGCCGGACGGTTCGGAGATGCGGTCGGCGCCCACCCGCGTACGGACGATGCCCATCGCCGTCGGGCTGCGCCAGAACCATCCGAATCCGTTCAATCCTTCCACCGTTATCGAATTCACCCTGGCGGCGGCGGGACCGGTCACGCTATCCGTTTATGACGCGAGGGGCAGGCGGATGGCGACGCTAGTGAACGGCAGGCGCGCCGAGGGAGTCAACCGGGTGACCTGGGACGGGCGAAGTGACTCCGGGCGGGCTCTGGCCTCCGGCGTATACTTCTACCGGCTGCGATCGGACGCCGTCTCCCTGACTCGCAAAATGATTCTTATGAAATGATATGGAAACGGCTGCGGCGTCCGTGGTCGGTGGAGGGGCCTGGCGCCTCAACGAGCTCTAGTCGGCTTGTCGCCTCGTGAAAGCGTTTTCGTGCCTGCATGGGGGGCGGGGGCTACTCGATGAGCTTTGGCTTGTCCGGATAGTGAACGTCGAAGACGAGCATTCCCTTGAAGTCGTTGGCCACAAAAAGCTTTCTCCGGTGCACTGTTACCTTGTCGGCATATCCAGTCCGGGTATCGAGCTGCCGCAGGTAATCGAGACTTCCCGACTTGTCGAACTTGAAACCGGCCACGCCTTTCAATCCGTCGGCCACAAACACGTACCCCTTGTGAAACACAACGCCGTGCGCAAGATCCCGGGTTGGGAACGTGCCCAGCAGCACGGGACCTGACGATGGAGAAATGTCCAGCATGCTCACTCCCGCCTTGCCATCGGCGACAAACGCCCAGCCGCGGTAGAACGAAATATCCCGGGCGTCTCCTCCTGTCTGGCATCGGCCGAGCTCGGTGGCCTTTCCATCGCCGCTCACCGTCATGACCACGACACCTGAGGTCCCCGCGCACACGTACAGCTTGTCCTGATAGAAGCGCAATCCCCTCACGTAGCCGGGCCAGGCCGAGGTGCCGGTGAGACGTGGTTTCCGGGGATCGCTGACATCGCAAAAGGAAGCGCCGACGCTGCCGTCGGCAACGGCGAGGACGGGGCCCGATTTGTCGACCATCATCGCCGAGCCGGGAGTCGGTATTTCCGCTATGACGCTGGGCGAGGACGGGTCGGACACGTCGACGCAGAAGACGCCGCCGGGGCCCTGGGCGACGTACACACGGTCGCCGTCGACGACCGAACCCGTAGCGGACTGCGGAAGCACGAGGGTGGCGAGCTCCGTGGGATGGGCGACGTCCGACAAATCAACAACTCTCAGGCCGGCGGTTACGGACAAGTAACCGACGTCGCCCGACAGCGAGACGTGGAACGTCCTCGACTTGAGCGATTCGACGACCGAGCCCGACTGTGCGGAACCGGCGGCGGGCGGCATCGCCAACAGGATGAGCGGGAGTGCAGCCCATGGTTTCATGGGCTCACTGTAACAAAGTTCGCTTTTGGTGGCTATCGAAACTTGTTATGATGGCGTGGGCCCGCTGTCGCGACCGCGGGTTATATGAAAAATGTCACAGGAGGTACGACGTGAGCGTTCGAAGGGCGCCGGTGCTGGCGACGCTCGCCTGCACGCTGGTATTGCAAAGTGTTTGGGCACAGGGTGCGCCGCGATTTCAAACCTATTTCACCGGCGGCACGCTGCGTATTGATTTCGTTCACTCCGGCACGGCGGAAGACGAAGCGTTGTCGATACGGCGCATGTCGAAGGAGCCGGTGTGGTCCGGTTCACCGGCGGGATTGGTGCCGGAATGGGAACGGGGGAAATACCGTTTCGACGTTATCGATATCAAGACGGGCACCCCGATTTACCGACACGGCTTCAGCACGCTCTTCGGCGAGTGGCAGACGACCGGCGAAGCCGCGCGGGTGAGGAAGGCGTTCGAGGAAACGCTCGAAATGCCGATGCCCCGGGATTCCGTCGAGGTGGTGATCTTCGGTCGCACCCGCCGGGGCGAGATGGAAAAGATCTTCTCTGCACGTATCGATCCCAACTCGCACCTGCTGGGACCCACGGCAGCGCCGGCCGGCGCAGTCGTCAGAGACATCGAGGTCCATGGCCCGGCGGCCGAAAAGGTCGATGTCTTGATCCTCGGTGACGGGTACGTCTCCGCCGAGCAGGCAAAGTTCGACGGAGACTGCCGCCGTTTCCTCGAGAACTTTTTCGGAGTAGAGCCGTTTTATCGTTTTCGTGATCGCTTCAACGTCAGGGCGGTTTTCTTGGCGGCGAACGACGCGGGGATCGACGAGCCGCGCAAAGGGCGTTTCAGCGACACACCATTCGGCATGACGTTCAGCATGTTCGATCTTCCACGCTACTGCATGTCGGAGGCCGTGTGGGCAATGCACGATGCGGCATCGCTGGCGCCGCACGACGCGATACTGCTGATGGGCAACTCTTCGCGCTACGGTGGCGGAGCGATCTACAATTACTATACGGTATTCGTCAGTGACAACGAGTACGATGACTATCTTACCGTGCACGAGTTTGGCCACGGGTTCGTCGGCCTGGCAGACGAGTACTATACTTCCGCAGTAGCTTACAGCGAGTTTTATCCCGCGGGCGTCGAGCCGACGCCCCCGAACATTACGGCCCTGCTCGATCCCGCCAGTCTCAAGTGGAGTCGATTCGTCGAGCCGGGCACGCCGATTCCCACGCGGGAGGACGATGAGCGTTACTCGGGAAAGATCGGAGCGTTCGAGGGCGCGGGCTACGCGGCCAAGGGTCTCTACCGGCCGGCCAGGGACTGCAAGATGTTCTCCAAGGGCAACAAGGAGTTCTGCGCGGTATGCGAGGCATCGGTCGTCGACATGATCAAGTTCTATGCTCCGGACTAGCGAGCCGGTGCCCACAAGCCGCCTTGGTCCTTTCGCCGACGGAGCGAGTTTGTTATATTTAGCTCGAAGAGATGCCGGTTCCGCCGTTGTGCGGTAGTCGTGGGGGAGAGCGATGGCAGAGGGAGACCTCTCTCTGCAGACCGGAGGTCATGACGATGAAGAATCTCCCCCAGTTGGCCCTGCTCGCCGCAGTAGCGGTCATCGCGTTCGCCCCCCGTGCGGCATCCCAAACCGCGCAATCCCCGGAAAAAAGGAACGAGGACAGCCGGCTGGAGCGTCTGGCCGGAGAACTGGGGCGCGAGCTGGTGCCGTATACCCGTGACCCGTCCCTGGACAGCATCGGCGTGGCTCACCCGGGTGCCGGTGATTTCGACCTCGTGGTGCTGGCCGATAACAACCCCGCGATCAGTGATGAGTGCTACAAGATGGTTCTGCAGCACGCTGCAGATGCGATGATGCACAGCCATCCCGAGTTGTCGAGGCAAGAGGCGCTGGCTCGGGGCATCGCGCACGTACGCGAAATGCGGCAGGCGGCGGCCCGTGAGGGCCGCACCTACGGCGCTTTTTTTCGACACGTAGTGGATTGCCAGGAATGGTGCCAGCCGCTGGTTGTGGGCCTGGAGAAATGCCACGTCGAGGCGGTCAGCCAGTCGGAGCCACGGGGCGTCTTCTTCGGCTACAACAGTGATCGCATCGAAAAGAGTGCCGAGACCGTTTTTGGAACGGTCAGCGGCGAACTGGCCCGGGACGCCGAGGCCCGCGTGCTTTTGGTTGGACGGGCCAGCCGCACCGGCGACAAACTCTACAATCGCCGATTGTCACAGCGCCGGACCCTGGCCGTGCAGGAGGCCCTGGTCGCCCACGGCGTCGAGTCTTCTCGAATCCACGTCATGTGGATCGGCTGGGAGCCGCCCCAGATCAACGCTCACATCGCGGGGGTCTACGGCCTCGGCGACGTCTACGCGAGCGAGGGTGAAACGGCGATCAATCAGAGTGTGATGATCGTTGTCTTTTGACGCGCGGGGAAGGTCGGTCGACGATCGTGTGTGACCGTCCAGACCTGTACACCGGGGGGGAATAGCGATGTGCCGCAATATCAAGACGTTGAGAAGGCCCGAAGGGCTTCCCAGTGACGCCGAGTTGCACGACGCCGCGTTGCAGTTTGTGCGCAAGATCAGCGGGTACCGCGCACCCGCCCGCGCGAACGAAGCAGCCTTCAACGAGGCGGTGCGCGGGATCGCCGGGGTGTCGAGAACCCTGTTCGCCCGTCTCCGGACGCGAGGCGCCGGCGCGCGACGAGGGCAACGGACCCCATCCTGACCCTTCCCCTGCGGTTTGGAACCCTTCTTGCTCAAACCGCTACGAGCCGTCCCGCGCATCGCGCGGCGGGGACGGCGGCACCCGAATGGGGGCAAGATGATGTCTTTTATCCCAACCTACGCGCCGTTGGATGAATCCGAGGCCCAGATTGCGGGCGGGATCGTGTACGCCGTCCTGACCAACCCGCGAATCATGGAAACGGTGCGCGAATTCCACGGCGTCAGCATGCGCTGTGCGGTGATCATCACCCAGGTGGGTGGTGAGGTCGAAGAGGTGAGTGTCCGCGAAGAAAGCCAGGTCTACCAGCGCTTTCCCCTCGAGCCAATCCGGGCCGCGCTGGCCGGCTACGATATGAAGGACAGCGTATGCATGGTTCTGGTTCGGGACCGAAGGGTTTGCGAACTGGTCGCCAGCCCCAAGAGCACGCCCTCTCCTTGACCCAGGCTTGAAAGCGACGCGCGTCGCCGGGCCGGACGAACGGGGATGCCTGCCAGGGTCAGTGCCACACGAAACTCTATATAATCATATGTAACAGCAGGTTATAAGCAGGACTTCGTGTAAGGAAGGGTGCTTTTCCGCTTGGCGGCGAGGATGCGCTGGCCTATGCTGAAGGCAAGGCGAGGGTATCCTGCAACCTGGGGGTTCCGTCCGTGAAGAAGACTGGTCGCGCGGGGGCGCTCAGCGAGCGCCAGCGAGCCGTGATGAACTTCATTGCCGCTTTTACGGCGGCGGAGGGACATGCCCCCACCTTGGAAGAGATCCGCGCTCATCTGCGCGTGGCGGCTGTGAGCACGGTGCACCATCACGTAGCGCGCCTCGTGGAGAAGGGATATCTCGAACGGAGTTGGAACCGCGGGCGCTCACTCGTGCCGGGGCCGAGCGCCGCGCCTGCGAGCGCGGTACGTCTGGTGCCGGTAACGGGGATCGTCTCGCGGGGCGGCCGCGTCGTACCGCGCCCGGCCGGCGGGGAGGTCGCCGTGGCGGGAGAATTGGCGAGATCCGGGGCGACCTACGCGCTACGTGTGCGCACGTATGAATTGCGTGATGAAAGCATACGGCGTGGGGACACGCTGCTCGTGGGGCCGAGGCGCCGAGACCGCCCGGGAAGCCTGCTCGTGATCTCGCTCGGGGCGGGATATGTCCTGGCGAGGATGGGGAGGGGCAAACGCCGCCGGCCGGCACCGCTCGCCGCGGGGGAAGACGAGTGGAGGACCCTAACCGCTCGTGTGGATGGTGTGGTCGTGGGGTTGGTTCGCAGTGATCCGTAAAAGCGCCGCGCCGCTCGCCGCGGTTGCGGCGTGACCTGGAGGTTGCGCCGTGTCACAAAGCGTGATCGTCGACGGATACAACGTCATTTACACGGATGAGAGACTGCGCCGAACGGCTTGCAAGGACCTCGAGCGAGCGCGGGACGGCCTTGTCGAGAAACTGGAGAGTTACCTGAGCGGCAGGAAGCTGAAGATAACCGTAGTCTTCGATGGGCGCGGGGGCATGGCGAGCGCGGAGGCCGTCATCCCGGGCAAGCTGCAGGTCGTCTACAGTGCCGGGTCCGAGACGGCCGACGAAGTGATCGTAGAGACGTTGAGGAAAGCGACAAACCCGGCGGCGCATATCGTCGTTACGTCGGACATGGCGGACATCGGCCGCGCCGCCAGGGCGCTGGGCTGCCAGGTAATCGGCTCGAAGCGTTTCCTCGATCGGATGGAGGCCGACGGCAAGCGGGTGCGCAGCGCGGGCGCCGGGCCGGCGGTCGACTTGGGTGACACGGACTACTGGCTCGAGAAATTCGCCGCGGACGGGGAAACCGAGGGCGAAACGTAAACGACGTGCTACGCGACGGGACAAAAAAACTGCTTTAGCGGGAGCAACACCCGCGTTAAGATAAATTCGTGCCACGACGGTTTGTCCGTACGGATGCCGGGGGGTCGGACTTCGTTTTGATGGCATGTGAGGAGGAGGTAATGACTCGACGGAAAATCGCGCTCATCGGCGCGGGTCAAATCGGAGGCACGCTGGCCCTGTTGGCCGCCCAGAAGGAGTTGGGTGATGTCGTGTTGTTCGACATCATCCAGGGGGTTCCCCAGGGTAAGGCGCTGGATATCATGGAGGCGCGTCCGATACTCGGGTCCGACGTGACCCTCGTCGGCACGAATGATTACGCGGATGCCAGGGGCGCCGACGTAGCGATCGTCACGGCTGGACTGCCGCGCAAACCGGGGATGAGCCGGGACGACCTGCTGGAGAAGAACCTCGCCATCATTACGAGCGTCGCAGCGAATCTAAAAGAGTACTGTCCGCGCGCGTTCATCATCGTTATTTCCAACCCGCTCGACGCGATGGTGTATGCGATGAAGAAAATCACCGGTTTTCCAAAGCAGCGCGTCGTGGGCATGGCGGGCGTGCTGGATTCGGCTCGCTTCCGTACCTTCGTCGCGATGGAGCTGGGGGTCAGCGTGCGTTCGGTCACGGCCTTCGTGCTCGGAGGGCACGGGGACACCATGGTGCCGCTGCCGCGGTACTGCACCGTGGCGGGCGTGCCGTTGCCCGAGCTGCTGTCGCAGGACAAGATCGACGCGATCGTCGAACGCACGCGTTTTGCAGGTGGTGAAATTGTCGGGCTGCTGAAGACGGGAAGCGCGTTTTATTCGCCCGCTGCCGCTGCCATCGAAATGGCGGAATCCTATCTGAAAGACCAGAAGCGGGTGCTGCCCTGCGCGGCGTATCTGGAGGGGGAGTATGGCGTCGATGGATATTATCTCGGGGTCCCCGCCGTCATCGGCGCCGGCGGCGTCGAGAAAGTCGTCCAGATCGAACTGGAAGACGCCGAATCGCAGGGACTGCACAAGTCGCTGGAGGCCGTCAAGGAACTGGTGGATTCCAGCAAGCTGTAGACGCGGGTAGACGAACATGTTTCGAAAAGAGCGCTCGGCCACCCGGCGCTCTTTTCGTTGCGAGCAGGGTCCCCGAGGCGGCGGAGACTGCCGTTCGCCGCTTGCGAAGACGTCGATTTTTGGTATTTATTTGGCGTTGCCCGAACCGTTATAATTCAAGGACCGGCCCCGAGAGAGGCCGTCGCGAACAGGCACGGCCGGCCGGCCGGAGCGGACGCCGCTCGAATCGCCGGCAGGGAGCACGAACTGCGCACCCCCTGTGAAGAGGAAAGGGGTACCCATGAAAAAGGGCTGGATCTACGCTCTGGTCGCAGCCGGTCTCGTTGCCGGCGCCCGGACATCCTATTCCGAACCCGTAACCCTGGATCATCTGAAGAACATCGCGAGCCGCTTCAGCTATTTTTTGGTCCTCGAAGCGAACGAGGAAGAACCTCTGCGTTACATCTACGCGGATACACGCCAGCACGTCCACCTCTACCACGTAGCCGACGAGCGTGCCGTGCTCAACTGGGAGAGCGTGGAGCTCGGGTCCCGGGCGAGCGCGCTTTTCGTGGGTGACCTGGACAAGGACGGTCTCGAGGAGTTCGTCATAGCGACCACCCAGGGGCGTATTCTGATTTACGGCGGCCGGGACCACGAGCTGTTGTGGGAGAATCTCCAGGACCCGTTCGAGACGATCGAGTGCATGACATCCCAGAACATAGACCGGGACCCGCAGGATGAACTGATCTTTGTGGCCAATTCGTTTCTTTACATCTATGACAGTGTTTACAAGACCATCGAGTGGCAGAGCCAGCGGAATTTTTCCGCCAAGGAGATCATCCTCGCCAACGTGGACAATGACGATCAGCCCGAGATCATCCTCAATACAGGATTCGTCATCGATTCGCGGTTCTACAACGTCGAGTACGAGTTCGAAGAGGGGTTCGGGGACCGCATGCAGCTGCTCGACATCAACGGCGACGATATCCCCGAGATCATCGGCGAAACCACGGATTTTACCCTCCGCATCTACGACGTCTACGCGGAAAGGGAGCTGTGGTAGTTCGAACACGCGTTCTGCAGTGGCTATCGTACCTCGGGGACGCCTAGTTCTTCTTGCGGAATTCGATGCGGACGCGGGTCCACATCGTCGCCGGATGGCCGTCTTTGTGCCCGGGCTCGAAGACGATGAGACGAGCAGAGCGCAGCGCCGCCTCGATACAGTCCGGGGGCTGGCCGGGGTCGTCCGCCTTGACCTGGAGGATGTGACCTTCGGCCGAGACTTCGATGTGGACGTCCACGTGATGCCCCAGGCAGTGCTTGAGGCGCCGGGTATCGGGCCACGTGATCTCCAGCGGGCGTGGAGGAATTACGACCGCTTCGGGGCCGATATTGTCCGGCATCGTTTGCGGGGACTCACCGACGAGGTTCTCGATGTCTGCCGGGGTTTCCGTCTCGTAACCCTCTCTGAGTTCCTTTGTTACGGCGTTTTCCGTCGCCTGGTGCTCGGCGACGACCTTTGGTGTGGGTTGCTGGACTGGATTTTGCTCCATATCCGGGCTGGGCGAATCATCGATTTCCACCGGTATGGTGATAATGAATCGGGGGGGAGCGGGTTGACCGCGCCCATCCCCCGAGTCGGCGTCGATGGTCTTTCTGAAGGCCGAAAAGAAGCTGGGACGGACGCTGTAGAACAGGGCCACGTGCAGGAGGACGGCGATCGACACGACCACGATCCAGCGTTTCTTGCGGCTGTGGCGTTGCATGACGGCTGTTCCTCCCCGGCGCGGGGGAAGCGGGGGACGGTTCGGCTTGTGGCCGCTGACGGTTTCGGACATAATACCCGGCAAATCGCCCGGGAGTCGTGAAGAAAATCGAGCGTCTGGCGACCAGGGGAGCGATGAGCAAATGATCCAGAACCGCGACACCATGACGAGAGGGACCTTTACGGTACCGAATCTGTTGACGGCGATCCGGCTCGTGCTGGCCGTGGCAGCGGCAACGCTATTCATTGTCGGCCGACTTTCGTCGCTGGCGGTGTCGTTTTGCCTGGTCGGCGTCGTGCTCGACGCGTTGGACGGATGGTACGCGCGCCGATTCGCGCAGTGCACCAACCTCGGCCGCTTCATGGACCCGCTGGCCGACAAGATGCTGATGCTGGTCGTCTACGGTGTTATCGTCGTAAACATGAAATCGATCGTCATCTGGGCGTTGTTTGCACTGGTGGCGGGACGAGATGTTGTGGTTACTTCGTCGCGCCTGCGGAGCTTCCGCAGCAGGGGTGCTTCGATGCCCTCCGATCGGTTCGGGAAGGCGAAGATGATTATCCAGAGCATCGGCGGGGCGGCAATCCTCGTTTATGCCTACATCCTCAACGGCGGCTTCACCTTCTTGCATTATCCCGTCCTCATGACCCTGGCGGTGGTAATGGTTCTTTCCTACATATCCGCAGGGCGATATCTCCTCCCCGGGGGCTTTATGCTCCTCCCCGGCTCCAAGCGCGGCGAATAGCCCGGCACACCCAGCAAAGACAAAGGGGGCTGTTGCCGACCAAGACAAGCCCCCTTTGGCTACACCTTCCACGTAAAAACGTGGCTGGCTGGTAGCACTACAAACTTATTTTGTATGATTCGTATTGTCAAGCGGGTGTTGCCTTTTTATCATATGTAAGGGATTACCAATGCGCGTCTTAGTCAAGAAAGGCTTGATCTATTCTCTTTGCGTCTCGCTGCTGGCGCTGACGGCTCCCGCGAGGGGCAACGCAGGCGAGCGCCTGCCAGAGGGTCGAAGGACGGCGGCCGAGGCCGCCGCAACGGCTTTCGGCGGCCGTGACTCCAGGCGGGCCGGACGCCTGCTCGCCGCGTTCGCCTACGCGGATACGACCGAATACGAGTTTCCCGACGAGGAGGAAGAGGAGCGAAACGTCGTCAAGGAAGTCATCCTGTGGACGGCGGTCGCCGGCTTCCTCTCGTTCTTCGTAATCAAGGTATTTCTCCAGGGTGACACCGACATACCCCCGCCGGAACCGAACAAAAAGCCTCCGCCGCCCCCACCGACGGTCAGCGGTCGTTCCCCGCAGGGGTTTCCCAGGTGAACGAAGTCGATCGTTCCACCGCCTCCCCGGAGTGCCGGTCTCTCACCGTAATGGTCAAGACGTACTCTCCCGCTCGCAGCGCGTCGATGTCAATCGCCAGGTTCTCCGACGCCTCGTGGCGAAAGCTGCGGCGTTCCAACGTCTGCGAGATGACCGGGTCGGATTCCGGCCTGAAGCCCATCATGGATTTCAACCCTCGTTTGATCCGGGACCAGCCTTGCGGCGAGTGGGCCGCCGCGTCGAATATCGAGTACGATACCTCGTACTGAGCGCCGCCGGGCGGCAGGAGCAGGTTGTAGATCTCGACGTACAGTCTCAGGTTCTCCGGTCGCGTATACGCACCTCCAGGATTGGGGTGGAACCGTTGCTCGCCACGGAGAATCGTCGCGGGGTAACCGCCGGAATCCTCGCGAGCCGGGTTGCGGTACAGCAGTATGTCGCTCAAGGCCAGGGAATCACTCAGGTAGGTGAGGGTGTTGGTTTCCGATTGCGCCAGAAACTGACCCCGCCGCGTGTCGTCCGTTACGCTGAATGCGACGCGATGACGGTCGAATGGAACGTCGTAGTTTTTTACCAGGTAGTACCAGCGGTCGCCGGCGTGGCTCCGGCGGCGAACCGGGTCGATGGCGAGACTGTCCTCGTCGTGGAGAGTCTGCCGCCAGTCACGGTCGTAAAAAGACGTCCGGGTCACGAAGGCGTGGGCGCCGGAGAGGTTCATGTAGTATTCGACGCTGTCCATGTCAAGCTTGAGGGCCACGTAGACGCTGGTAAGGCGCGGGTTGCGGAACGCAAGGACGTCCATCACTCCGGACACCGGTGCCAGGGGAGATTCCCAAGTGCTCACGGGCTCGTCGAGGTTGAGCGCCTGTGCGATATACGAATAGCGATAGTCGATCGGCACCATGTAGTTTCCGTTCAAGAACTCATCCATGAAGACGAAGGTAAAGCCGTGCAGATGCCCGCCGTACTTCCAGATTTCCTTGCGTCCGTCGAGGAATTCACCCTCGAGGGTGGTGCCGACGGTGGCCGGTTTGCCGAACTTGACCAGCGCCTTTCCGCGCTCCGTTTCCCAGCCGCGGAGGGGCGGCTGTTCGAGCTTGTAAAACGCGTCCGCGAGGGCCATGCGGTACATGTGCTCCAGATATCGAACGTTGACCGGAGCGGTCGGATCGGGATTGTGCTCCGCCCAGAAGACTCGCTGCATGGAACTCCGTTTTGGCTGCGTTGCGAGTTCGTACTCGGCCTGCTGCTCTTTACCGAGGAGCAGACCGATATCGGCGAACGCTTCGCGCTGCTCTCCGGACAGCAACCGCAGGGCGGTGTTGAACCAGCCCGCAGACTTCTCGAATTCGCCGTGCTCGAAAGCGATCGCGCCCCGCAGGAAGGACGCCTCTGGAGCGTCCCCATACCGCACCATCATCGTTTCGCAGGAGCGGATCGCCGCGGCGCTGTCGCCGAGCACGTAGTTGGAGAAGGCGACCTTGTAGAGCGCGTCCCGGTTGGTCGAGTCGCACTCCGCGGTGCGCCGCAAGTGTGACCGCGCAGCTTCGATATACTCGCGATACACCTGGATGTGGCGCCACTTTCGAAACCAGTTCAGTCCAAGATAGTAATGCGCTTCACAATGGCCGGGGTGTTTCTCGATAACGCGTCTGAAGCACCGCTCCGCGTCGGGGAAGAAGGTCTGAAGGTAATACGTCTTGCCGAGTTCCATGAGGATGCCGGAATGCTCGGGAAAAAGGCGAAGGCCCCGCTCGAGTGTATCCTGTGCCCGCAGGCGATCCACGATCGTGTTGCGCGAGCGGTACAGCTGGCCCATTTGCACGTAGCGTTCGGGTGGGGCGGTCGCGGAGCGGACGACACCGCGCAGGAGCTGGACCGCGCGGCTCGTGTCGCCGCGGGCCACCGCCGCGTCGACTTGCCGCAGGGTGGCATCCCGGTTTCCACCGAGAGCGCATGCCTGCGCCAACGCGGCAACGAGCGCGACCGCGGCGAGGTATTTCGAATGATGACCAAGAATCAACGGGTTCGCTCCCCCGCCCGCGGCAAGGTAAGGTAGGGCACACACAAATATACAACGCGCCGCCCCCGGGCAGGAAGGGATGTTTGCGGTTGGATGATTCGTACGATACGGGGAGGGGCCGGTGGGCGGCCCCTCCCGCTACAAGTGGATACGGCTAGCTAGAGGCTCTTCTTGGAACCGAAAGCGCTCTTGGAATCGCGGAACGTAACTGCCAGGCCCGTCTCTGCGTTGCGGGTCACGACGCGGAACGCCAGCGAGGAGCCGGAAGCAATCGGGTTTTCGAGCGTCCGGAACGTCACCCTCTCGCCGCTCGCGATCCCGACCCAGCCCTTGGGGGCGACGATATCGTCGACGGATTCCGTGGCGTCCACGATCGTCACACCGTAGACGGCGCGACCCCGGGCGGTGACGTTGAGGATCACCACGGCGGCCTCGCCCTGGTTGGTGAGAACGGTCTTGCTAACGCTCGGGTCGGCCGCCAGGGCCGGCACGGACGCCATCACGGCTAGCGCCGCGAACAGGAGGATAATCTGGTTCAAGCGAGTCATTTCTGACCTCCTCGTACTCTCTGCTCTAGGATGCTAAGTCAGGTCAGATCCTAGTAGAATGCCGCTTATTTAAGGTGTCACTTCAGCTGTTGCCCACAGCTATCTGGAAATCCTTGACTTGCCTCACGATGCCTGGGAAATCCAAATCGTTGCCTATGCATGCGAATGGCTTATTATACCACGGCCGGTGGCGGCTTGTCGAGCGGGGATAGCTCGGAAAATCCCATACGGACGGGCTAGAGGACGCCGTCGATGATCTTGAGCACGGAGTCGTAGCGGCCGAACGGGGGCATGATATAGGCGCCCTGGACGCGGGGCAGCTGCTTGCAGTCGAGCAGCGCGCGGCGGGCGATTTCGATCCCGACGGCGCGTGCCTTCTGGCCTGCCGGCGCCTTGCGCATGCGTTCGCGGATACCTTTCGGTATCTGCATACCCGGCACCTCGTTATGGAGGAACTCGGCGTTCTTGTAGCTGGCCAGGGGGAGCAGGCCGACGAGGACCGGTATGTCCGCATCCCGGGCCAGGTCGAGGAAGTCCTCTAGCAGCCTGGCTTCGTACACCGGCTGGGTCAGGACGAATTCGGCCCCGGCTTCCACCTTCTGGTAGAAGCGCCGGACCTCGGTCTCGAGGTCCATCGCCCCCGGGTTGGCGCCCACGCCGATCGCAAAGCCGGTGACGGCGCCCAGCGGGTTGTCGGCCAGATCCAGCCCCTGATTGAGGTTCTTGACGATTCGCACGAGACCGATGGAATCGACGTCGAAAACCGCCGTGGCGCTGGGGTAATCGCCGAGCTTCGGGGGGTCCCCGGTGATGATGAGGATATTACGCAGGTCGATGGCGTTGGCCCCGATCAGGTCGGCCTGCATCCCGAGGAGATTACGATCCCGGCAGCAGTAATGAAGCAGGGTCTCGATGCCCACCTCGCGCTGCATGAGCGTCGCGAGTGTCATGGGGCTCATACGCGCGCTCGCCCGAGGGCCATCGGCGATGTTGATGACGTGGACGCCGTGCTCCTTCATGATGCGCGCACCCTCCAGTGACCGCGTCGGGTCGAGCCCCTTGGGTGGGTCGATTTCCACGCTGACGACGAATTCGCGTCCGAGTGCACGGGAAAAAGCGCTGCGCTCGGCAAAAGGAACCTCTGGCAACGCCTCGCGTTCGACCTCGGGGCGGGCGTGGGACGTTACGTCCGAGTGGACCGGCCGCAGGGCTCGTATCGCGGATGCCATGCACTGGATGTGATCGGGCGTGGTACCGCAACATCCGCCAATCAGGGACACGCCGGCTGCGATGAGCCGCTTTGCGTACTCGGCCATGTACTCCGGAGAGGTGAGGTATATGTAACGGCCCTCTACGAGACGCGGGGCCCCGGCGTTGGGCAGCG
This sequence comes from Candidatus Krumholzibacteriia bacterium, assembly GCA_046754105.1. Taxonomy (GTDB): domain Bacteria; phylum Krumholzibacteriota; class Krumholzibacteriia; order WVZY01; family WVZY01; genus JAZGDW01. The sequence goes on from JBHHVD010000042.1 coordinate 17,600, forward strand.
CGCTGAGGTTGCGGTCGGTCAAGGTGCGGAGCTTCTCGACCATTTCCAGCATGGGCTGAGGGCCGATCGTGCAGTTGCAACCGATGGCCGCCAGGTCATACGCGGAGAGCGCCTCCACGACGTGCTCCGGCGTGTCACCCATGAGCGTGAGCCCCTCTTCAGAGAAGGTCACCTGGGCGACGATGGGCAGGGAACTCACCGATCGTACCGACTCGATCGCGATCCTCATCTCCTCGACGCTGGGAACGGTCTCGATCATGAACAGATCGACGTCGGCGGCCAGCGCTTCGGCCTGCTCGCGAAACGCATCACGCGCCTCCTCCTTGCTGACCTGTCCCAACGGGCGCAGGGGTTTGCCCAGGGGGCCGATCGAACCGGCCACGTACACGTCGTCGCCCGCGGACTCTCTTGCCAGCCGCGCCCCGGCCTGGTTGATCTTTGCGATGCGGTCCTCGACCCCGAAGGCGCCTAGCTTGTAGCGGTTGGCGCCGAACGTGTTCGTCTCTATCAGCTCGGCACCGGCTTGCACGTACGCTTCGTGAATCTCCCGGACGAGACCCGGACGGGTGAGGTTGAGCTCGTCAAAACACGTGTTTATGAACACGCCGCGCGAGTACACCATCGTACCCATCGCGCCGTCTGCGAGAATGATGCGCTCCTTCAATTGTTGTGCGAAGTCTCTTGCCATGGGTCCTTGCCGGTAGGATGAGGTTCCTATCATATCGCAAATCCGCGTGCGGGGGAAGGGTCTTCCCACACGAGAGAATTTCATGGTGTTCGGTTCGGCGATACTCTATACTTGACTCGTACCTCATCTGCCTCCCCTAGACGGTATACCCATGAAGAACATTCTATCCATCATCATTCTCGTTGTGCTCATCGTGGCTGAGTGCGCGTCCCCCGGCGCGGCGCAGGAAGAGCCGACTGGGAAACTCCACGAATTGCTGGGCAAACGGGAACTGGAGCGGCGGTTGAGGGTCGGTGAACGCTACCGGCTCGAATCGTTCCGGAAAGCTGCTACGGACCAGACCACATTCGACGCGCTCCATTACGACCTTACGCTTACGGTCGACCCGGCGGCGCGCACCATCGCCGGTACGGTGACGGCGACGGTCTCAGCGCTGACCCCCGCACTGTCGGTCATCGACCTGGATTTTTACGACAACATGTCGGTGGCGGGGGTTCGGGAGAACGGGGCGAGTGCGCCTTTCGTGCACGCGAACGACATACTCACTGTCACACTCGCCGGCAGCTATAACGTCGGCGACAGTGTCGAGGTGGCGATCGATTACTCGGGCCAGCCTACGGGGTCGAACTCGACGCTGGGTGGCATCGCGGCGTTCACTTTTGGCGCGGGCTTCCCGCTCAACCCGGTCACGATGCAGAGGGACACGGTTCCCGTCATCTACACGATCAGCGAGCCGTTTTTTGCGCGCACGTGGTGGCCGTGCAAGGACGTGCCCGGCGACAAGGCGACGGCCAGCCTGTCGATTACCGTACCCGATACGCTGGTCGTGGCCTCGAACGGCATACTGCTAGGCGAGGTCGATCTGGGTAACGGGTGGAAACGCTTCGATTGGGAAGAAAGCTACCCTATCACGACGTACCTCGTGTCGCTGGCAATATCGAACTACGCCGTTTTCAGCGACTACTACCACTACTCCCCCGTTGATTCGATGGAGATCCAGTATTTCGTTTACCCCCAGGACCTCGCGGACGCGAGAATCGATTTCAATGTCACGGTGCCGATGACCGAGTTCTTTTCCGACAGTTTCGGGCAGTACCCGTTCGTCCGTGAAAAGTACGCGATGGCGGAAGTCCCGTTCGGAGGCGCGCTCGAGCACCAGACGTGCACCAGTTACTCGAGCTTCTTTATCCGTGGTGACAGCATCCGGCGCCCGTTCGATTGGGTCGTCGCGCACGAGCTGGCGCACCAGTGGTGGGGAGACTTGATTTCGCCGGCCGATTGGCCGGAGGTGTGGCTCAACGAGGGTTTTGCGACCTACAGTGAGGCGTTGTGGTTCGAACATAGCGGCGGGTTTCCGGCCTACCGCGCCCACATGTCGTTGCTGCGTTTTCCGGATGACACCTCGCCCACGGGGTTTCTGCCGTTTACCGGCACCCTTCACAACCCCTCGGTACTGTTCGACGTTCCCAACGTATACTGGCGTGGCGCTTGGGTGCTCAACATGCTGAGGCACGTCATGGGCGACGGCGCGTTTTTCAAGGCGCTGCGCGCGTACGCCGCCGACGCGCGCTTCGCGTACGGCAACGCGACGACGCGCAACTTCCAGGAGGTTTGTGAGGCGGCGCTGCCGGCAACGTCGCAGGTGCCGGGCCGCCGGCTGGACTGGTTCTTCGACCAGTTCGTCTTCGGCTGGAGCGAGCCGTGGTACGAGTACTCGTGGGTCCAGAGCCCCGACCCCGCGGGGACGCGAGTGAAGGTGAGGATCCGGCAGATCCAGGAGAGCGGCGTGGTGACGATGCCGATCGATATCCGCGTGTCGGCGCCGTCGGGAGACTCGACGATCGTGGTGTGGAACGGAGGGCGCACGGAAACTCATACGTTCGTCCTGCCGGAAGCGGTGCAGGCGGTGTCGCTCGACCCAGACGAATGGATCTTGCGCACCGTGTCCGAGACCCCGATCACCCCGGTGCCGAATATCAACCTGTACCCGAATCCCTTCAACGCCACGGTCACGATCTCCTTCGAAACGGTGACCCCCGGTGCTTTCGAGATCGTGATCTACGACGTCACCGGCGCGAAGATCAGGGAACTTGACAGGGGGGCCGTTCCCGTTGGATTCTACAGTGTGGTATGGGACGGCAGGAACGGCGCGGGTCAGGAGGTATCCTCCGGGGTCTATTTTGTCCGCCTTCGCACCCCGCAAGGCGAGTCATTGCGACGCGCGGTGTTCCTGAAATAACGGCGACACTCGGGATTCAGGCAAGAAAAGGTGAGGTCAATGCGATTGTGGAGATTTGTACTGGTCTGTCTGGTTGTGATAGTCCCGACGCTCGGCCGGGGTGAGATCATGGTCCTCAAGGACGGATCGAGCTTCAAGGGCAGGTTGATCAAGTTCGTCAACGACACGCTCTACTTCCAGACATCGTTTGGTGCCGAGTTGCGCGTCGGTCGTGACACCGTCGCGCGTATCGAATTCGGCGACTCCATGATGACTTTGCAACGAGCGATGACGGGAAGCGCACCCCCAGGGGCAAATCTGACGGCGAGTGCGCCGGGCACGCTTCTGGTTGCGTTCGACCGCGTCAAGGTGTCGAGCACCATCAGTGTCCGAAGGGACAAGGACAGGAAGGGTCACGAGAGGGAAAACGCCATTTCCGCCATCCTCATCGTCGATGGCCGTACGGTGTATACGGCGGTTGACTCGACGAGCGACAAGATCATAAAGAACGGCGACGAGGTTCTGGTGCGAAACCGGATGAAGCCGGAAGCCATAAAGGTAGGATTGTCCGCCGGGCTGCACGAAATAACGATTATCCTCGCAAATCGCCGGGCCGGCAAGTACAGAGAACGCCTGGAGAACGGCGGCCTCGACAAGAGGGTCAGGCGGGACAACGTCCTGATTATCGCCGGAGAAACGCGTCGCCTTACCGTCGGCCTCAGGCGCAAGACCCTCGGGCTGCGTGGCTCGGAACTCTATGTCGGGCCCTAGGGAGTGCGGCGCGGGCGCCGAGGACTACCGGGCCCGCCGCCAGTGCCCCGGAACCCACGCGTAGCCCCTTTTGCGGTTGGTCCACTTCCAGTGGCCGGGCACCCAGACCGCGTGCTTGTGCGGCCGGGCGGTTCTGACGTCGACACGCGGTGGTGGTGGCGCCGGGCGGACGTACATCGCGCAGCCGGTGCCGGCGAACGACAACAGCACAACTCCCAACAGAATTCTCTTGAACATGTGTCATCACCTCCGGCGGAAAGGCGGAGCAACGGGCGTGCCATCGCTCGGGGCGCCGGGGAGGGGGGCCGCCAGCGTTGTGGGCCTGGAGGGGGGTGGGTCATCGGTTCCTAATGTCTTGCAATGACTTAAGGATGTCCGCCTTGAGCTCGGCGTCGTCCCTGAGCAGTACCAGCGCTTTGTGTAGCAGTTCCTGGCCGTGCTCGAGATCGTTCATTTCGAGATGAAGCCGTCCCAAATGGTACAGGATCAGCGGGTCGTCCGGGCTGCGGCGCAGCGCGTGCTCGAGGGACTGCCTGGCTTCATCATGGCGGCCGATCGCGGCGAAGAGGTCTCCCATCTTCATGTACGCTTCGGGATAGTCTTCTCGCTGCTGTACCGCCGTGCGGTAGCTGGCGAGCGCCGCCGCGAAGTCTTTCTGCTGAAAATAAACGTCGCCGAGTGCCTTGTACGCCCGGGGAAAATTCGGCTGGCTCTCCACCGCCAGTTTCAAAAGTTTTTCCGCCTGCGAATAACGCTCCGTCTCGAAATAGCAAAGACCCAGGCCGAGAATAGCTTCGCGGTTGTCCGGGTCCCCATTGTAAACGCGCTCGTATTCTTCAATGGCCGGTTCGTACATCGACCGCTTATAAAACGAATGCGCCAGACCCAGGCGCGCATCGATGGAGGAGGGGTTGTTTTTCAGCGCGCGGTAGAGGTACACCGACGCCTGGTGAAACTTGTCCATCCTTGCGTACAGAAGGCCCAGGTACACGTACGCGGGGTTGTAACTGGGCTTGACCGTCATCGCATGCACGAGAAGCTCCTCCGCGCGTTCGTAGTCGCCGGCCTCGAGCAGCATCTTGCCGTATGAGGTCAACGCCTCGAAGAATCGATCCCTGAGACTGATTGCAAGGTCATATTCGCGAGCGGCGGCTTGAAAGGCGCCCATGGCGGCGTAGGTCTCCGCTATGTTGTAGTGCAACGTCGGATCTCCGGGGTAGTCGTCGAGCGCGATCTTGAACGCCGCCATCGCGGCGTCGTAATCTCCCGCCGTGTAGTAGGCGACGCCCAGGTTCACTTGCACATCGGGATCGTGCTTGCGAATCGCCAGGGATTTCCGGAAATACTCGATCGCCGTCTCGTGGTCGCCGTCCTCGATCGCGTCGAGGCCGCGATTGTAGTACAAGAGCGCCATGTCCTGACAGGAGGACAGGAGAAGCGCCAGGAGCACGATAAGCCCGCAGGTGAGTTTCATCACTGCAGGCTATTAAAAACACCGGGAGTCTTCAAGCACTATTCCGAACCGGGGGTGGTTCCCGCGTGGACTTTCTTTGCGCGGTCGGGTCCCTTTAGTTTGATGCGTTTGGTCGCGGCTCGCACTACATAGACCTTGATGTTGTTGGAGTCCGGGTCGCCGGGGACCATGAAGAACCCGGCGCCCGCTTCGGAGTACGAATCGGCGTATCCGAAGAGCACCTCCCCGTCGACAAACTCCACGAGGACCTTGCGACCCCCGCCGGATTCGTCAAAGAACCCCTTGCGTTCCCGATATTCCGGGCGGCCCTTGAATTCCTTCACGAAGAAAAGCGCCTTGAGGTCTCCTACCTTGACTTTGCGGGCGCCGCCCTCCGTCGTGACGGTGAACTCGGACTTTGTCGAAGAAAAGTCCGTGGTGGTGCCTTTTAGCAGTACGCCGTCGCGGCAGTGCGCGATGACCTTTTGTTTAGCAGGACGCGGCATAGCACCCGCGCGGGATGCAACTATCGTACCAAAGGACGTTATCAGCCCGGCCGGGAAGCGGACGCGTTCTTGAGCGCCTTGGTGAGGGGCTCGACCAGGTCGATCGGGACGGGGAATATCACGGTCGAGTTCTTCTCGGCGGCCACTTCCGTCAGAGTCTGCAGGAAGCGCAGCTGGATGGTGACGGGGTTCTGGCTGATGATTGAGGCCGCCTCGAACAGCTTGCCCGCCGCCTGTTGTTCGCCGGCGGCGTGGATGACCTTCGCGCGGCGCTCCCTCTCCGCTTCCGCCTGCTTGGCGATGGCTCTTTGCATTTCCACCGGCAAGTCGACGTGCTTAATCTCGACGAGCGTCACCTTAATACCCCAGGAATCCGTCTGCTCGTCGATGATGCGCTGTAACTGCTGGTTGATCGACTCGCGTTCGGCGAGTAGCTGGTCGAGTTCAACCTGCCCGAGCACCGAGCGAAGCGTCGTCTGGGCGAGCTGCGTCGTGGCATAGAGAAAATCCTCCACTTCGACGACCGCGCGGTCGGCCGCCATGACCCGGAAGTAGACCACCGCGTTGACTTTTACTGATACGTTGTCCTTTGTGATGACGTCCTGCGGCGCGACGTCCATCGCCACGACGCGCAGGCTGACACGGACCATGCGGTCTATGATCGGGATCAGGATAACCAGGCCGGGCCCCTTGACCCCGGCGAGCCGGCCGAGACGGAACACGACGCCTCGTTCGTATTCCCTCAAGATACGTACGGCGCTGGCGAGGATCATGATGCCGATAAAAACGATGGACAGGATGGGAATACCCATTCGGGAGACCTCCTATTTTGTGACCCGCTTGACCTTTACCCTCAGACCGGCGACGGAGATGATTTCGACGCTGGCACCCCGGGGGATCGGTTCGTCGCTGAAGGCGTTCCAGTGTTCCCCGTGCACGAACACCGTACCGCTATCGCCGATGTCCGTCCGGGCGCGGCCGATCTCACCCTTCATACCCGCGTTTCCCGTCGCTACCTTTCTGCGTTGAGCCTTCAACCCCAAACCGACCGCGAACAAAAAGAACGCGGCCGTAAAAATGACGGCGGGGATGATCACCGATAACGAAACGCGCATGAACGGCAGCGGGGAATCGATGAACATAAGAGACCCGATCAACATCGACACGACACCCCCTACGGTTAGCATCCCCGCAGATGGAATCTTTATTTCCAGAACGAAAAGAACCACAGCCAGCAGAATCAAGGCGACTCCGGCGTAATTGACCGGCAGCAGCTGCAAGGCGTAAAACGCCAGCAAGATCGAGATCGCGCCGATTACGCCGGGGACAATGGCTCCGGGATTCTGCAGCTCGAAGAAGATCCCGAAGATCCCGAGAAGCATGAGAAGGTAGGCGATATTGGGATCCGATATGCGTGCGAGAATGCGCTCTCGAAGCGAGGACGTCATTGTTACTACCTCCGCAGCCGCGGTCGCCAACACTATTTTGCGATCACCGACCGAGAACTCGCGGCCGTCGAGCTGCGCGAGCAGGTCGTCGACGTCATCGGCGATTATATCGATGACGCCAAGCGCCAGCGCCTCTTCCGCGGTTGACGAAATGCTCTCCCGCACGATCTTTTCCGCCCATTCCACATCGCGCCCGCGCTCGTCGGCGAGGCCCCTGGCGAACGCGGCTGCATCGTTCGTGATTTTGGCCGCCATCTCCTCGTCCATCTTGCCCTGACCGATAGCGACGGGGTGGGCGGCACCGATATTGGTGCCCGGCGACATTGCCACGGCGTGCGCGGCGAGGCTGATAATAGCGCCGGCGCTGGCAGCCCGTGCCCCTCCCGGGTGGACGTAGACCACGACCGGTACGCGGCTGGCGAGGATGTTCTTGATGATGGCTCGCATCGACACGTCCAGGCCTCCGGGAGTGTCCAGAGTAAAAATGACGCACTGGGGGTCGAGCGGGGTCGCCGAGGCGAGGACGCGGTGGACGTAACCGTCGGTCACCGGCCCGATGGCACCCTCGATCGAGCCCACGACGACCCTGGGTCGCGCTGGTGGGGCCGGTTCTTCGCCCTGCAGGCGCCCGAGGGCGTCTTGCGCGGTGCCTGCGCACAGAACGCACAACAGCACCGGGATGGCGGCCCAATCGCGGTAACCGGACGGAATTCTCACAAACATTCGTGTCGCCGGCGAGAGAAGGGTGAAAAACGGAACGGCAAGTCGAAAGTGTTTTACGGGGTTAATGTTACTCGATTCGACGGGCAAAGCAACGACTTTCTCCGGGAATTGCGGGGGCGTGAAAGCGGGCATTTCTTGCCCGCGCGGGGTCGATTGGCCCGGGCTTTGCAATTTGCTTCGACGTGCGGTATATTGCTGGTGAGGTAATAACGGACTACGGCCCCTTGGCAAGGAGTACAAGAGTTCTCACAGGTACTGCTTTTAAACGCGTCGTTCGAGCCGCTGAACGTAATCAACTGGAAGCGTGCGCTTAAGCTGGTCTTTCTCGAGAAGGTGGAAGTGCTCGAGGAGACCGACCGCGAGGTGCGCTCGGAAACACAGGCGCTGCGCGTCCCCGCAGTCGTGCGCCTGCTACGCTTCGTCGGCTTTCGCCGCCGCGAAATCAAATTTTCCCGCCAGAACATCTATGCCCGTGACAGGCACTGCTGTCAGTACTGCGGCGAGAAGCTCAGCCCGAAATCGCTCACGTGTGATCACGTCATCCCGCGCTCCCGCGGCGGGGGGACCGTGTGGACGAATATCGTTACGTGCTGCAAGCCGTGCAACCGCAAGAAAGGCGGCCGCACGCCCGAGGAGGCGGGCCTGAAGCTATCGAGGAAGCCGATGCGGCCCAGCTGGTTGTTCGGGTTTCGCGCCCGTTTCACGGTCCGCCAGCCGCCGGTGTCCTGGCGTGAGTATTTGTTCTGGAGCCACGACACGAGTCGCAGCTGATCCGGGCAAGGGCGAAAAAACTGGTGCCGGAGGTCGGACTCGAACCGACACGGAGCCAGGCTCCGGGGGATTTTGAGTCCCCTGCGTCTACCAATTTCACCACTCCGGCATCGCAGACCATTGTATGGAGAGCAGTCATGTTAGGCGCCCATGACGCCTGATGTCAAGGTTCATCGCCTTTTTCGGGATTTCTTTTGCCCTTGACTTAGGTAGTTGTTTTGCTAGGGTCGTGTCGCGTGGGGTTGTAGCTCAGCTGGGAGAGCACTTGTCTGGCAGACAAGAGGTCACGGGTTCGATCCCCGTCAACTCCACCATT
>JBHHVD010000043.1:0-26114 GCA_046754105.1 Candidatus Krumholzibacteriia bacterium
GCGCCGGCCGATCGACGGGCGCGCTTCTTCATTGTTGAGCAGGCCAGCGACGGCTGTGGCCTGGGCTTCCAGGTCGCCGTCGCGAACCTTCCTCCCCGTTTCACCCTCCCTGACCACGTCGCCGGTGTTGCCGGTGTCGAAAGCGACCACCGGGACACCGCACACCAGCGCCTCGCACGTCGGGATGGCCATGTTGGAATACAGTCCGGTGGCGACGAGGACGTCCGTCGCAGCCATGAGGTCGGGGACGCGCTCGTGGGGGAGGGCCCCCGCGAAGACGACGCGGCCGGCCACTCCCAGGTCCCCAGCGAGACGCTCGCAGCTCTCCCGTTCCGGACCGTCCCCCGCGACGAGGAACCATACCGGCACATTCGCTAGACGCTGGATCGCGGGTGCCGCGCGAACGATCGTTTGCGGCCGCTTGGAATCGACCAGTCTCGAGAGAAACGACACCACGAGTGCACCGGTGGGGACGCCGAACTCGGCGCGAGCCGCGCCGCGGTCGCAGGGCCGGTTCGCCCACTCGACGTTGATGCCGTTGGGAAGAAGGTGAACCTTGTCAGCGGGGACGCCCTGCCGCCGGGCCGCGTCATCCCCGCGGGTGCCGTCGTCCAGGATGATCCACGCGTCCTGGGGAATCTTCAGCGCCATGATCTGCTCGAGGTTTTTTGCGACGTATCGCCAGCGGGGCCATTCCGTGTGGACCAGATCGGCCACGCCGAAGAGCTTGACCGCCGACGGGATGGCGCAGAACTCACGGACCAGGTAGCTCGGCAGGGAGCCGTAGTAGGAGTGGCCGAGGACGAAATGCGGGCGAATCCGGCGTGCGAGCACCAGTGCCCGGGCCGTTACGATCACGTTGAACAACGCGGGCCAAAGCACCCGCCGCAGGACCTTCGGCCACCGGCTCATGGCGTCGAAAAAATTCGGATACGTATGGCTGAAATGGCTCTCGAACGAAAACTCCGGCGAGACCTCACTCCGCGGCGAGAGGAAGTGGAGTTCGTATCCGAGATCGGTGAGTCTCTTGCAAAAGCGGTAGTCGTCCGCGACACCGGCGCCTTTGCCCATCGATCGCTGCCGCTTCCACGGCGAGATGATGAGGATCCGGTGCTTGCGTTTTCCTGGCGCGGTCGTGTTCACGAGCGGTCCGACGAGTTATAAGCGCTACACGACTGGATTGGTCAGCGTTCCAAGCCCGTCGATCATCGCCGTGAGGACGTCGCCTTTCTCCAGAAAACGCTGCGGGGTCGCGAACACTCCGACTCCGGCGGGCGTACCCGTGGCGATGATATCACCGGGCTCCAGCGTCATGCTGTGCGACATGTAATGGACCAGGTAGAACACCCTGAAAGTCATATCGCCGGTGCTGCCCGACTGGCGGGTCTTACCGTTCACATCGAGCGAAATCGCAAGCGCGTGCGGGTCGGGGATCTCCGCCGCCGTCGTGAGGCTCGGACCGGTCGGTCCAAAGCCGTCGAAACTCTTCGCCCGGAACCACTGCTTCTCGCGGAACTGCACGTCGCGTGCGCTGATGTCCATGAACACGGAATAGCCGGCGATGTACTTCGGCGCGTCGTCCAGCGGCACGTCCTTCGCTCGTTTCCCGATAATGACGGCGAGCTCGACTTCGTGGTCGAGCTGTGTTACACCGTTCGGCAACGGAATCGGGTCGCCGTTTCCGACCAGCGCGCTGGGCGCCTTGCCGAACGTCAGCGGCCAGTCGGGGACGTCCTTTTCCTGTTCCTGGGCGTGGCTCTTATAATTGAGCCCGACACAGATAATCTTGCTCGGGTCGGTAACCGGCGGGCCTAGACGGACGTCCTTGAGCTTGCGGAAACATTTCGCGGGCAGCGTGGAAGCTTTCTTGATCACCGTATCCACCCTCGGCAGCGCTCCCACCTCCAGGATCTTCTTTACCGTGGGTGGAATGGCGGGGTTGGCGGCGACGAGGTCGATCACGCGGTCGCCGGTGATGACGCCTGGCTTTTCCTGTCCTCTGGGCCCAAAACTGACGATTTTCATGCGTTTACTATAGAGCCCCGCCGGCACGGGTGTCACGCCAAAAAGACCGCCGCTACGAGGAGTCGCTCTTCAATGCGTCGATGCGGCGCAGGAACTCCGTCTTGTCGACGAAACCGAGCACCCGCAGGTCCTTGCGTTCCTTGCCGCTTCGGTCCATGAAAACAACGGTCGGTACACCTCGTATGGCGAATTCCTTTCTGAGGTCCGAGACCTGCCTCGAGGCGCTCTGGGTCAAATCGGCCTTGAGCACCAGGAATCCGGACGTGGCGGCGACCACCTCAGGTTGCGAGAACGTCTTGTGGTCCAATTCCTTACAGGGAAGGCACCAGTCCGCGGCGAAGTCGATCAAAACAAACCGGTTATCCAGCCGGGCCTGCTCCAGCATCCGGGCGTCGAACGCGTCCCACTGGATGCCGCCCGTGGCGTCGCCCCGCGCGATGATGTGCCCGGGGTTGAGGATCAGGTAGAGCCCGAAGAGCGGCGCGGCGATTCCCACGAAGCGCTTGAACACGACAAAGAACAGGGCGGTGGTCTGTGTCTTCTTCAAGAAACCGAGCACGATTCCGCCGCTCATCAAGAGCAACCCGGTTAGCGCCCAGTAGACGGGATCGCCGATCAGCGGCTGGAGGAAGAAAATGGCCATGCCGACGAGGATAACGCCGAACAGCTTCTTCACCCATTCCATCCACTCTCCGGACTTCGGCAGGCGCGTGATATTGCCGGAAAGGACGGCCAGAACGATGAAGGGAGCGCCCAACCCAAGGGCCAGGGTGAAGAAGAGCCAGAACCCCAAGACGGGATTGCCGCTCTCTCCGACGAATGTCAGGAGCGCCAGGACAAACGGGCCGATGCACGGGGCGGCCACGACTCCGACGGTCAAACCCATGAGAAACGCGCCGACCACACCCTGCTTCGACGACGACGAACCGGCCAGGTTGCTAAGCCGCGCGGGAACGCGGAACTCGTACGCGCCGAACATGGACATGGCCAGTCCCACCATGACCAGCGCCACGAACAGGACGACATACGGATTCTGCAGCGCCGTGCCCAGGATACTACCGGTCAGGGCCGCGACGAGCCCCAGGGTCGAATAGGTTGTCGCCATCCCCAACACGTACAACACGGCGAGCATCAGCGTGCTCGAGGTCTTGCCGCCGGCCTGACCGCCGAAATACCCGACGGTAATCGGGATAATCGGATATACGCACGGTGTGAGGTTCAACGCGAGTCCCCACACGAAGACGAGCAGAAACGCGACCAGCAACCCCTGGCTGCCGACGACGGCGCCAAGACGACCGCTGTCGCCTGTGGCCGGCCCGGCGGCGGCGATCGACGAAAAGTCGATTCGGCCGAAGATATCGGTGTGAGTGGCGTCGATGGCTTCGGTCGGCCCGGACACCGGCACGGCGATGGCGACGATCTTGTTCTCCGGCGCGAGGCATTTCTCGTTGTCACACGCCTGATAGGTCACGGTCGCCGTCACTGTCATCTCGCCGGTCGCGACCTCCGGCGACACGGACAGCCTCACCCCGATCAGCGCCTGTTTCTCGTAGAGTGCCAGTGGCTTCTCGGAGAAGGAGAGCTTCTTCTCGACGGCCTCCGGGTAGACGATTCCGTCCACCGACACACCCGGGGGCGCCTCGACGGTCACGCGGGTCGGGATCAGGAATTCATCGTTGACGCGGTGGGCGTTGACGTGCCAGTGGCCCTTGAGCTGCAGCGCTACGGCCAGATCGATGGTGCCGCCCTGCGGCACGCTGCTCAGCGATCGGTACGATTCCAGGGCGACCGGCTCGCCGATGAGGTCGAGCTCCAGCGCGGCCGCCGGGCCTGCGGCGATGCCGAGTGCGAGCGCCGCGAGGAGCAACAGCGGCTTTGTAGCTGATTTCGTAATCAAGAACGTCCCTTTCGGTTGTTACTAAATAAGTTATGCCATGGACGGCCGGTTGTCAAGCACACCGCGCCGGACTTCGACACTATATCAGTTTATACGCCAGGCCCAGGGAGAGAGTTTGCTTGAAACGGGCCCCGCGGTCGATCTGACGGTCGAAGAGGAGCTGCACGTAGAGATTGACCTCGATGTAGCGGGTGATCGAGGCGGAGAAAATGTTCTCGAGATTGATGTCCGGATACTTCCAGTCGTCTTCGCCGGGCGTGCCGAGGAGGTCGTCTTTGGCCGTCGAAAAGAAGCTCTGAAAAACGGTGAGCTTGCTGGTGAGCAGGATCGCGTCATCCGACAGCGGTGTCACGAGGTCGTTGACCAACTCGACCCCCGCCGAGTGCTCCGTGGTCGTGCGCCGGGCGCCACCCAAAGGATCGGGCGCATCCCGATCGATCACCTGGCGGGCGGCGAGTCCGATCCGGGTCTGCCACTGACGCTTGTCGTCCTTGATAAACACCCTCGCGGCGCCGGCGCTTTCCGTCAGGTCCAGCGGATTGATCCACCGGTCCCGGGCCGGATCGGCCTGGTCGAGAAACTGCGTGATGCCGCGAAAAGCGACGATCGGCTCGACGAAGGTCCCCAATGTGAACCGATAGGTTGTCTCGAGGTCGATCAGGTCGGTTGATTTGTCACCGGAGCCCCATTTGTCGGTCGCCGGGTCCTGATTGTAGGTGATGCCGTACGAGAGTTTGAGTGTGTTCTGGCTGAACACCTTTGGCAGCACCTGCTTTTCGGCGGTCGTGAGAGACGTTAGGGTCCAACTCATCGAGCCCGATTCACCTCCCACCCAGTTGCCGCTGTAGGCGTTCTGCGTGAGCGTCAGGTGGATGTCCGAGGCCAGTTTCCATGGTCCGGCGGCGGCGCGCCCGGCCATGGGGACGACCGCGGCCAGGCAGATGACCAGAGCCGTGGTTCTCATTCGAAACTCCTTTCCCTGCGGCAGTAGCGCCTGGCGGCGCTAGCGCTTGCATGCCATCGTGATGCCGTCGCGGATGGTCAGCATGACGCTCTCCACCCGCGGGTCGTTGCGCACGTGCGTGTTGAATGCGACCAGGGCGTGGTCGTCCGCTTCCTTCGGATCCAGGACCCGCCCGCTCCATAGTACGTTGTCCGCCAGTACCAGCCCGCCCCGGCGCACCATGGGCACACAGGCTTCCCAATACGCGATGTAATTGCCCTTGTCGGCGTCGATGAATACGAGGTCGAACGGGCCCTGCAGCCGGCCCAGGGTCTCGAGCGCCGGGCCGAGTTCCAGGGTGATCTTCTGCCCGTGCGGGCTGCCCGCCCAGTGCTTGCGGGCGATGGCCGCCGTAGCGCGGTCGATTTCACATGTGACCACCTCACCGCCCGCCTCCATGCCCTCGGCGAGCATCAGGGCACTATAGCCTGTAAAAGTACCGATTTCGAGGGTGCGGCGGGCCCGCAGCGACCGCGCGAGCAGTTTCAGAAAGGTGCCCTCCACCCCGCCGACGAGCATCTCGGGCTGCGTCGTGCTCGCCCGTGTCTCCCCGGCGAGGGCGTCCAGCGGGTGCGAGGGAGGGGAGGTGTGGGCTTCCGCGTAGGCGGAAATGTCTTCGGGAATGAACGAAATCATCCGATTCTCCTTATGTCTCTTGAGGTTACGCGGCCCCGCGACCGGTGGCGAGGGGTCCAGCATAGAACATCGCCGTGGGTGAGGCAACCGGTAGCCCGGCGATTGTCTGGCTGCGGGGTCATCGGCAGGGCAACCTCTTTTATCAAACGACGTTAGTGCGGTTTGGAGGCACCGGCGCTGGACCATGCGCTGGCGTCCGGATCATCCGGCGGGCCGGGGCGCGGCCGGCCGGTTCGCCATCCGGAGACCGCACATTTTTACAGGTGTAATAAGAACTTTACACTGATTCCATCTTGCGCTATAATAAACGCTTGGGAAGACGGGCCTCGTCCTGGTAACAATCTCACCTCAAACACGCCCGGATTCCCGCCGGCAAAAATTCTTTCACTTCTTAACGTTTGCGAAGACCGGCACGAGTCCACCAGGTTTGGTGCCAACCGGGGGAGGATTTCGCTCATGCCATTGCTGTCGATGGCGCGCCGCGCGTTCGTGTTGTCGCTCGTCGTCGCATTGCTGCCGGTTGTTGCGTTCTCTCAAGATGATCCAATCTTGACATTTATCAATAATGCCGCGTCGGTCTGGAGTGACGGTGGAGACGAACCGTTGTCCGGTTATATCGCGGAACATCCGATCCTGGTCGGAGCAGCCGTCGCCCAACTCCTGGACGTGGCCATCGAAGTCGGCGATGCGGGAAACACCAAGGACGAAAAAGAGAACGTCGAGTTCGCCGAATTGGTCGCGCGGCTTTACAAAGAGAAGACGGGGTCGGCGGCGCCGCTGGATCTGGTGACGGCGTACCAGGGTTGGGGGAGCTCGGAACGTTCGCGGCGGGCGAAGGCGAAAAACCTCGAAGCGCAATCGAACGAGGCCCGGGCGGATGGAGATCTTCCCAAGGCGGAACAACTGCTCCTCGACGCGAAGTCGATCTACGAGGCGATCGGCGACCGGCATTCGCGCGCGGTGGTCTTCGGGAGTCTGGGCGTGGTCTACTGGTACGCCGGCGACTTCGACGGGGTCATCGAGCACTACGAGAGCGCGCTGCAGGCGCGGCGCGAGGTCGAGGATCGGATCCTCGAGGGCAAGACGCTCAACGGCCTGGGGAGCGCGTACCGTCAGAAGGGGGATAGCAAGGCCGCGATCGATTTCTACGGGCAGGCCGTCGCGCTGCGGCGCGAAACCAAAGATCTCGGCGGGCTGGGCACGTCGCTGACCTACCTCGGCGATTTGTACCAGCAAGTGGGGCGAGTGCTGGACGCGCGCAAGTGCTTCGAGGAGGCGTTACCCATTCTCGAAGCGTCGGGTAAGGCGGCGCTGATGGTGGATATCCTCACGGCGGTCGCAAACCTGAATTCCGATATGAAACGGCAGAGCGCGGCCAATGAGTCCTATCGAAAGGCGATCGAAATCGCCGCCGCCACGGACCAGCCGCTCAAGGAAGCGGCATCCCGCATAAACCTCGGAACCAACCTTCGACTGGAGGGGAGTTACAACGAGTCCCTTGCAGAACTCGACGCGGCAGAGGAGCTGCTAGACCGGGCGCCGGATACGTTCCTGACCGCGTCACTGTATCGCGAGCGCGGGTTGACGCATCTGGCCATTGGGGAGCTGGACCGGGCGCGCGAAGACCTGCTGTCATGCGCGAGGCTCGCCCAGACTTTCGACAATCCCGTCCACCACATCGAAGCCCTGATCAACATCGGGTTGCTCTACCAGAAGCTCGGGGCGTACGACCGCGGTCTCAAATCCGCGGCAAAGGCGAAGAAGCTGGCAGGCGAATCGGAGCTGCCGCGTCTCGTGCGCGAAGCGGATGTCCTTGCCGCCGAGCTCGAGTGGTTACGGGGGAGACCGGGGGAATCGCTGGCCGGCTGGCGGCGGGCTCTCGAGCGGGATCGTGCAGACGGCCTCAAGTCCCTGGTCGTTCAGGACGAGCTCGGCATGGCCAACGCCAACGCGCTTCTCGGCAAGAACGACGAGGCGAGGAAGGGATTCTGGAGCGCGTACTCCACGGTAAGCCAGTTGGGTAGCGGCGGCCTGGAGAGCGCGGTCCACCTCGGCATCGCGCACACCTACGAAAAGGAAAACCCAGACAGCGCCGTGTTCCATTACGAACGGGCGCTCGCCGCGATCGAGAAATCGCGGGCGACGCTCGGTAGCGCGGCGGTGAGATCGGGATTTCTCTCGGGCGAGCGGCGCTTCTTTTACGAAGAGGTCGCGCGGTATTACGCATCGCTCGACCGTGACGACAAGTCCGGCGGGTGGTCCGGGCGCGCGTTCGAAACCGCCGAACGGGCGAAGGCACGGGGCCTGCTCGACCTGCTCGAGCAGTCGGTCCTGGGACAGGCCTCGGAGGCGGAGAACGCGCTTCTCGATTCGCTCTACCATATGGGCGACTCCGGGGAGGCCGAAAAGAAGGAACAGCTGAAGAAGCGCTACGCGGCGCTGAGGGACGAGCGCCTGCGCAACTCCATCGGCGACCTCGCCGCCGGCCGCGTGGCCACGATTGCAGAAGTGCAGGGCGCGCTTCCCAAGGGAACGGTGCTGCTTGAATACGCGCTGGGAGATACCAGTTCGCTGATGTGGGCCGTCGACGGCAAGGGGCATTCGCTCTACGTGCTCCCCGATCGCAAGACGATCCGCGTTCAGGTCGAGCGCCTGCGCGACGCCATCGCGCGTCCCGGGGCCGGAGACGCCACGCTACTGAAAACGGCGCGGAATCTCTACTCGCTACTCGTCGCGCCCGCAGAAGATCGCCTGGCAAGAAACAAGAATCTGATAATCATCCCCGACGGGATACTCTTCGAGACCCCGTTCGAAGTTCTGCTGACCGGCGAGCCTGGCGGCAACCCGAACTGGGAGAAGCAGCCGTTTC
Source organism: Candidatus Krumholzibacteriia bacterium (assembly GCA_046754105.1). Lineage (GTDB taxonomy): Bacteria > Krumholzibacteriota > Krumholzibacteriia > WVZY01 > WVZY01 > JAZGDW01. The sequence goes on from JBHHVD010000043.1 coordinate 8,431, forward strand.
TGGCGCGGCGGTTCGATACGATTTATGCGCCTTCGGCCTCTGTTTTTCTCAAGCTCGAAAATGCGGAGCGGAAGGGGACCTACAGTGGAGAGCTCCTCGCTCTCGGCGACCCGGATTTCTCGCGGCTGCGGGCCGCAGCCGGTTCGTCGACGGCGCTGGCGCCGTTGCCGCATACCCGGTCGGAAGTGTTGAACATCAGTTCGCGTCTCAAGGATGACCAGAAGCAGGTGCTGCTCGGAGACGACGCTAGCGAATCGTTGCTGAAGGAAAACCTCCGCGCGCGAAGACCCCGGGTTTTACATCTCGCCACGCACGGCCTGATCAATCCCCTGCAGCCGGTGTCATCCAGCGTGGCGCTCTCCAGGAGCGACGGCTCAACGGAGGACGGCTATCTGCACACGCTCGAGATCCTCTCACTCCCGCTCGATGTGGGCCTGGTCGTGCTATCCGCGTGTGAAACCGCCCGCGGCAAGGTGGGCCGGGGTGAGGGTGTCGTGGGTCTGAGCCGCGCGTTCATCGCGTCGGGCGCCGGGGGCGTGGTCGCCAGCCTGTGGGCCGTTTCCGATGAGTCCACATCGCAGTTGATGAGCGAGTTCTACAAGAAGATGTTCGGCAAAAAGCATCCTGCCGGCAGGGCGCTCAATGAAGCGCGCCTTGCGATGATAAAGAAGGGCGACTTCGCGCATCCGTTCTACTGGTCGCCGTTCATCGTTATAGGCACTGACCGCTCGCCGTGGTGAGTGCAGCGGGGAGGAATTTGGGCTAAATCAACGGGACTGCTATTGATAATCAGCGTGGGGGATGTTTCAGCCATGGAGCCGATCAGCGAAATCCTCGCGATATCATTATTCATACTCTGTGTCGCCGCCCCGTTTTCCATGGCGATACAGGCGTTCCACCAGGGCCTCCTACGGCCCGGGCAGCAATCCTCGCACGTCGTTCGGGGATTGGTGCCGGGAATGAGTTCCAACCGGAACGAAAGACACACCAGCATATCCACAACGGCCGGATTCGCGGCCGATCGACTTTACCAAGACGAGAAGGCTCGGGTGTTCGATGTCCTGCAACGTGGCGTCGTTGCCGGCAACGGTACTATCAAGGCCGTGCGGCAGCGGCATCCGGACAATCGGCCTTTTTCTAAATTGCTCTGCTACAGATTCTGCGCGGAGGAAATGATATGAAATCAACGATACGAATTCTGGTCTTAGCGCTAATGACGGTCAGTGTCGGCACGCAGTCGTCGCTGGCAACCCAGGTGTTGTATCGCAGTCCGGAGGATCTCGGGCAGCAATCCTCACTCGTTGTCCAGGGCAAGGTGACGGGCGTGCGTTCCTTCTGGAATGACAAGCACACCAAGATCTTTACCGAGACGGAGATTGCCGTCGATCAGTCCTACAAAGGGGACCGACCGCCGGCGATTCGTATCCTGCAGCTGGGCGGTGTGGTGGACAATGTGAAGGTCACGGTCGCCGGTGCGCTGCAATGGCGCACGAACGAGGAAGTGCTCCTATTCCTGGAACCGTACACGACCGGCACGTTCCAGGTGTCCGGGTTTTCCCAGGGCAAGTTCGAGATTGTTCGCGACCCGCGGACCAACCAGCCGTACGTCGAACGCCCGTCCCAGGACGGTGTGGAACTAGTGGGTGGGGCGACGCCGGAGGCGCTGAAGAGGGCCTCGCGCGTGGAGAAGATGCCGCTGGAACGCTTTATCAACCAGGCCCTGGGCCGCAAGTAAGAAAGGAAGGATCACGATGAAGTCTCGAACGAAAAGATTATTCGCGCTTCCCGGGATTCTCCTGGTTGTGGGAGCGCTTTCACTCACGTCGTTCCCGTCATGGGAGGACGCGGTCCTGGCGGCCGCTCCGGCGAACCTCGCTGTGGTTTCCCTGTCCGGTCCGCCGACCGCGGCGCAGGGGAGCGACATCGCGGGCCAGGTAAGTCTCACCATTCGCAACAGCGGCGCAACCGACATTACGGGGGACTTTTACATAGGTTTTTACCTCTCGCCCGACGCGGCGATCACGACTGCGGACAGGCTGCTCGTTAAGGGCCGCAAGACGTTCGCGGGCCTCCCCGCCGGTGGGACGGCGGTCGTGCCCATCGACAGCCTGAGAATCCCGATGTCGACTCCGCTCGGCGGCAATTTTCTCGGCGTGATCGTGGATGAATACGACCGCGTGGCGGAGAGCAACGAAGGTGACAACACCGCCTCGGGGCCGATAACGATCAGTACCACCCAACCGGATAGCATCGTATGGGTCCGCCAGTTCGGCACCACCCAGCAGGACCATGCCTCTGGGTTGTCCGCCGTCGACTCGACGGCCCTTTTTGTCGCCGGCAAGACGCTGGGCGTGCTGCCCGGCCAGGCCGGTGGCGGCGGCACCGATGCGTATCTCCGCAAGTACGACGCAAGCGGAGCCGAGGTCTGGACGCAGCAGTTCGGAACGGCGATGACCGATCGCGGCGCGGCGGTTGCGACCAACGCCTCGGCCGTCTACGTCGCCGGCGGGACCGACGGCTCCCTTCCGGGTTACACCAACGCCGGCGGGTTCGATGCGTTTGTGCGCAAGTACGACTTCAACGGCGTCGAGCTGTGGACGCGCCAGTTCGGTACGTCGGTCTCTGACGAAGCGACCGGCGTCGCACTGGATGCCACCGGTGTGTACGTCTCGGGTTTCACAACGGGTACGTTGCCGGGCGAGACGAGCGCGGGCGGCACCGACGCGTTTGTACGCAAGTACGCCCTCGACGGCACGGTGGTGTGGACGCGCCAGTACGGGACCCCGGGGATCGACGAGGCGTTCGCCGTATCGGTGGACGCAACGGGCATCTACGTGGTGGGTCGTACGGACGGTGTGCTCCCCGGCCAGAGTGGAGCGGGCGCGGGCGATGCCTACATTCGAAAGTATGACACGGACGGCAGCGAGCTGTGGACGAGGCAGTTCGGGTCCTCGGGAAGCGACGACGCCTTCGGTATCCATGCCGATGGGTCCGGGGCCTACATTGCCGGGAGGACTTCCGGCGTGCTGGCCGGACAGGTCGGAGCCGGTGGGACCGACGCGTTCGTGCGGCGCTACGACCTGGGCGGCAACGTGGTATGGACGCGGCAGTTTGGAACCTCCCTCGGTGATGAGGCCTGTGGAGTATCCGTTAGCGCGCAGGGCGTTTGCGTCAGCGGTTTTACCGCCGGCGGCCTCCCCGGGCACATCAGCGCCGGCAGCAACGATCCGTTCCTCGTCGTGTACGATATCGACGGAAACGAGATCCTGTCGCGGCAATTCGGGACCGCAAACGACGACCGCTCGCTGGCGATCGCCTCGTCGCCGCTGGGCGTCCATGTGGCCGGCTACACGTCCGGCACGCTGCCGGGGCAGGTGAGTGAGGGGTTGGACGACGCATTCACCGTGTTCGACGACGATGATGATGATGATGACGGCGACGAACGCAACCTCAAGGTGGTCGCCTTCGACGGGCCGGCCAGCGTCTCTCGCGGCGATTCGATCGGCGACCGGGTCACGCTCTCGATCATCAACTCCGGACCCAAACGCATCAAGCGGGATTTCTCCGTCGGTTTGTACATCTCTCCGGATACCACTATCACGCTGGGGGATTTGTTTCTTACAGACGGCCGCGTGACCGTGCTCTCGCCAATGGAGCCGAACGAGGTCAGGGCCATCACCTTTCCAACCGGAACGGCTCTCCCCGACTCGGCGCCCACCGGCAACGTCTTTCTCGGCGTGGTGCTCGATGAATTCAACGACATCGAGGAGGAACACGCCGGTGCCGAGGATGACAACACGGCGCACGTGCCCGTTGCGGTGAACGCCGACACGGACGGCGACGGCGTGCTCGACGCCGACGACCTGTGTCCCACGGAAGACGCCTCGTTCTTCGACCGCGACGGCGACGGCTGCATAGACGATATCCAGAGCGCCCGTCACCTCGAGTACTGGCCGCCGGAGGACCTGCCGCTGCCGTACTTCGTGCACGAAAACGGGGCGCCGGGGATCGGCGACGGCAGCGACTTTGCCGCGCTGCAGGCCGGAATGGACGCGTGGTCGTCTATCCCGGGCGCCGATGTGTCGGCGAGTTTTCAAGGTACGACAACGCAGGTCGACGCGCAGGCCATGGACGGAATAAACCTGATCACGTTCGATGATCCGGACTTTACGTTCCCGGCGGGGGTGCTGGCAGTGGGTATCTCGACGTCGTTCACTGTGCCGACGATGTTCGGCGGCACGCTGGCGCGGCCAGGGCAGATCGTCGACGCCGACGTGCTATTCAACCCCACGAAGAGCTTCAGGACGGCGACGGCAGGATCCGGCACCGATATTGAGAGCGTCACGACGCACGAAGCGGGGCACCTCTTCGGGATTTCGCACTCGGCGGTGCAGACTTCAACCATGTTCTTCGTCTTGCCGCCCGACGTGGGTGCGGCGACACTCGAGCCGGAGGACGAATCGATGATGCTCAAGTCGTATCCGAGCGCCTCGGCGCTGGCGACGATGAGCCGCTTGACCGGCACCGTCCGCGACGGCAGCGACCTGTCGCCGGTGCCGGGTGTGATCGTGTACGTGATCAGCGTGGCGACCGGAGATACGGTGGCGAACGATTACACGCTGCCGCCCACCGGTACGTTCGAGTTTCTCGGGATTCCGGACGGCGATTACGACGTCGCCATCCATCCACTCAACGGCACTTCACCGATCGGGTTTATCGGCCCGCAGAACATCAACCAGTTGATTTTCGACCAGGCGGTCACGACGGTCGTTCCCGAGTTCTGGGACCTTGCCGAGTCCAAGAACGACGACCCGACGGCCAGCGACCCGGTGACGGTGCTCGCGGGCACGGCCACGCACGTTGATATCATCACGAACGTGGACGAAACGGGGCCGGCGGTTACGCAGGCGTCCCCCGGCGACAGCGAGCTCGGCGTCTCGATCGACGCAGCCGTGCTGGTGTCGTTCTCCGAGGCGATCGAGAGCGGCAGCGTGCAGGGGAACTTCGCGCTGACCGACACGGCGGCCGGTCAGTTCATCCCGGGGAGCGCCGCGGTACTCGAGGACGACTCCACGCTGGCGTTTCTACCGTCGGGCAACCTCTCGTTCGACACGGTCTACGAGTTGGTGTTGGGTACCGGGCTGACCGATCAGTTTGGAAACCCGCTACAGGCACCTTTCGTCCTGCATTTCACGACCCAGAGCCAGCCGCCCGTAGGGATTACGAGCCTGGCGCCGACCCACGGCCCCGCGGGGACTCCGGTCACGATCAGCGGTTTCGGATTCGAGGCCACCCTTGCGGACAATATCGTGACGTTCGGGGGGGTCAGCGCGACGGTCCTGTCCGCGTCACCCAGCCAGCTGGTTTTCGAGGTTCCCGTGAATGCTGCGGTCGGCGGTACACTGGTGAGTGTTACCAACGTGCCGCAAGCGGCGACCAGCAACGAACTGGCGTACACCGTGCTGCCGGTCGACGACGTGGCCAAGGGATTCGAGGCGGCGGTGGTCAGCCTCGGCGCGTTGCCGCGGGCAGTGGACATCGTGCCCAACGGCAGCCGCACGTTCATCGCGACCAACGCCGGTGCGTCGGTCGTCGTTGTCGACCCGGGTTTGACGAATTATTTGTCCCACACGCCGATCGGTATCCCCGGGGGACTGAACGCCATCGCGGCGACACCGAACGGAAAGTTTGCTTATGCGGTGAGCCGTCTCAACCAGAAGTTCTACCGCATCAACGCGGACCCGGCCAACGGGCCGCTGGCGGTGCTCGATGAAAGGGGCGTCGGCGCAGTACCCCGCGGCCTGCTCATCGAGCCCACGGGCCGGCGCGCGTTTGTCACGACCGACGCGAGCGAAATCCAGGTCTGGGACATCAATGAAGGCAGTGCCACGTTCGATCGGCAGGTGGGAGCGATCGTCTCACCCCCGAACCTGCGGGCGAGGATGGCCACGAATCCGGCCGGCAACCTCTTGCTGGCGTTGAGTGGTGTCGGCAAGCTGCTGGTGTTCGATCTGGACCTCGACTCGCTCGTGGCCGAGGTCAATGTCGGACCGGATCCCAGGGACGTGGTCGTGGACCCGGCCGGGCAGCGCGCATACGTGACCGACGAGTTCGGTTTCGCGACGGTCGTCGGCCTGACCTCGTTCTCCGTCGTGACCGATATTCCGACCGGCGGCAACCTGCGTGGTGGCATGATTACGCCGTCGGGCAACTTTCTCTACGCCGCCAACCGCCAGCTCGACATCCTCGATGTGATCGATCTGAGGGAGGGATCGCCGACGTTTCGAACCGTGGCGGCCGACATCGCGCAGCGGGCGAACCCGGTTGACCTTACTCTATCGCCGGACGGTATCTTTGCCTTCTCCCTCTCGGAAGCCGAACAGGCCATGGTAGTGACCGGCATCGGCCTGGGACCGACGTTGCGGTCCCTGTCACGGCGAGCGGGGCCGGCGGGCGCACGATTGGTTTTGGCAGGAGAAGACTTTACGGGTGACGTGTCGACGACGGTGTCGTTCAACGGCACCATCGCCGTACCGGAACGCACGGCGGATTCGTCTCTGACGGTCGCCGTGCCGGCGGGCGCGGCCAGCGGGCCGGTCACCGTCAGGGTCACGAACTCCTCGCCGCCGGTAGAGGTGTCGAATGCGATATTCTTCGAGGTGCTGGAGCTGCCGACACCCGCCGGTGGCCTTCGCCTGGCGGCGAAGGCGCAGCCTGCAGGGGCCCCGCAGCTCTCGCGCGCTCTTGCCATTTCACCGGATGGTAGAATGGTCGCCGTCGGTGGCGACGCGGGGGAACTCTTCTTGCTCGACGCCGACGCGGCGAGTCCCACCTTCAACCGGTTCATCGGCAGCGCCGCACCGCTCTCTTCGCCGCTGGCCGACGTAGCCATAACACCCGACGGCAGGCGGGCGTTCCTGCTCTCAGAGGGCGAACCGTTCGTGCCCGTGGTCGACATCGACCGCAACAGCACGAGTTTCGCTTCGGTGGTCGACTCGGTCGACTTCAGCGGCGGCGGTTCCGTTATCGACAGGCTGCGGATCAGCCCCGACGGCTTCTTGCTGCTGGTTTCGGATCCCGGCATCACCGGCGTCCACGTCGTGGATATCCGGCCGGGGTCGCCGCAGGAGAACCAGATAATTGCCACGACGCCCGCCGCCGATGTGCCGCAGAACATCAACGGGATGATCGGCGAAATGGAATTCCACCCGGCAGGGGAGTTCGCGTACCTGGCGGTCCAGGACGACGACCCCGCGGCGATTCTGGTAATGGACGTCGGCCTGGGGAGTCCAGCGTTCGGCACGATCGTCCATACCATGGGTCTTTCCCCCGGGGCACCGGTGCCGCAGGAGGTGCCTATTTCGCTGTCGTTTACGCCGGACGGATCGCGCTGCTTCGTCCTGACGACACAGCGTACCCTTTCCCCGAACCGTACCATGCTGACACTGCTGACCAGCGCCCCCGGGGGCGTGGTGAGCCCGGTGCTGGAGCTTACACAGCCGTTCCCGACGGCGTCCGCGGCGGCCGACGAGCACGTACACGTCTCCCCGCGCGGAGACAGGGCCGTGCTGAATGTTCTTGGCGACGGCTTTTCGCATCTGGACATCACGACCTCCCCGCTACTGACGGTGCTGGATCAGTCCGCCGGCGCGCTGCACCAGGGCGCGGTGGATTTCGACTACTCGCCCGAGGCGGCGCGCCTGTACGCGACCGGACCCGCACAAGACACGGTGTACGTCTATGATTTCACCCTGGCGCAGGAACTGGTCGAGGTGTCGGGAGATTCCCTCACGGGTGTGATCAACCAGACGCTGCCAGAGCCGCTGCGCGTAAAGGTCATCAACATGACATCCGGCAACCCGTCGGCGGGGGTCGCGGTCACATTCGATGTGTCCACCGGCGGTGGTTCATTTGCGACGGCGGACCCGGCCGTAAACCCCGCTACGCAAGTCGTCGTTACCGGTACGGATGGAATCGCCGAGGTCAATTTCAGGCTGGGGCCGGTGGTTGGCGACGCGGCCCACAGCGTAGTGGCCTCCTCGCTCGGCCTCACCGGTTCGCCGATCACGTTTATCGCCAACGCGCTCAACGACCCCGACTCGCTGCCGCTCTCCGTGAGCGGCATCATCCCGGTGGACGGGCTGGCCGGCGTGAACATCACCACCGCAATCCAGACGACGTTCAGCCGCTCGGTGGACACCTCAACGGTGGACACGTCGACGTACTTCCTGCGAGAAAGCGTGACACTGGCCCGGGTGCCCGCGATCGTGGGTTTCACCGACGAGAACCGCAAGCTCTCGCTGAGCCCGGACTCCGCGCTCGAGCCGGGCAAGACCTACAGCGTCGTGGTAACGACCGGTATCATATCGGCGCTCGGGGACGCGCTGTCCGCGGGGGCAACGGCGAGTTTTACGACCGTGCCGCCGCCGCCGCTGGCGCTGTCCGCGGTCAGCCCGCCCAGCGCGGCGGCCAAGGTGGGAATCGTGCTCTCCGGCACGAGCTTCGATCCCGTACCGGCCAACAACACGGTGCTGTTCGACGCCGTCCAGGGGGTCGTAACGGACGCCGGCTGCAACTTCGTCAACGTGAACGTTCCCCTTCTGGCTGCGACCGGCGACGTCCGTGTCGTGGTGGGCCCCGATACGTCCAACGCCCTGCCGTTTACCGTGCTGGCGCCGAGCCTGAGCCCGGCCGACGACGTGCTCGGCAGCGTCGGCACCGGTTCGTCGACCCGCAGCCTGGCCATCATACCCGACGGGTCGCTGGCGTACGGGGTGAGCCCCGACCAGGGCACCGTGGTGCCCATCGATCTGGTCAGCCTCGCGTCGCTGCCCAGTATCGCCGTCGGCGACAATCCGTTCGCGATTATCATCAATCCCGACGGCACCTTCGCCTACGTGGCCAATTTTCTTTCGGGGACGGTTTCCATCATCGACGTCGATCCGAACTCGCCGGGTTTCAACAGCGTGGCGGGGACGTTGGTCGTGGGCGCCAATCCCATCGATCTCCTGATCACCCCGGACGGCGATCGGGTCATCGTAGCCAACGCGGGATCGAGCGACCTCAGCGTGATCGACAGTAATAACTTGAGCGAAACGTTCCACTCGGTGCTGGCCACGGTGGGCAGGGGCACGAGCACTCGCAGCCTGTCCATCACCCCCGACGGCGGACTGTTGTACGTCGGAACCGACACCGGTTACATCGTCCTCGATGCGCTTGATTTCGGCGTGCTGGCCTCGGTCGGCCGGGGCACTTCCACACGCAGCCTCTCGATCACGCCGGACGGGACACTGCTCGTCGTGCTGACGACCGAGGGTGACGTGGATATCGTGGACATCGTGCCGGGGAGCCCGTCGGAAAACCAGGTGCTGGCCTCGGTCGGCCGGGGCACGTCGACACGGAGCCTCTCCATCACGCCGGACGGGGCCTTCCTGTGGCTGGTGCAGGACGAGGCCGACGTGATCCTCGTCGTGGCGCTCGACATCGCCAACTCGGTGTCCGCACTCGATCCGAACACGGTCCTGACGCCGGCGACCCTCACCCCCGTCGATACGATCGCAACGGGCCCCGACCCGGCGGAAGTGGCCTTCGATCCGTCCGGGACCGGAGTCGCCGTCGTCACCAACGCCGGCGACAATACGATGTCCATCCTCGGCGTGCTGGCCGATGTCTTCGTGCAGGCGAGGCCGTTTACACCGGCGGAGCCGCCGTTCCGGGACATCCGCGCCGCGATCGAGCTTCCGGCGAGCTTCAACCCCAACGATATCGACCTCGGTACGTTGACCCTGAACGGGCTGGTGCCGGGCACGTCGAAGCCACCGTCCTTTACCGACGGCGACGAAGACGGCTTGACCGAGATCCACGTGGAATTCGACCGCGTGCAGTACCAGAACGTCGTCGGCCAGGGAGACAGCGTCGAGGTGTTCGTAGGCGGTCTCGTAGGCGGCCAGGAGTTCAGCGGCACCGATTTCATCCGGACGTTCCGGCCCACGCTGATCTTTCCGAACGGCGAGCCGACGGACACGGTATTCGCCGGTGACATGGTGGACATTCTGTGGCAAGCGCCGTCGTTCTCGCCGATCGACGCCGTCGATTTCTGGTGGACGGGGAACGATGGGCGTACCTGGAACCCGATCGTGACCGCGGCTCCTCCCGGCACCGGGGCCCTGACCTGGTACGTACCGGGCCAGCCGACCGATTCGGCCCGCGTGATGCTCGTGCTCTACACGAATAACGACGGGCTCGAGTCCATCGGGGCGGTCATGAGCGCGAACCTGTTCCGGATCCAGCACGGCACGGTGCCGGTGGCGCTGGGCAGCTTCGTGGCCGTCGCAGCGGACCGCGCCGCCGTTTTGAAATGGCGGACCCACCTGGAGATCGACTTCGCCGGTTTCCACGTGCTGCGCTCCGACTACCGGGACTTCGGCTACGAGCGTGTCACGCCCGGCTTGATCCCGTCCTCCGGCAGGGAGACCGGGTCGAGCTACGAGTTCAGGGACACTACCGTGCGCCCGAGCCGGACGTACTATTACAAGCTCGAGGAAATCACCGGGCACGGCAAGGGGGAGATCTTCGGGCCGTTCGAGTTCACGTACCGCGCGCCGTTTGCGCTCGATCAGAACTTTCCCAACCCGTTCAACCCGACGACGACGATCCGCTTTACCGTGGCCCGGGACGGCCACGTCAAGCTCGTGATCTACGACGTGGGCGGCAGGCGCGTGCGCACGCTGCTCAACGAGGATCGGATCGCCGATCACTACGAGATCGACTGGGACGGCAAGAACGGCAGTGGACAGTCGGTGGCCAGCGGCGTCTATTTCTACAAGATCGTCTCCGGCAAGTTCACCAAGACGCGCAAGATGCTGTTGTTGAAATGACACGGCGCCGGGCAACCGCGCTGCGGATGGCAGGCCGCCCCGGGGGGGGCGGCCTTGCCTTTATAGAAATTGGGAAATGGGAGCTACGGGCCGGTCAGCGATTCTGATTCAATCCGAGGTTTTCGAGGGCACGAAGAGCTCGGGCGCGTTCCTCGCCGTTTGTCAATTCGACCACTCGTCCCCAATGCATGCGGGCCTTGTCCTTGTCGCCGCTACTCTCGTACGACGCCGCCAGCAGCTGGTGAAGTTCCACGTTGGCCGGTATCCGCTCTACTGCCCGCTGCCAGCACTCGAGCGCATCCTGGGGTCGCCCGAGGCGTGCAAGGACTTTGCCGCGGTTCTTCAGGAGATACGGTTCGACCTCGGCGTACTTCGGGTTCTCTTTCCGGGCGAGGGCGTCGTTGAGATAATCCCCGGCCTCGTTGACGCGGCCCTTGGCAATCAGTAGTGTACCCAGGTTGTTGTACGGATGGAGCAAGGTGGCGTCCGCGTCGATGGCCTGGGTGTAATACGTAATCGCCCGCGTCGAATCCGCCATCTCCAGGCGAATGTCGCCGAGATTATAGAGTGCAACGGCGTTCGACGGGTCGAGCTTGACGTTCTTACCCAGCAGGGAGTCCGCCTCCTGGAGTTTCCGCCTTCGCAGAGCGCCGGTTTGCTGCGTTCGGCTTTCCCGGTACGCCAGCATCCCGAGATTGTTCCACGGCTTGGCGTAATCGGGGTCCTTTTGGATGGCTTTGGCGAACTCCGCCCGCGCATCGTCGAGACGTCCTTCCTGCTCGTACTGGACACCGGTTTCGTTGTGGGTGCGCGCGGCCTCGCGATCCGGTTTCGCCGGTCCGCCCGGCCGCAGGTACACGCCGAAAACCACGCCCGCGGCCGCCAGCACCAGTGCCGCCGGCAGCACCACTCGCAGCCGGAACGGCGATGGCGGCTTTGCCCCCCCGAGGAGCCTTCGCAGCTCGTCCCTGAATGCGCTCGCGTCGGCGAAGCGCGCCTCCGGTTTTTTCTCGAGTGCGCGCTCCACGATTTCCCTGAGCCCTTCGGGAAACTCGATGCCAAACTCGTCGATCGCCGCCGGGGATGCGTTGGTGATCGAGTACATCACGGCCATCGGATGCTCGCCCTTGAACGCGAACTCACCGGTCAGTGCCTCGTAGAGGACGGCGGCGAGTGAAAAGATATCGCTCCTGGCGTCTGCTTTCTTGCCACTCGCCTGCTCGGGCGACATGTAGAAGACAGTGCCGAGACTCGTGCCCTCCTGCGTCAACGTTGCGCTCGAAGCCATGTGGGCGATTCCGAAGTCCATCAGCTTGACGAGACCGTCCTCCTTGACCATGATGTTTTCCGGCTTGAGGTCGCGATGGATGATCCCTTCCTGGTGCAGGCGGGAGAGCGCGTCGGCGATGTCGGAGACCCAGGCGACCGCCTGCCGCCACGGCACCGGGCCCTCCTTGATGATGTCACGCAGGGTGCGACCGGCAACCAGTTCCATGGCCATATAGGGATGACCGTCCTGCTCGCCGGCGGCGTATACGGTGATGATATTGGGATGGTTGATACGGGAGCAGGCCCGGGCTTCACGGAGGAAGCGTTCCTTGCCGACGCTGGTCAGACTCTCCGCGCGGATCACCTTTACGGCCACGTCGCGCTCGAGCGTCGCGTCGCGGGCACGGTACACCTGGCCCATGCCCCCTTCCCCGAGGGTGCCGTCGATCTTATAGCCCCCGATTTCGTCCTTAGCCATACCTCAACTTACTACGACACGGGGGGTTGCCGCAAGATCAGCGTTTTTCGAGTAGACGGTCGTATGCGCCCAGCGCTTCCTCGTTACGCCCGGTCTCTTGGTAGAGGTGGGCGAGGATCGAGTGCAGGGTCGGGTTCTCCGCGTCCACCTCCAGGGCCTGGATCGTTTCCTGGATGGCGGCCTCCATCAGTCCGTAGTTGAAGAAGACGCTCGCGCGGAGAAAGTGGTAAGAAGAGGGACGGCTCTGGTCCTTCTCGATCCCGGCCAGAGCGACGCCCAGGGCGTTCGCATCCGCCTCGGCCAGGACCTCGAACGGTACCGCGTTGGTCGCTACCGGCGGGAACCGGAGCGGGTCGGTCGACTTCAGGGTCCACCAGTAGGTGATTCCCGCCCGCAGCGCAGGGGCCGAGTCTTTGTAACTTATTTCCGTCTTTCCGGTTACATCAGATTCCCACTGCACGCCCTCGTCGCTGTACACGGTGATCTGCAACTCGTCGGAGGGGTCGGAGGCTAGCCACCGGAACTCGGGGCGATCGCTCTGGACCCGGGTCTGGCACGGCGACAACGGCCGCACGTCCGCGTCGGCATCGGCCGATCGCAGCTGGGCCAGGGAACTGGTCCCGTCCGAGTCCTTGAGCTTGAGAAAATTCTGCACGATCTGAAAGCTCTTCTCGCCGACGGGTGTCGCAGCCGCGTCGGGAGCGATTTTTTTCGGTCCCATCACGCGTGTGCTGCTGTTGGCGCCGATCTGGATCAGATTGTCGTTGTGAAACAGGATCTCGGCCTGGGAAGCGTCCCCCGTCCGCACCTCGTCGCCCGTGCTCAGTGGCAGACCAAAAATGCCACGAACGGCCCCGCCGCTACTCCTCACCACGGTGACATCACCCAGGCACGAGACCAAAACTGCAAGTGGTGTATCCGCATGGACTTGTGTCGGTAAATGAAATCGGATCGGCAAGTAGACGAGGAGCGCGCTAATCGCCAGCCAGAGGATCGTTTTCTTGAGCATTTCGGTTCCCTTCCATTCCAGCGTCGGGGCTACTCTCGCATTCGACAAACTCATAATAAGTACTGCCTATTATAACGTAAGTTGGTGAAAAAATGCGAAAAAACCGGGGGTACCGCGGCCGGCCGGGTCGCCCGCAGCGGGGGTGGGTGTCACTGGTTCGCGGGCGGCCTGAAGACCGCCGGGTCCATCGACGCCGTAAACTCGATCTGGGGGAAAACGACAGCCTTCTTGCCGTCCGCCGTGGCCTTGCGGGTACAAAAACGCAGTCCCAGACCACAGTCTTTCTCTTCCTGCCACAGGAATTCGCCCTCGTTGCCGCCTTCGAGCTTGTAGCGCCACTTCACGACCTGTCCCTGTGGTGTTGAATAGAACCAGTACTCGTCGCCGGGCGTCAGCCCGACGTCGTCGAAGGCCAGGTGCAGGACGAGCAAACCGCCGAACGTCTCCGACGGCTCGTGCGTGAAGAAACTCAGGCGCGTACCGTAGTCTTCCAGCTTGGTATGGGCGAGCAACCAGTACGTGTCGTTGATGAAGACCCGGTAGGCGCGTTCGATCACTTCGGTCGCGTCCTCGAGCGCGGTGCCGTTCCGGTACGCCACGCCCTTTCGGGTCTCTACGTTGAAGTAGGCCTTCAGGTCGTCGCCGCTTTCCCGGTCCTTCATCTCCAGGACGTAGTCCCCCTTGTAACGGTCCCACGTGTGGTGCCGCGAGACGACGATCGTCCCTTCCTGCTCGAACGCCCAGGTAAAACTCACGTACCGCGCCTTTGCAAAGTTCTCTTTGCCGCCCATGTAATCCCACACGCGGTCCACGACGTCCTTGGCGGCGTGTCCCGTCACGAGTGAGGGGCACACGAGCGGCACGACGACGATCGCTATCGCGACCAGATATCTTTGGTTCAATGTTCTTCCTTTTCTTGCGGCAGCCCGGCGCCGTCGAACGAAAGGCACGCCCCGCTTCGATACCCGGCGCGCCGCCCCGCCGGGCAAATTGGCGTTTGTTTCCGGGGGCGGCATTCATTATACTCGAAATCACGCAAGAACGCCCCCCCTATTTCAAGCGCGATGGCAAACGAGGAGCTCGATGCAACGGATTCTGATGATCCGGCACGGCGAGTCCGAGTGGAACAGAGACGGCCGTATCCAGGGTTACCTGGACTGCGACCTGAGTGATCTCGGGCGCGAACAAGCGGCGTATCTGAAGGAACGGCTCGACCTCGAGAAGATCGACGCCGCCTATTCCAGTACGTCGACCCGCGCACAAGAGACCGGCCGCATCGCGCTCGCCCACCGCCTGCCCATCGAGTCCCGTGACGCGCTGCGTGAAATGAAGCTTGGTGTGTGGGAAGGAGCCAACGCCGCCGAACTCAAGAAGCAAAAGCCGCGAGAAACCGAACTGTGGTTCCGGGCGCCGTCCAGGGTACGGATCGAGGGGGCGGAACCGCTGCGCGTGTTCCGGCAGCGGGTCACGCGCGAGATCGAGGGTATCCGAGGTCAGCACGAAGATGCCGGAGTAGTGATCTTCACGCACGGGGGAGTGATCTGCACGTACCTGACGAGCCTGCTGGGCCTCAAACTCGATGATCTGTGGCGGTTCAAGATCCGGAACGCCTCGATTACCAAGATCATATTTCCCATGGGTTCGCCCCGTATCGAGGTGCTCAACGACGTCAGCCACCTTAACGGCGCGGTCCGCTACGCGCCAAATACGCCGCCGCAGCACCTGTTGTAACCAACGACACCTTATCGCCAGCGCTCGCCGCCACGCAGCCACGCCAGCCGGCGGCGCGCCATCAGCTTCAAGAGAACGATACCGCCGACGAATCCGCCGATGTGCGCGAACCACGCGACACCGCTACCCGCCCCCAACGAGCCGACACCGCTGAATATCTGGATAACGAACCAGAATACGAGCAGAAAACCCGCCGGTAGCACCATGAGACGGATAAAAATGAATACGAAAACGAGTGTCAGGACCCGGGCCCGCGGGTAGGCGATCAGGTAAGCGCCGAGCACGCCGGCGACGGCGCCGCTCGCTCCGACGGTGGGAACGGCGGAGTTGGGCTGCGTCAAGACGTGCGCCAGGCCCGCCACGAGGCCGCACGCAATGTAGAACAACAAGAACTTCGCGGGACCGAGAAGATCCTCGATGTTGTTGCCGAAGATCCAAAGGTAGAGCATGTTGCCGAAAACGTGCAGGAAGCCACCGTGGATGAACATGGACGAAAACAGCGTCGCGAAAATGACCCGCGGACCCTCGCTGTGGAGGATGCTGCCGCCGCCGGCGGGGCCAACCAGGTCCACGCCATGGGTAATCTCGAACGGGATGACCCCCCAGGAGGCGATGAAAGCGTTTACGTGCGGCCCCAGCGCTACTTCGTACATGAACACGACGGCGTTGACGGCGATAAGGGCAATGGTAACGATGGGGAACCGCTCGGTGGGATTGATGTCTTTTAGTGGAAAGAACATCGGCCTTCCTGCTACCCGCGCGGCCCCCGGTTATTCAAAGCGGCCAGCACGCGCTCGGTGTGCTGCAGCCGGTCGCGGCGTTCGATGCGCCGGGCAAACAGCATGCTCTGCAGCAAGGCCAGCGAGTGCGGGCTGTCGACATCGTACCAGATCGGCAGGAGGGAGAAGGCGAGTTCGTTCCGGTGGATGCGATCGAGCGTCTGTTCGAGCACGACGTCGCTGCCCCAGGTCACTCCCTCGAACAGCGGATCAATCGTCTTCCGTAGCCCGATCAGGTAATAACCGCCGTCGGACGACGGGCCTAAGACCACGTCCTTGCGTTTGAGCTTGAGCCACGCCCTTTTCAAGAACACAAGGGGCACGTCGGGGCTGTCGGAGCCGATGATCAACGCCGTTCCGCTCTCCCCGCCCAGCAGGTGCCCGAACGCGTTGCACAGACGCTCTCCGAGATGCGCACCGTGCTGGCGACGAAGGTCGAAGCCTTCGGGGACCAGGCGACGTAATGCGCCCTCGTCATCGCCGGCGTAGAAGACGGTCGCGTCGATTTTTTTCAAACGGGCGAGGCGCACAAAAAGGTCCTCGAGGAACGCCCCGTACAGCTCGCAGGCCTCTTCAGGTGAGAGGGGGGGCACGAGCCGGGTTTTGACTTTGCCCGGCCGGGGGACTTTGACGAAGATGCCCAGTTTTCTGGAATACGCCATACGATCACGTCACCAATGTGAGCCGTCATGATACCACCTGGCGCGCGTGCTGACAATTGCGCCCCGGTCACCGTGCGTTTCGCGTCGCCACGACCAGGGTGGCGGTCGCCAGAAACGGCACGCGCGTGCAGTCGGTGCGAAAGACCGTTCTGCGAAGGGCGCGCTGGAGCGCCGGCCATACGACGACGTCCATCGGCGCCGTAACGTAGGTGTGCCTCACGATAGTGAACCCGGAGCGCTCGATCTTGCGGACGATCTCTCGCCGTCCGTAGATACGCGCCCTTGCGTAGCGATCGTGGAGACGCTTCGGCAACCAGCTGAAGAACGGGACCCGGTTCCAGGCAAGCAGCGGCAGGTCGGCGCCGTGCGTTTCAAAAACCCACCACCGGTTGGGCACGGACATGACCAGGATGCCGCCGGGCCGGATCACGCGGCCCAGCTCGGCGAGGGCTTCGCGCTCGTCTCGTACGTGCTCGAGCACCTCGAACGAGATCGCGTAGTCGACGCTGCCGGCGCGCAACGGCAGCCGGTCGCCGTCGTAGTGAACCGCGAAGACACCCGGGCCGCGTTCGTTCGCGTTCGTCGCGAACTGCTGCAGCGGCGTGTGGTGCACGTCGACGCCGACCGTCACCGCGAAATGTGGTGCGAAGAGCAGAGTCTGAGCGCCGTTGCCGCATCCGAAGTCCAGCAGGACCCGCCCCGAAAGCGGTGTCAGCCGCCGCGCGATGCGGTAACGCCGCTGGATGATCAGGTCGTCCTCGCCGGCCGATTTGCCCGCGGCGAGGTGGGGAAGGGCCTGTGGGGACGGTCGCATGGCCCGCAGTGTAGGGGATCGAGGTGGACGCGTCAACGCGTGCGAGCCTGCTTGACATTTCCCGG
>JBHHVD010000044.1:0-25728 GCA_046754105.1 Candidatus Krumholzibacteriia bacterium
CGGTGCGCCAGGAACTGCCCGAGGGTTTTCAGCGCAGCGAGTTCCTGCTCGAGCGCGGTATGATCGACATGATCCGGTCCCGTGAGAAGCTGCGCGCGACCCTGGAGGAGCTACTCGGTTTTTTTTGCGCTGAGGTAGCAACCACCCCACAAGAGGCGGATAAGGATGAGGAGGAATCGTCCGCGGTTTCCTGATACGCCCGCCCGGTTGCCCCCCAACTTAACGTTCGTACTCGGAATTTCCCCGTCGGCCATGACGCTGGGCCTGGGGAACATGCGTGCGCTGCTCGCCGAGCTCGGGCACCCCGAGAACAAGCTGCGCTCGGTCGTGGTGGCCGGTACCAACGGCAAGGGCTCGGTGACGGCGTACCTTTCCGCGCTGCTGGGCGCCAACGGACAGCGCGTCGGCTGCTACAGCTCGCCCCACGTCTACTCGGTCAACGAGCGCATTTGCGTCGACAACGAGCCGGTGTCCGTGGAGGAGATGGAGGAGGCCGCGGCACGCATCGTCCCGTTGTACGGGCGCGTCGGCTTTAGTTATTTCGAGGCGTTGACCGCGATCGCGTTTCTGATCTTCGCCGGGCGCGATCTCGACCTCTGCGTCCTCGAAACGGGTCTCGGCGGGCGCTTCGACGCGACCAACGTGGTCGACCCGGTAGTGACCGTCATCACCGGGGTCTCGCTCGACCACCGCCGCATCCTTGGCGACACCGAGGAAGAGATACTCAGGGAGAAGTTGGGTATCGCGCGCGCGGGGACACCGCTCGTCCTGGGACGGCTCGCTCCGGCCCTGCAGGAGATCGTGGCCGCCAGAGCGGAGCGCGAGCGCATACCGCTCCGGCGCTTCGACGACCTGGGCCGGGTGGACGTCGCCGATATGACCTTCGACGGGATGCGCGCCCGGCTGCGCACGCGCAAGCGCGACTACGGCACGGTACCGCTGCCGCTGGTCGGCGAGCACCAGGCGGCGAACGCCCTGGTGGCCGTTGCCGCTGCGGAATACCTGGTGGAGGATGTCGCGCACTTCGAGCGCGCGGCCGCGACCACGCGCCTTCCCGGGCGGTTCGAGGCCCGCACCGTCGCGGGCAAGACGGTGATCCTCGACGTCGCGCACAACGACGAGGCGCTCCTGGCGTCCGCGAAGACGATGGCCGCGCTGTCGGCGCCGGTTGAAAACGCGATGGTGCTCGGCATGCTGCAGCGCAAGGAGCTGCGGCGATTCCCCGCGCGGTTGCCGCGTTACTCGCGGCGCCTGTACCTGGTCGATCCCGTGCCGGGAGAATCGCTGGAGGCGCCCGCCCTCCTCGAACGGATCGGGCTTGCGAACCTGCGCGGCAAAGGGGTCGATGTTTTTGTGGAAACGAGGTTCGAATCCGGGGCACACTGGATGCGTTTTCTCGGACAGCTTTTCGGCTCGCCGCAGCGCGTGATTCTGATTGCGGGTTCGTTTCGCACCGTCGAGGTGTTCGGACGGCGGCTGCAGGATCGGGAGTGGGTATGAGCGCGTTCGTGGGTATCGACATCGGCGGCACCAATACCAAGCTCGCCGTCCTCGACGGGCGCGGCCGGATCGTGGCGCGTGACATGGTCGAGACAAATACGATAGAAGGGCCCGTGACGCTGTTTCGCAGACTGGCGCTGCACCTGCCCGGCCTGGTCGGGCGGCGGCGCACGGTGGCGGCGGCGGGTGTGGGCTGCGCCGGTCTCATAGACGGACGCGGCAGGGTACGTGTTTCGCCAAACCTGCCCGGGTGGGAGAACACCGACCTGGCACGGATCGCAACCCGTCATCTCGGGGTATCCGTACGTGTGGACAACGACGCCAACTCCGCCGCCTACGGCGAATACCGCAAGGGCTGCGGAGAGCGCTGCCGTATGCTGGTCTGCATCACGCTGGGGACCGGTGTCGGCGGCGGTATCGTGGATCGCGGCCGCATCCTGAGGGGCGCGAGCAACTTCGCGGCGGAGATCGGGCACATGACCATCCAGCGCAACGGCCGCCGATGCAAGTGCGGCAACCGGGGATGCCTGGAGGCGTACGTGGGCGCGGACGCACTGGTGGACCGCGCGAGGAGGCTGCTCGCGAAGCGGGGAAGCGGCAGGCTCGACCGTGGAGCGGTCCTCACCCCGAAGATCATCGCGATGGCGGCGCGGCACGAGGATCCGGTGGCCAAGGAAGTATTCGAAGGCGCCGCACGCAGTCTCGGCACCGCCCTCGGCTCGGTGGTCAACCTGCTCAACCCCGACGTGATCGCCCTGGCCGGCGGCGTGGCCTCGGGATTCGACCTGATGCGCAAGTCGATACGAGAAGAGGTCGCCGCGCGGGCGTTTGTGGACGCGGCACGGGCGGTTACGATCCGCAAGGCGACGCTGGGCAACGACGCCGCCGCGGTTGGTGCCGCGCTGCTGGCGCAAGACATGACCCGCACCGCGCGAGGTCGCTGAAAGGGAATCCGAGTTGCGGTTCAAGAAACAAACCTTTCTCCTCCTGCTCTCCCTCCCCCTCTACCTGCCGGTTGCAGGCATTTCCCAACAAGACACGCCGGCGCGCTCCGCAAGACGGGACAGCAGCTACCACCTGAAATCGGGGGGCACGGGATCGCTGCGGGTGATCGACGGAGAGCGCGTCATCATGCTCGAAGACGGGGTCGTGATCACGCACGGCAACGCCCGCATCACGAGCCGGCGTGGACGGCAGTACACACGGCGCCGGGTAACGGTGCTGATGGGCGACGTCAACATCGACCAGGAAGACGTCCACATGGAGGGCGACGAGGGCGAGTATCACCGCTTCGAGGACAGGGCGATCCTCAGGGGCAACGTGAAGATCCTCGACGCCGGCTGGGAGATTCGCTGCGACGAGGCGATTTTCTTCCGAACCAGGGAGTACGCGTGGTTGAAGGGCAACGTCGTAGCCGTCGACTCGGCTACGACGCTGCGCGCGGACAGCCTCTTCTACGACCGCGAGAACCTGACCGCTGAAGTGTTCGGCGACGTCAGCATCGAGAACCAGGACGAAGGTATCCGCGCCATGGGGCGGCACGGGTTCTATTACCGGAGGGCGATGGAGGGCATCCTCGACCGCCTGCCGCGGCTCATCGTGGATCCCGGCAGCCGGGAGCCGACCAACGTCGTGGCCGACACCATGCGGTTCTACCCGGACAGTGACCGCGCCGTCGCCGCCGGCAGGGTGAAGATCGTAAAGGGTCACACGGTGACCCAGTGCGATTCGGCGGTGCTGATCGACGAGGCGAGCCTCGTAGAGCTGTATGGCAATCCGCTGGCCAAAAAGGACAACGTGTCGATGCAGGGAACCCGCATGACCCTCCATTATAACGAGGAGGAAGTCGACCGCATCGCAATCGTGGGCGAGGCGAACATCACAGAAACGGCCGTCGACCGGCTGGTCACGGGACGCGACAGCTGGGTCAAGGGCGATTCGATGATTCTCTTCGTGAGCGACAACCGGCTGGATTCGATCCGCGTGGATGGCAACGCTGCCAGCGACTACTATCCAAGGAGCGCGAACCGCGTAGAGCGCAATTCCGCCGAGGGCGAGCGCATGTTCTTTGAGTTCGAGAAAGACTCCCTTCAGTTTGTCAGCGTTGCGGGCAAAGCCGAAGGGGTGTACCGCTACGTGAACCTGGGACGCAATGAAACCGCGGATTCCCTCAGGTGGCTGGCGGACACGACACTGGTATACGTGCCCTTCGCCGAGAACGCAAAGACGGTGGCCTACGCCGCGGACTCGGTCGAGTACTACGCCCGCGAACGCGACATGGTACTCGACGACAAGGCGAGGGTGAATTATGAGGGCCGAACGCTGCTCGGTGACCACATCACCTACAACGCGGACCTGCAGCTGCTCGACGCCACGGGCGCACCGGTGCTGATCGAGGAACCGGACAAGTTCTACGGGAATCGCATGAATTACGATCTCGAGACCGGCGTGGGCCTGGTTCAGGAGGGGTCGACGAAATTCATGGAGGGCTACTACACTGGGAACGAGATTGCCAAGGTCGGAGAGGACGTGCTCAAAGTGTGGGATTCGAGTTATACGACGTGCGATCGCAAGGTGCCTCATTATCATTTCAAAAGCAACCAGATGAAGGTGTACCTGGACGACAAGGTGGTCTCCGGGCCGATTGCCCTGTATATCGGCGAGACGCCGATCGCTTTTCTGCCCTTTTTCGCCCAGAACATCCGCCGCGGCCGCCGCTCCGGCATCCTGCGGCCCGACTTCGAATTCGGGATCACAAGCACCGGGACCCGTTTCATTCGCGACATCGGGTACTACTGGGCCACGAACGACTATACCGATTTTCTCTTCAGCGGGGACTTCAACGAGCGCGAGTCACTGCGGTTCCGCATGAACAATCGCTACCGGCTCCGCTACAAGTTCAACGGGCGCGTTGACTTTTCGTATTTCCGCGACCTGAGAAATCCACGTACCCAGTGGACGTTCTCCTCCGACCACTCACAGACGCTCGGCGAGAAGTTCTCGCTCACCAGCAACTTGAACTTCGTTAGCAGCGACGAGGCCTCACGCGCGGTGAGCAACCTCGACGACGTGGCCAACGTCATCAACCGCCGCATCGAGTCGCGGCTGAGCCTGCGCAAGTCCTGGGACACGGTGGGCTTCAGCGCCTCGGCGCGGAGGGTTGAGAACCTCGATATCACCGACCCCGGCGCGACGAAGGTCAGCACGACGCTGCCCGACGTGTCGCTGTCGATTCCCTCGCGCTCGCTGTTTTTCGGCGAGAAGACCAGGAGCGGGGACAAGCCGTTTCTCGAAACCCTCCTCGACGGGATTCGCTATTCTCCGGGTGTGTCCTTCAAACGCGACACGCGTGAGCGCATCAACGACTTCACGGAAACCATCACCAGCAACCAGTCGCTGAGCTTCTCGAGCCCGCGTAAGATCGGTTTTCTCAACGTTTCCCCCAATTTGTCGACGCGGAACAGCTACACGCGCACCGCGACCGAAGTGGATGAGCACTTCGACATCGACAACGCGATGGTTCCGCCCGACACGACGCTCGTCCCGGCCAGCCGCACGGTCGATACGGAGAACGAGTTCAGGTGGTCGACCGGCGCCTCGGTCCGCAGCAACTTCTACGGCACTTTCTATCCGGAGATCGGCGCGCTCAGGGGCATTCGTCACACGCTGACCCCCTCGGTCAGTTACTCGTTTCAGCCTTCGGTCGGCGGGCGGCCCTCGAACCAGAGCTTCTCGGTGGGTGTGACCAATTCGATCGACCTCAAGGTACGAGGAAAGGACGATGATTCAGAAGACCGCAAGCTCTCCGCCGTCGTCATCTGGGCGCTCAGCTCCGGGTACAACCCCGACGCGCCGAGCAAGCAGGGCTGGAGCAACATTCTCAGCCGCGTCAACACGAGACTGTTCGGTACGACGATATCCTTCAACCAGACCATCGATCCATACCAGCTGGAGGTAAAGAGCACGACCGTAACCTCCGGGTTCAGCATTCGTGGCACGCATAGTTTTGGAACGTCGGCCAAGGCGGCCGCGGTGGAGTTGAACGTCGCCGCGTCGGATACGGCGCAGGCGTCGTTCGACGACCAGGAGGAAAGCGGGGATGACCGGGCACCGGAGACCACGAAGCCCGGCGGCAAGGGCCTGCCGTGGGGAGTTTCGGGTTCGTTCAGTTATAACAAGACCCAGTTCGGCGACCCGCGCTCGACACTCAACGTGACGAGCAACTTCACGCTGACCCGCGGGTGGCGCGTCACCTACAACGCGAATTACGACGTCGAAGCGCGCGATCTCTTCGGCCAGCGTTTCACGGTCCACCGTGACCTGCATTGTTGGGAGATATCGTTTACGCGCCAACAACTCGTCGACGAATGGGAGTTTTATTTCCGCATCAACATCATTGCGCACCCGGAAATCTACGCGGAGAAAGGGCGAAGGGGTCTTGGTGGCAGCGGCGGCTTCACGTCGCCGTTCTAGCCCACCGCGGCCGTATGGTCACAACCGATTGCGACCTGTTTTAGAATGCGGGAAAATCGGCATTGGTATGGGCAAAAACTGAGAATACTTGTTGACAGATTTTTTGGGGAACGGCTAAAGTGCCGATAAACAGAGGAAGGAGGTGTTCGAGTGAACAAGACAGAACTAGTCGAAAAGGTCGCCAAGAAAACCGGGCTTACGCTGAAGGACTCCAAAGTCGTTGTGGACGCGATTTTTAGCACCGTCCCCAAAGAAGGTATTATTGCATCAGAGCTCAACGCAGGACGCAGGGTCCAGATCACCGGTTTTGGCACCTTCCAGATTCGGAAGCGGAAGAAGCGCGAGGGCAGGAATCCCCAGACCGGAGAGCCGATCGAGATCCCGGCGTCGCGGTTCCCCGCTTTTTCATCTGGTCGCGCACTCAAGGATCGTATCCGCAAGTAGTTGCAAGCTTGACGGATTGGTAAAAAGGCGGGGCGTTTGCCCCGCCTTTTTTTGGTGGGTGGTGCATGCAAATGATTGTCAGACAAAGTGTTACAAGGATGCCGAACGGGTTTGCCCCCGCCGGCCCCATCCGGTATTTTAAACGTATGACGAAACGCGCAATGATACCCCGACGCGCCCGGCGTGTGCTCATCACGGCGGTACTGGTGTCGATATTCGCAGCCGCGCCGGCGGCCGCGGTCGAGGATTTTCTGGTGCCCGGCGTCGACCTCACCGCCCTGGCCTTCGAGGAGGGCGCGTGGTGCCGCTACGTGGTGACGGATGAAGCCCTGGGTCAGGTGGACTCGACTGAGGTCTACATCGGGGTGCCTGCGGCCGTGGAGACGGAGTCCGGCCGGGCGTACTGGGTGGAAATCGAATCGTCCCCCCGGGGCGCCGGCGCCGAGGAGCGCGAAATCATGAAACTGCTGGTCCTGGAGGCGATCAGCGGGTTTGCCAACGGTGATTCGCTCTCCCACTACGTGCTGGAGTTGTACATAAAAAGCGGTGGCCGGCCCGCGGAGGCAGAAGACCCAATGGAACTTACGGATGTCTCTTTGACCTCCAGTGCGGGCGACTCGTCGTGGGTGACGAGCGATACGCTGGCCGTGGTCACGGCGGGCGGGAAATTTCGCTGTGTCAAGAAGGAGAGGTCGCTGGCGAGCCGACGAGAGATACCCACGGGCAACATCAAGCTGATCAAGACGGCTCGCGACGCGTACGCGGTCTGGTTTTCGACCGAGATACCGGTGCTGCATCTGGTCAAATGCGAGATCGAACGCATGCGCGAGACGGACACGGTGCCGCGGATTTCCGGTATCCCCGCCGGTGGGCGCAAGGAGTCACGGACGACGGCGGAAATCATCGCCTACGGCCACGACGCCAGGACTCTTCTGCCGATCGCTCGCCGCCGCCAGTAATCGCGCCGGCGGCCGCGTCGGTTGACACGTAGAAATTGCTCTGTTATAAAGGAATTAGTGCCGCCCGCAAGGCGTGTTCCCCGCCCGGCGCGGCGATTCAATCTTAACAATCGAGAAGGCCAATGCCGGAGCGTCTTTCACAAGTCAAGTATTCAAAGAACGTCCTCGAGACCATCGGGGACACGCCGCTGATCAGGCTCAACAACGTGACCAAAGGTGTGAAAGCCACGGTTCTCGCCAAGGCGGAGTGCTACAACCCGGGGGGAAGTGTTAAGGATCGCATCGGTGTCAAGATGATCGAGGACGCCGTCGAGCGGGGAGAGCTCAAACCGGGCGGAACGATCGTGGAATGCACGTCGGGTAACACCGGGGTCGGGCTCGCGCTCGTGGCTGCGGTGATGGGGTACAAAGCGGTCTTCACGATGCCCGACAAGATGAGCCAGGAAAAGATCCGTCTGCTCAAGTCGTTCGGCGCCGACGTGATTACGTGTCCGACGGCCGTGCCGCCGGAATCGGAAGAGAGCTACTACTCCGTCGCCAAACGAATCGTGGAACAGACCCCGAACGCGCTGCTGGCCAACCAGTATTTCAACCCGGTGAACCCGCGCGCGCATTACGAAACCACCGGCCCCGAGATATGGAAGGACACCGGCGGTAAGATCGATTACTTCGTTGCCGGCGTCGGTACCGGCGGCACGATCAGCGGCGTGGGGCGCTATCTCAAGGAGCAGAACCCGTCGGTCCGCATCGTCGGCGCCGACCCTGAGGGAAGCATTCTGCGCGATTTCTTCTACACGAAGAAAACGGGCACGGCGCATCCGTACCTCGTCGAGGGGATCGGCGAAGACATCGTGCCGAGCGCGTTCGAATACCAGTACGTAGATGACATCATCACGGTCGGCGATCGAGAATCGTTCAACATGGCCCGCCGGTTGTCGCGCGAGGAGGGGCTCATGGTGGGCGGATCGTGCGGTTCGGCGGTCGCAGTCGCCCTCGAAGTCGCGCGCACGCTCGGCGAGGACAAGATCGTGGTCGTACTGCTTCCGGACTCCGGAGAGAGATACCTGTCCAAGTTCCACTCCGACGAGTGGATGCGCGAGAACCGGATGCTGGATACGAAGCAGCTCACCGTCGGCGATTTTCTCGAGGCCAAGTCAACGGAGATACCACCGGTTGCCTACGTGAAGGTCACGGACAGCGTGCACGCGGCACTGGCACAGATGAAGGAATTCGGTGTGACCCAGCTGCCCGTGAAGCGGGACGAGGATTGGACCGGCAGGGTGTCCGAAGGGGAGCTGCTCGATCGGCTGCTCGCCGGAAAAGTGACCGGAGACGATACGGTCGAGGCACTCATGGAGGATCCGTTCCCCGTCTTGAGCATCGACGCCCACTACGCCGACGCCCTCAAGCTGTTTTCCAAGGGGACCATGGCGATCCTGGTCGTGGAGGACGGCGGGACGCGGGGGATTTTGACGAAGGCCGACCTCGTCGAGTACATGCTCTCCGAAATCGGATGACGGCGCCGCGCACGATACGGCCCGACGGACTCGCCCGCTCTCAAGCAATTATCTTGCTCAATTACAGTAACTTATGCGCTCTTCACGGCGCGGAGCGTTGACAGGGAGGTACGTTATGGGATTCTCGACCGACGCCGTACACGGCGGCCAGTCTTCGGAGCCGAACACCGGCGCCGTCATGCAACCGATTTTTCAAACGTCGACGTACGAGCAGGACGGTCTCGGCAAACACCGGGGGTACGAGTACGCCCGCACACAGAACCCCACGCGTGAAGCGCTCGAGCGCAACATCGCCGTGCTGGAAAAGGGCAGGTTTGGCATCGCGTACGCGTCCGGTTTGTCCGCCATTTCCGCGATTCTATATCAATTCAAACAGGGCGACGAGATCCTGGTCACCGACAACGTTTACGGCGGCACGTACCGCCTCGCCGACCAGGTACTGAAGAACTACGGGTTGAAGTTCAAGTTCGTGGATACCGCGAACGTGGAGATGCTGGAAGCGGCGTTGTCCGAGCAGACGAAGCTAGTGTTCATCGAGACGCCGACCAACCCCATGTTGAGAGTCACGGATCTCGAAGCGGCCGCACGGCTCGCGCACGATCGGGGTGCGCTGCTCGCGGTGGACAACACGTTCATGAGCCCGTATTTCCAGACGCCGTTCGATCTCGGTGCGGATATTGTCGTTCACAGCACGACGAAATACCTGAACGGCCACAGCGACATGGTGGGTGGAATCGTCGTAGTGAACGACGGGACGCTGGCCGAGAGGTTTCATTTTCTGCAGAACGCCGTGGGAGCGGTGCCGGGGCCGTTCGACTGCTGGCTGGCGCTCCGCGGTACCAAGACACTCGCCCTGCGCATGCGCCAGACCGAGGCGAACGCGCGCCACCTGGCGGCGTTTCTCTCGGGGCATGCGGCCATCGACAAGCTCTATTACCCGGGCTTGCCGGACCACCCGCAGCACGAACTCCAGAAGAGGCAGTCGCGAGGTTTTGGTGGAATGATTTCGTTCGACGTGGGATCGCAGGAACGCGCCGCTCGCGTAATGGAAGAGACGCGCGTCTTCACGCTGGCGGAAAGCCTCGGTGGCGTCGAAAGCCTCATCAGCCACCCGGCGTCGATGACACACGGAAGTGTGCCAAAGGCAGAACGCGATCGCATGGGGATTACCGAGGGACTGGTTCGCATTTCCGTCGGCATCGAAGACGTCGAAGACCTTGAAGCGGATTTGCAACACGCACTGAAACTGTAAGTTTCCGGTCGCGATACGTTGAATGATTTTTTTGTTCGTTGCGTCTTGCGCAACGGGGCATATTGGTATATATTTCTATTGTTGCTGCCTTCATTATCCACCGTTTTTTCGAACTGACCCGCATTTTGTGCTTGACGTCGTTGTGCGAATTGTCTAGTTTCGCACAAGATATTGTGTACTTGCTGGACACAAGCACAGCATCCTGTGTCTCCCCATCGAAATGGAGCTGATTCCCGTTGTCAGCACTTACCATGAGGAGAGTAAAGAAATGTCAGGACAGGAAAAGCAGGGTCTTTTGAAGAAAGACAAGGAATACGTGAAGTTTGTGCAGCTGTTGAAACGAGCGGAAGCGGACGGCAGATTGGACGGCGGCTTCGTGTGCACGCTGTGCGGAATGAAGTTCCACAGCAGGGCGGAAGCCAGTGAGTGTTGCAAGGTAACGGTCTCGTAAGACGAAGGCGGCGTAATGCCCGGTACGAAGACAAAGACGATCAACCAGTACTGCTCGGTATGCAAGGACCATTTCGAAATGGAAGAGGTCAAGCAGGGTAGCAGCAAGGGGGTCGTGTGGTTGAAATGTCCGGGCTGTCAGGGTTTCCTGCCGTACATGCCCGCGCAGGATGCGGGGGCGGTGGCGAAACCACAGGCGGAAGCGCAGGAGCTCGCTCTCGAAGACCTCGATATCGATAACGCAAAGGAGTACGCCGAGGATCAGACCTACACTATCGGTGATGTGCTCCATCACCGGTCCTGGAACGACTTCGGAAAGGTCGTCTCGAAGGGCGAGCTGCCGGGGGGAAGGAAGACCGTGTGGGTGCAATTCTTGAGACAGGGCAGGATCCAGCTTCTCGAAGGAGTAAAGTAGAAGGCATTCCCGTATGTGCGCTACGGGCCGGCAGGCTGCTGGTCGCTGTAGCCGTTTTGTCAGGGCCGTCGTCCGCGTCCTCAACCGGCATTTATGAGGATCCGGGGCGGCTTTCGTCGTTTTTGCGCGCCTCGCGCAGGGCGGCGGTGGAGAGCCAGGCGGTACGTGCCGACGCCCCCAGCCACGACGCATCGTTGTACACTCTCGGCGTACAGGTACCCCTCAAGTCCCGGTTGCTACTGCGCGGCGAATTGTCCTACGTTTCCCTCACAGCACCCAACGACAGCGAAGACGGATTCAGCGACGCGCGCCTGCGGGTGCGAACCCAGGTCGCGACCGGCAACCAGCGGGCGTTGTTCCTGGTGGGTGCGTTTCGGGCGGGATCGGGTAGTGCGGAACTGTTTCCCTATTCGACGGCCAGTGTGGACGTCGAGGGGGGCGTGGCCGCCATCGACACGCTTTCGTCGACTACGGCCCTGTGGATCTACGCAGCCGGCACACACCCGACCCGCGTGCGGGACAAACTCAAGCAGGCCGACCTCTATCCCAGCTTCATGACGGTGGCCGGCGGCGTGGTGTTCAGCCCGCTCGAGCGGCTCGACGTGGAGGGCGGCGTGCTCGCCTATCTGTTTCGGGGTGACACACCACGCGAGCTGTACTTTGTCGACGCGGACCTGCGCTACAGCGATGCCACCGCGTTCTACGTGTCGTTCCAGGCGGAAGGCGGCGACGAGAGCCGGCGCGCGGTCGATTTCGCCGCCGTCGTGGGCATCCGGATTCATTACCGCTAGCACGGCGTCGCTGCGGCGTTGCGCACTGAATCACGGCCGCTTGCAGTTTGCTTCGCACCCCGGCCCGCGGGTCCCCCGTCCCCGGCGGCGTCATGTTTCCCCTCGTTGCTTCTAGGGTCCCAGGACGGACCATTCCTGCCCGCCGTCCGTGCCGGGAATACAGCATAAGAACGCGTCTTTTCTGTGGCACAGACCTTGCCATACGGTCGGTTACCAACACCCTTTGGTTCGTGTGTGACTTGTCCTTGCAGCGGAACCGTGAGGTTCCAGGGTGGAGGCCCGATGAAAACCGTATTCTTGATCGACGACGACGGCCTGATGAGAAAAATGCTGGCCCGCCTGCTCGAGAAGGAGAAGTGCCGCGTCAAGACGTTCGCCTCTCCGATCGGTGTGCTGGACCGCATGGCCGACGACAGACCGGAGCTGATCATCAGCGACGTGCAAATGCCCGGCATGAGTGGGTTGCAGTTTGCCGAAAGCGCGCGCGTCGCCGGTTACCGCGTGCCCGTGATACTGATGACGGGGTTTATGGGCCCGGACGTGGTCGAACAGGCACGCGGGCTCGGCGTAAGCCACATATTCCAGAAGCCGATCAAGGACCTTTCTCGCTTCCGTCTCCTCGTCAGGCAGGTCCTGGATGAACCCGCCGCGACCGGCGGCGGTACGGACCTCGACCGGCTCCGGGCGGAGTTCCTCACCGAAATGTCGCACGAGCTGCGAACGCCGCTGACGGCGATCAAGCTCGCCCTCGACGGGTTGTTCGTCGAGAGGAGTGCCGGGCTGGATGCGGCGCAAAGCCGGTTGCTCGGTATCAGCCGGCGAAACGTAAACCGTATCATCCGCATGGTGGAAAAACAGCTCGACCTGCTGCAGATAACGCTCGGGGATGTTTCCGTCGCACGGCGGCTGGTCAATCTCCGACGGCTCGTAGAGAGCACGCCCAGAAAGGGGCACGATGCCGAAACAGCCCCGCCGGACGGTGACCTGTACCTGTTTACCGATCCGGAACGGTTGCGGACCGTCATTCAATGTCTGCTCGAGGTTGGCGGCGCCACCCGCCCCGCGTACGAGATCCACGGGGAAGGCGGCGACGTCGTGGTCGAATTTGCCGGCGATGGCAGTTCGATCCCGGGTTCTCCCGGACGCGGCGACGCCGGGAAGCGCACCGACAACCCGGCATGCGGTGGTACACGCGAGTTCGAATTCCGGGCGTGCCGCCACCTGGTGGAATCGCTCGGCGGCACGATGGACGTCGGCGACGGAGTGCGTTTGCGGCTCCCGGTGCTGCCCGCATACGACCGCACGGCGGACTTCGTTTTCCCGGTGAGGAGCCTGCGCAGGGCGGCGGAACTGAGCGACAAACGTATCTCGTTTTTTCGGTGCGAGGTGGGGGGCAACGGGTCGGGACCGTCGGGCCCCGGCGCGCAGTCGTTCCTCAAACGCTGCGCCCGGGCACTTTCCGAGGGTGACGTTCTGGTGAGGGGAGAACACGGCGGTCTTTACTATCTCGCGCTGGTCGAGCGGGAGGGTGACGAGGCCGGCGACATCGTGGAATTCCTGCGACGGGGTGACGAGGCCGGCGACGGGGCTCCCGTGCGCCTGCAAAGTCTGCCGGAGGGCGATCCGTCCGTCGATGACTACGTTCCCATCCCCGAAGTCGTCACCTGATCTGGTCCCGTTCCGGACGACGTTCGGCCGGGCCCGTACGCCCACACTCCCGTGCCGCCAGCCCAACAGCCGCCTTCCGCAAATCAGCTCTTGGACCCGAGAAGGGTCTTCATCCTGGATTTTCGCTTTTTCTTCTGGAGGATGCTCTTCGAGGTAACGGACTGGGTTCTTTCCGGAAGCTCCATCAGGATCAGGCTCAACGGCGTATCGATCGTCTTCTGGTTGGCCCCCGCGGCTTCGGTGAACACGAAGAAACCCTCACCCGCGTTTTCGAGCAGTTGCTGCAGGGCCTTGCGGCCCGTTTTGCGCTTGCACTTGCAGTGATAGACCTCGCCGTCTTCGAAGTAGATGTGTCCTTTGATCGCGGGCGTCTTCAACCTCAAGGCGCCGGTGCTCTGGTGCGTGTTGAGCAAGGTGAGCACCTCGTGGATGGTGAACTGCCCGAGCTGGCCGGCAAGCGACTGCCGTGGTGAAAAACCGCGGACCAGCATATGGGTGAACGGCGAGTTCAAGATAAAGAAAACGAGAAGGATCATCAGCAGGAACTCCAGGTGCCGGTAAAGCACTCGGAGGAGGTCGAGAGCACCGCGGCCGATTCTTCGAACCACGCCGCTGATCCGTGCGCCGAACGCGGCCAGGTGGCTGGTGACCCGCGAGCGCTCCTTCTTCTCCCCCGAAGCGGTCAGCGAATCGAAATGGCCCCTGGCCCACTCGTGGTCGGGGTCGAGCTCGAGAATGCGCGCGAGGTAGCCCAGCACCTCTTCCTTCCCCGACGGCGTCACGGCGGGAAGAAGGACCTCCGCCCTCCCGACCAGGTCACGAATCTCGCCGTCGCGGACGGCTGCGGCCGCCGCTTCCTGCAACTCGAAGTACATCTGCGCCTTGCGCAGGTTCAGCGCCTTTTCGATCTCCGCGAGGGCGACGTCGGGGCGGCCGAGCTGCAAATGGCATTGCGCCTTGCGGTAGTATAGTTCCGGGTTTTCCGGCTCGGTGGTGAGCAGGCTGGCAAGCTTGGGTATGGCGAGATCGTAGGCGCCCTGGGCGAGGAGGGAGTCCACCTCGGCCCGCAGTTGGAGCGAGAGCTTGGTGACGATCTGGTGGTGGCGGTCGATAATGGCGGCGTCGTAGGGTTTGGCCAGGGAGGCGCGCGTGAGTAACCCCATGGCGTATAGTAATTTTCCGTTATTTTCGTAGATAAGGGCCAGCTCGACCATGGCGGAAACATGTTCCGGCTCGCGGATGAGGATCGCCTTGTAGACCATTTCCGCGCCCGCGTCGTCGCCCAACGCCGCGAAATCGCGGGCGCGCTGTAGCAGATCGCGCGTCGAGGTCTCGGGGTCCAGCTGGGCCACGATCGGATCGGAGCGTGTGCCCAGGAGGCGGCCCGCACCCTCGGTCTGGCCGGACACGGCGGCGGGCGCCGATGCCAGTGAAACCGGAACTGCCGTGAAAACGATGAGTCGGACGAGGAAGCGTCGGATACGCATGGCAGCCGGCAGAGACGCAACATCTGTACCAGCGCCTGGGAAAAACTGTTCACGTAACCCGTTGTGCAGTAGTCAGTTGGTCGCCGCGCTCGCCCGTCAACGCGGGCGGCGCCGTGCCAAAAGCGACCCCTAGAGACCGAGCGCGTCGGAGACGCCGCGCATGGCGTCGAGCACGTTGGCGATGTGCTCGTCGAGCTCGACGCCCAGCGACTCCGGACCGCGGCGGATGTCGTCCCGATTGACCGAGCGGGCGAACCCCTTGTCTTTCATCTTCTTCTTTACCGATTTCACCGCGACGTCGGCGATGCGCTTGCTGGGGCGCACCAGTGCAACGGCGGTGAGGAGCCCGCAAAGCTCGTCGACGGCAAAGAGTGTTTTTTCGAGTGCGGATTCGCGGGTGACGCCGGTGTGGTCCGCGTGCGAGAGAATCGCCCGGACGAGGAGTTCGTCGTAGCCGAGCGAGCGGAGGATCTCCGCGCCTTTGAAGGGGTGATCGTCGAGCGAGGGGTAACGGTCGTAATCGAAATCGTGCAGGAGCCCCACGACTCCCCACAGCGACTCATCTTCGCCGAAACGCCTCGCGTAGTGGCGCATCGCCGCCTCGACGGCCAGGGCATGTTTTATCAGACTGTCGTTCTTCGTGTATTCCTCGAGCAACGCCAGCGCTCGCTCACGGTCCGGGATTTTCACGCGCTCCTCCGGGTTTGCAGGGTTCGAAATTGAACTTATCCGGCATATTCCCTATATTCTAGCCTGTTTAGGCAACCCGGCACAACCGCGACGCGCGCCCTCGATGCGGAGCGCGGTGCGACAGGTGTTCTCAGGCGAGTTCCGCAGGCGCGCCGGTCGGCACCTGCGCGGCCCGTGACTCGCGCGCCGAGGACTGTCCGAGCTGGAGAACACCTGTCGTATCGCGCCACACCCCGCGAAGGGGCGAGCGATTCGGATCTCACGCCCTGGCGGATGGACCGATTATGACGCAGACCAATGATGCGAAACTGAGACGCCGGCGCGCGTTTGCCACCGTCCTGCGCCACCTCCGACGCTACCGGTCGCGACTGGCGCTCGGCGGGCTGGCGCTTGCGGTTACCAACCTGGCCCTGCTCCTCAACCCGTGGATTCTGAAAGTTACGATCGACGAGCTCGAAGAGGGGCTCAGCGAGAGGCGGTTGCTCATGTACGCGGCGGCCTTCGTGGGCGTAACCGCGTTCAGCGGCATTTTCCGGTTTCTGATGCGCCGGATCATGATCGGCGTGTCGCGAAAAATCGAGTACGACATCCGCGGCGAGTTTTTT
The DNA here is from genome assembly GCA_046754105.1 of Candidatus Krumholzibacteriia bacterium. GTDB lineage: Bacteria > Krumholzibacteriota > Krumholzibacteriia > WVZY01 > WVZY01 > JAZGDW01. The sequence continues at coordinate 16,252 of JBHHVD010000044.1, forward strand.
GCGCACCTCGAGACACTGAGCCCCGCCTTTTACAACAAGCACCGTACCGGCGACCTCATGGCGCTGGCCACCAACGATCTCAACGCGGTCCGGGCGATGGTCGGCCCCGGCGTGATGTATTCGCTCAACACGGTCGTCGTGGGTAGCCTGGCGATCTCGCTGATGGTCGTCTTGTCGTGGAAGCTCACCGTCGCAGCGCTGATGCCGATGGGTATCCTCGTCGTGGGCATGTATCACAGCATGAAACTCATCCACAAGTATTTCGAAAAGGTTCAGGAGCGCTTCGCGGGCCTCAACTCGCGGGCGCAGGAAAACCTCAGTGGCATCCGGGTGGTGCGCGCGTACGCGCGCGAGTGCCACGAGATCGATGAATTCGACCGTCTAAGCCAGGTGTACGTCGGCGCCAACATGAAACTCTACCGGGTGCAGAGTCTTCTTTCTCCCTTGCTTACCAGTGTCGCGGGTCTGGGCGGGCTTTTGATCCTGGGATACGGAGGCAAGCAGGTCATCGACGGCGTGATCACCCTCGGGACCTTCGTGGCCTTCAACGGCTACCTTACGATGTTGATCTGGCCGATGATCGCCCTGGGCTGGGTGATGAACATCATGGAACGGGGTCTCGCATCGATGCAGCGCATCAACGCCGTCATGACCACTCGCACGGAAATCATCGACCGCGGCCTGGACGGCGGCGACCTGCCGCGGCCGGAAAGCCGCGCGATCCGCTTCGAGAACGTTTCCTTTTCGTACGACCCGGCGGGTGGCCGCGACGACGTGCTCGAGGATCTGAGCTTTGCGATCGGTGACGGCGAGACGGTGGCGATCGTCGGGCCCACCGGCTCGGGCAAGTCCACTGTCGTCTCCCTGATGTTGAGGCTCTACGAACCCCAGCGCGGTCAGGTGTTCGTGGGAGAGGTGCCGGTCCGGGACATCGCGCTCGGAGAACTGCGCACGCTCGTCGGTTTGATCCCGCAGGACATCTTTCTCTTTTCGGAGACCATCGCCGAGAACGTCGCCTTCGGCGTCGCTTCCCTCGAGGCGCCGGAGCTCGACCGTGTCAGTCGCCTGGCCGCGATTGACGACGAGGTACACGGCTTCCCGGAGGGCTACGAGACGAGGATCGGCGAGCGGGGCATCAACCTTTCCGGCGGGCAGAAGCAGCGGTTGGCCATCGCCCGCGCGCTCGCGAGGAGCCCGCAGATCCTCATCATGGACGACGCGTTGTCGAGCGTGGACACGGATACGGAGGACCGTATCCTGCGCTCGTTGCGGGAGGAAATGGAGAAGAGAACGTCGATTCTTATCTCTCACCGCATCTCTACGGTGAGAGAGGCGGACCGCATCCTGGTTCTCGACGCGGGACGGCTGGTCGAACAGGGGACGCACGACGAGTTGGTGGCCGCCGGTGGTTTGTACGCGGAGATGTTTCGCAAACAGAGCATCATGTACAGCCTCGAGAGGAGCTAGCGCGTGGAGTTCTTTGACGACGATGAGGTGCTCGACCGATCCTACGACAGGACCTTGATGCGCCGAATCCTCGGCTACCTCAAGCCGTACCGCGGGCTGGTGGTGGTCAGCATCGCGCTGCTGCTGCTCGTGTCGCTGTTTCAACTCGCTCCGCCGTACCTGTCCAAGATCGCGATCGACCGGTACATTACACCGGATGGTTCGCTCGACACCGGCGCCCGCTACGCCGGCTTGATGAAAGTCGTGGCGGTCTTTTTGCTGGCGCTGCTCATGGCGTTCGCCACCAACTACCTGCAGATCTACGTGATGGCATACGTGGGGCAGCGCGTCATGTACGACCTGAGGATGCAGATCTTCAAGCACCTGCAAAAAATGGAGGTCGCGTATTTCGACAAGAACCCCGTCGGCCGCCTGATGACGCGCCTGACCAGCGACGTGGAAGTGCTCAACGAGATGTTCACCTCCGGGGTCGTGGCGATTTTCCTCGACCTGTTCACGCTGATCGGCATCATGATCGTTCTGTGTTACTTGAACCTCAAGCTCGCGCTGATCACGTTTACGCTGCTGCCGCTGCTCTTCGTGGCCGCGACGATCTTCAGGACGAGCGTGCGCAGGACCTACCGCCAACTGCGCAAGCGGGTGGCGGCGATCAACGCGTTTCTGCAGGAAAACATTACGGGAATGAGCGTGGTCCAGATATTCAACCGTGAGAATGCGCAGTACCGGCAGTTCAGTGGCCGCAACAGGAAACTCTACGACGCCCACATCCGCACCATCATGGCGTACGCCATATTCTACCCTGCGATAGAGATCCTCAGTTCGGTCGCGATCGGCCTCATCCTTTGGTACGGGGGCAAGGGAGTGCTCGACGGGGCTATCACGTTCGGCTCGATGGTCGCGTTCGTCCAGTACGCACAGCGTTTCTACCGGCCGATAAGTGACCTGAGCGAAAAGTACAACGTCCTGCAATCGGCGATGGCGTCCTCGGAGCGCATCTTCGGCCTCCTCGACACGGAGCCTCGCATCAACGACCCGGACCGGCCGGTGACGATCCCCGCCGCCCCCGCCGAGGTGGTTTTCGAAAGCGTGCACTTTTCGTACAACCCGGGCGAGGAGATCCTGCACGACGTCAGTTTCAACGTCGCGGCGGGCGAGAAAGTGGCCATCGTCGGGTACACCGGTTCGGGGAAGACGACGATCATCAACCTGCTGTCCCGCTATTACGATGTCCAGCAGGGGCGTATCCTGATCGACGGCGTGGACATCCGCCAGTACCGGCAGCGGGAACTGCACCGGTACATTGCGACCGTGCTGCAGGATGTTTTTCTTTTTTCCGGCGATATCGCCCATAACATCCATCTCGGCGACCAGGCCATTACTCCCGAGCAAATGGAGGAGGTCGCGCGGTACATCAACGCGGACCGTTTTATCAAGAACCTCCCCGGCGGCTACGCGGAACAGGTCGGGGAACGAGGCCGAACGCTGTCGGTGGGCGAGCGGCAGCTCTTGTCCTTTGCGCGGGCGCTTGCGTACGAACCGAAGATTCTCGTTCTCGACGAAGCGACGTCCAGCGTGGATACGGATACCGAATACCTCGTGCAGGACGCCCTGAAGAAATTCATGTCCGGCCGCACGTCGATCGTCATCGCACACCGGCTTTCCACGATCCGTTACGTCGACCGCATTATCGTGATCCACAAGGGCCGGATCGTCGAGCGCGGCTCGCACCGGGAACTGCTGGAGCGAGGCGGCCACTATTCGAAGCTCTACGAACTGCAGTACAAGGACCAGGAGAGAGAGGTTCACTAGCCCCGGTGTAACGACGGCATGCAGCCCATCGAATTCATTACCGATACGCTGGCTCACTTCGTTCGCGGCGACGACGGCCCGCCGCCGGGGATTCCCGCGCATGTGGCACCCGAGTTCGAGCAGGAGTTGACCTGGCTGTGCGAGTGGCACTCGGTGACGGCGATCGTGCTCTCTTCGCTACAGAAACTGGCGCTGCGGCCGGGTATGTCGCGCCTGGCCTGGGCGCGCATGAAGGCGCTGGCGGAGACCGGCGCGACGCTCAGCCGCGAGCTCGTGGCTGCGGCCCGATCGCTCGCCGCTGACCTCGACCGCGCCGGCATAAGAAACCTCCTCGTGCAGGACGTGGCTTACGCGCTGACCCTTTACCCCCTGCCTGAACTGCGTCCCGTGGAGTCCATCGAGATCCTGGTCGACGAGCGTGACTGGGACGGTGTCATCGATTCGTGCGCCCGTGCCGGATTCACGTGCCGGGACAACGTGCACGCTTTTCGCGATGGAGCGGAAGCGCTCGCCTATTACCAGCGTTTTTCGCCGTGCCTGCTGCACAACCCCAACGGTGACCGCCTGCGGCTGAGGTTCCGGCTCTTCGAGCCCGGCTCTCCGGACCCGGCGGAAGCGTGCTGGCGGCGGGGCGGCCCGCTGGGAGAAGGAGGACCCGCCGGACTCGCGCTGGAGGACCAACTCATCGCTTCGTGCGTCACCCACAACGTGTCTCGTTTCGGCCGGCTGCTCGACGCCGTGGATATCGGTCTCATAGTGGCGCGCCGGGGAGACGGGATCGACTGGGGCTACGTGGGAGAACGCATGCGGTCGCGGGCGGTATACGCGGCGGGAGTCTTGACCATGCGGCACGCCGTCGAGGTGATGAGGCTGCCGCCGTCGCTGGTCCGGCTGAAGTCTCCCGGGATCGTGCGCAAGCACCTGTTCTTTTTTCTGTGGCCAGGGATGGAGGAGGAGTTCTCCAGTGGCAGCCAGCGTCGTCAACACCGGCTGCGTTACTGCCTGCTGGAAATGGACGGGTGGCCCGAGAAAGTGCGTTTCATGACACGGCTTTTTTCTCCGAGACGGCAATGGGTCGAGGCCTTCTTCGGCAAACCGTACTCGCCGTGGCTCAAACTCCGGTTCGTGGTCCTGGCGCTGCGCGATCGCCTGGGAGCCACGTAGCGCCGCCGATTGGGAGTCCTGGTTGCCTGTCCCGCGGGTAGTGGGGGTCATCGGCGACAGGGCCCGCGCGAAACAGACAGCGAACTTCCAGGGGCCCATGGAGGTAACTCGAAATGGATGACAAGGCGAACATCGTGATCGACACGCGCGGGCTCTTTTGCCCGGTGCCGATCATCAAGGCATCGGACGCGATGCGCGTGATCGAGAAGGACGCAGCGGTCGAGGTCATCTCCGACGATCCCGCTATCGAATTCGATCTGCCCGCGTGGTGCGAGAGTCACGGGCACCGGATCGAGTCGAGCGCCGTCGAGGGAGAGGTTCGCCGCTACGTCGTTCGCAAGGGCGGAGGGTAAGCGATCCCGCTTGGCCGCCCGCCCCGCGGATGCTATCTTGGAGAAGGCCCGAGAGGAGGTGGAACCGTGAACAGGGGAAAAGAGATTCGACTGACGCAATACGCGACCTGCGCCGGTTGAGCGTCCAAATTCGATGCAACGGGTTTGCATGACATCCTGAAAGGGTTCCCCCTCCAGGCGGACCCCGACCTGCTGGTCGGGCACGCCGGGGCGGACGACGCCGGCGTGTACCGTCTCGATGACGAGCGCGCCCTGGTGCTCACCGTCGACTTTTTTACGCCGGTCGTGGATGACCCCTTCGATTACGGGCGCGTGGCGGCGGCGAATTCCCTGAGCGACGTCTACGCGATGGGTGGTCGGCCGCTGGTCGCGTTGAACATCGCCGCGTTTCCCGAGGGAGACCTGGACGACGGCGTCCTGGCCGACATCCTGCGCGGGGGGGCTGCGATCGCCAAGGAAGCGGGGATCGTTATCGCCGGCGGTCACACGGTGAAAGACAAGGAAATGAAGTACGGTCTCTCCGTCGTCGGCACGGTTCACCCCGACCGCATCATCCAGAACGCGGGCGCCGAGCCGGGCGACCGTCTCATCCTCACCAAGGCACTCGGCACGGGTATCCTAAGCACGGCGCTCAAGGCGGGGGACCTGGGAACGAAGGAATACGAGGCTCTGGTCGGGTCGATGACGCAGCTCAACCGGGCGGCATCGGAGGCGATGGCGGGCGCCGGCGTCCATGCCTGCACCGACGTCACCGGCTACGGCCTGGTCGGGCACGCCTTCGAGATGGCGAGGGCGGGCGACGTCGTGATCGAGCTTTCCGCCGCCGGCCTGCCGGTATTGCCCGGTACGCGAGAGGCGGTGGATAAGAGCTACCTGACAGGCGGTGGCGCCGCCAACCGGCGCTTCGTCGAAGGGTCCGTGGAGTGGAAGGGTCCGGTCGATTCCACGCTGGAGCACATCATGTTCGACCCACAAACGTCGGGCGGGCTGTTGATCGCCGTCCCCGAAGCGAAGAGCGAGGGTCTGTTGTCCGGGATCCAGCCCTCGTGCGAGGCCGCCCGCATCGTCGGCCGAGTGGGGGAAAAGGCCCGGGCCGGTATCCGCATCGTCTAGAGCCCGCCAAATCAGAACACCATTGCCAGCCGCGCCTGCCCCGGTGGCTCCGGCCTTGCGACCCGCACGCAGGACCCCTCGAGGTCCGCTTCGAAAAACCGCACCAGGAACGAATCACGCGCGATGGCGAAAAACGGTTTTTCCGCCGAGGGCACCGGCCGTTGCGACGGCAGGCGAATGGTGCGCGGGTTGACGAAACGGTCGCCGACCTTGATGCGGTAGTCGAGATGGGCCGCCGTCACCCTGCCGGTCGAACCGAGATATCCGATCACTTGTCCCTGTTTGACCCGGACGCCTTTACGAATCCCTCTTGCGAATCCCTGCAGGTGCAGATAGTACGTCGTGTAGCGGTTGTTGTGGCGGATCTTGACGTAGTTGCCGTTGGCGCCGTGGCGCGTTGCCGCCAGGATGGTCCCGCTGCCGGTGGAACGAATCGCCGTGCCGCGCGGCGCCACGTAGTCCACGCCGAGATGCGGCTTGTACGTGCGGCTGACCGGGTGCAGGCGGCGGTGGGTGAAATTCGACGATATCCGCCGGTAGCGAAGCGGTGCCCTGAGGAGTGATTTCTGAAGCGATCGTCCGCGCGCGTCGTAGTAACTCTCCGATCCGTCGCGCGTCTTGAAGCGAACGGCGAAGTGCTCGCGCCCCCGGGTAAAGATCTTCGCAGCGAGCACGTGGCCGAGCCGGGTCTTGCCGTCGGGATAAACACGGTTCTCATAGAGAATCGTGAACGTGTCGCCCTTGCGGATGTCCTTGAAAAAATCGATATCCCACTGAAAGATGACGGCCAGGTGGGAGGCCAGCTCGGGATTGGCGCCTTTTTCCTGCAGCGTGGCGAAGATCGAGTTGCGAATCGTCCCGCTGGTCACGTAGTGCTCCATCCGGTACTGGACCGTATCCCGTCGTGTCACCCAGCGATCGTCCACCCGTTTGACTCGCAGCACGCTCTCCGAATCGATGGCGAAATGGAGGCTGTCCACACGTCCGCCGCCGTTGTGAAAAACGTCGAACTTCTGGCCGGGTCGCGTGCGCTTGAAGTTGTAGAGCTTGCGACTGGCCTGGACGATGTCGTGGACCACCCGCGGGTCGACACCGGAACGGCGCATTTCCACAAAAAAAGAGGCGCCCCGCGAAATCCTGCCGTGCGTCACCGTGGGCGGCGGTACGGCTGCCTCGACGGCCACCGACGAGTCCGCGGGCGGCATGGCGGCGCCGGTGGCGGTTTCGGGAGCGACGCTCGCCGGGGGGGTCAACAAAGGCTCGAGCAGGACAGCCCGGCCCTCGTAGACCGCGATGGCGGCGACGACGATCAACAGCGGAACGAGCCTTCGCACGGGAAACCTTTTGTACATTCTTGCCATTCACCTTTCGAGAGCGGTCGCTACCGGCGCTATTCATGCAAGGAAAGTACCAGAATGAATAGCGGTTGAACCCGGATCCTGGCAAGAAGAAATGTGCATCGGCGGGCGATCGACCGTCCGTGAACGCATCGAAGACGTGGAACGGGGGACGGCGGGCTCGGGTCCCTATTTTAGCAGGACGACTTTGCGGACCGGGACGGTCGTGCCGGCCACGGTGAGGTGGGCGAAGTACACGCCGCTCGCCAGGGGCCGGCCGCCGGCGTCGACGCCATTCCATACCGCCTGGTAGGTGCCGGGCGCCACGTCGCGTTCTACGAGCGTCGCCACCCGTGCTCCGGAGACGTCGTATATGGAGAGCCTCACGGGTACCGGCCCGCCGCGCGGGGAGGCGACCGTGTAGGGGATGTGGGTGACCGGATTGAAGGGGTTGGGGAAATTGGGTCCCAGGTGGGAGGCGACGGGGGGTACCTCGCCCAGGCCGGTGGCGACGTTGGTCACTGTGGTGGTCCGTGCGTTGCTCCACAGGCTGGAGTGGTTCTCGGCGTCACGCGCCCGGATCTGGTAGGTGAAGTCGCCGGTGCTCGACGGCGTGTGGACGATGCCGGTTGCCGTCACGTTGCTCGCGACGATCGACTTGCTCTCGAAGGTCGGCACCGGGTTGGGAATGTCGATGTAGATGCCTTCCTTGAGAACCGAGGCATCGGTTACGTAGTTGAAACGGACGTGGACGTCCGTGCCCGCGTAGGCGGTGAGTGGAAAAATCGCCGTGACCCACCCCCCGCTCGCGCCGGTGATGCCGTTGCCGCGGTTGTTGCCGTTTGGATCGACGTTGGTCGTGAGGTTGCCCGGCACCGACGACCATATGAGCCCTCCGTCGGTGCTGACCTCGAGGTAGGCGTAATCCCAGTGCGTCTCGATATCGTACCACACCTTGGCCGCCAGGGTGTCGGTGGCTTCGCTGACGGTGTAGAACGTCGCTGCGGCGAGTGTGCTCGCGCGGTTGTCGACCGCGCCCGAGTAATAGCTGCCCGTTCCCTCGAACGCCCGCGCCGTAGACGCCGTAAAACCGCCGTAATTCCACAACGGCGAGACGGCGTTGGCCGGGTCCAGCGCGAAAGCCATGTTCTTGTATTCGATTACGTCGTAGCTGATGACCGGATTCGGGTCGGCGGGGTCGCCGCCGCTCCACGACAGGATCAAGTTGGGGTCGAAAGTGTTGTCGACGGCGAGCAGCGTCGGTGACCACGGCCCGACCACCCGGTGCGGATTGTCGGCAAGCTCGAGGAGAAGCATATTCATCGGCAGCAGCAAATCGAACGTCGGCTGGATCAGCGTGTCCGGCGGCCCGAAACCGCCATCCGCCGACGTGTTGACTTCCGGCGTGTAGCTGAAGAACGAATTCTTGGTCAGGATTTCGCCGTAGGCCCAGTCGTCGGTGTCGCCGTTGACGAGATAGATGGCGCCCATGGCGGGGTTACCGACAAAGTACCCGTTGGAGCTGGCCAGCGAGTCGCCCATGGCGAGAAACACGCCGTGGTCGGGCGTGTAATCGTAGATATAGCCCCAGCCGAAGAGCAACAGCTCGCCGTAGCTGTGGTACGAAAACGCCAGCGAGAAATTACGGCCGATACAAAAATCACGCACCGCCTGCGTCTCGGGCTCCGAGAACGCGTTGAGGCCGCGGTACACCTGCGAGGATGGGAACGGCGACGAACCGAGGTCATCGTAGCCCCAGGCGTAGCCGTAGTTGCGGTTGAGGTCGACGCCGAAGGTGCCGTCGCCGTTGTCGCGGCGGTTCTTGCGCCACCAGGTCCACCATGGGTCGGCGTGGTTCTGTTCGACGTATACGTGCCCGTCGGGGTTGATCATCGGTGCGAAGTAGATTTCGCGGTTGTCGACCATGTTGGTGACGGCGGCGTCGGTGCCGTAGTTGATGAGCAGGTACACGGCGAACCGCAGCGGTATGTCGACGCTCATCAGCTCGCGGGCGTGGTGGTTGCCCATGTAGAGGACTTCGGGCTCGGCCTCGTCGATCGACACGTTGTCGGAAATCTTGAGCGCGTAAATGTTGCGTCCCTCGATACTCTGCCCGATTGTCTCGCGGGCGGCCAGGGTGGGCTTCCTCGGCGGTCGGGTGCTCGCCCTCGCCGACCGGATCGAGCGGCGCCAGGCCCTGCATGCGGATCAGCACGATGTGCAGCACGACGAGG